>JBDHZK010000058.1:0-16627 GCA_039811865.1 Propionicicella sp. | reverse complement strand
CTAGGCGGAGACTCCAGCCAAGCTCTGGTCGCAGTAGTTGCCGGAGAAGGCATTCCCGGTGGCCGGCTTGTAGAAGGCGACAGGTCCGTAGTCCCACTGACCGCAGACGAATCGGTTGCTCAGCACCTTGATATTCGTGGCCAGCACGCCGGCATACGAATCACCGCTATTGCCCGCGAAGATCGTGTAGGCGCCCCCCGAGATCAGGTTCGATTCGAGCGTCGTGTTCTGGGCGTGGCCGAAATCGCTGTAAATGGTGAGCGCCGCGGAGACGCCGCCGCCTCCAGGTTGCGGCATTCCATAAAGCAACACGGTGTTATGCCTAACCGTCACCTGCAGGGCACCACCGTGGGTCGAGATCCCCGAGTGGTGGTCGCCCGCAATGTGCCCCAGATGGTGAACGTAGTTATCGGCGATCAATCCTTGATACTCGACCGTGACGCCGTTCCCGGTGCCGGAGATGTTATTGCCGGACACGGTCACGTTCGGGGCCTCACCGTAGATGTCCCGCACGCCCGAGCGGGCCCGGATGGTGCAACCCGACGGCGTCCCGAACAATGTATTCCGCGTGATTTTCGCCCCTGATCCCTGATAAGAGGCGTTTCCCGCCCGGTAGCGAACCGCAACCACGTCGCTGTCCCACGACCCGCCGCAATTCGAAACCTTGGAGTTGCTCAGGGTCGCGTTGGGATGGTCGATAACCACGCCGCCGGCGACGTCCAGGCCATCCATCACAGCCCCAGCCGCGGTCGTCTGAACGGAGCCGAGGTAGCTATTCCACTGCCAGCCCGGACCAGACTTCAACTCTGCTGGAACCTTTCGCAGTGTCTTCCCAGCCGGCACACCGGTGTTGTCCGCATCCGGGTACCCGCACCGGCTTGGGTCGGCCGCGCAGTTGGTAGTCGACGCGGGCGCGGTGCTGGTCGTCGTCGATGTCGGGACCGTCGCGGGCGCGGTTGTCGTCTGCGTGGGGGTCGGCGTGGCGGTGGCGACGGGCGCCGGCGGCACGGTTGCGCTCGGGACAAACTCCAGGTCTACCCAGTACTCACTGTGCCTGTAGGCGGTGGTCCTGGGAAAGAGCGAGGCCGAGCCGTAGGAGTAGAAGGCTTGCGATCCAGGGGTGAACGTCAGGTACTTGGGGCTTGCCGAAGCGCCGTAAAAATCGTTAGTGGCGGCATAGCGGCCCTTGGGCGCGAAGTACGAAACCATGTACGTGGACCCGGCCTTGACCGACACCGGCGTCGCAAACTTGGCAACTTGCCAACCGCTCGACGTTTCACCGGTGAAGGTGACCGAAGCCAGCCGACGTCCCGAAGAGTCCCACAGGCTTCCGATATGGGTGCCAGTATTCACGGACGTCTTATAGAAGCGCACGTGGGTGACTTGTCCGCCGACCACGGCCGTAAATTTGTTCCCAAGCTCAATACCGACCGTTTCGTTGCCGATGACCAGGGTTGTCGGCGCGCTTCGGCTCCAAAGCGTGTATGAAGTCACGCCCTGAGCAGGAACCGCGGACCAGCAGGTTGTAAGCGCTAGGACCAGCGACGCCAACAAGGCGATGGGCGACCAGCGCGCAAGAAAATGCCGAGAGGTGGGCATGACACCATCCGTCCGCGCCCTGGACCGGCGAATCTCGGGGGCGATTCACCTCGGGGGAGTCTGGGGCGCTGCTGAGAGGAGCCTAAGTGATGGTTCAATCACTTATGACCATTTCTGAGATTTTCTAACGGACGACGCATAAAACTTTCGGGTAACTGCGCCCCCCTCACGGCCTCACCTGGGGAGGATCGAATCCGAGCAACCGAGCACCGCCGGGCGGTGGCTGGGAAGCAGCAATCCCTTCACCGAAGCCCAGGACTGGGGATGCCCACGGCCGAGCCAGCTGAGCTCGGAGAGGATCGTCAAGGCCCAGTACGCCCACGCTCGCGGCCCCGGGTTACGCCGGGCGTACAGCCGGACTCGGTTGACAATTTGCATCGTGTGCGTGGCGTCCGATCGGCCCGAGCCGCCGCCGCTGTGCACGACGACCGAGTCCGGGAGGTAGCGGGTTGCCCAGCCTCGGTCCCGGGCCCGCAAGCAGAAGTCCGTCTCCTCGGAGTACAAGAAGAAGCTCTCATCCCAGTCGCCGACCGAGTCGAGGCACTCGCGCGAAACCGCCATCGCAGCGCCAAGTGCCCAATCGAAGTCCCCTGGCCGCTCGTATGCGCTGTCTTCAAGTACGTACTCCGACAGCGCCGGATGGCCCGTCCTGCCCAGACCAAGTGCGCGCCAGACGGTGGGCTCGCGCCGGAGCGAGCGCTGGATCAGGCCCTGGTCATCCAGCACCTTGGGGACGACGATCCCAACTCGTCCGGCCAGCGCGTCCACCAATGGCTCGGCGAATCCGGGCCGGACAACCAGATCGGGGTTCAAGATGATGTACACGTCCGCCTGCGGCAGGGAGCCGATGCCGGCGTTGATGCCGGCCGAGTAACCCAGGTTGGCTTGCCGCACCAAGCGCACCTCCGGGCGGGCCGCTACCAGGTCGGGGGTCTGGTCGGTCGAGCCGTTGTCCACCACGACCACCCGGGAGTCGGTTCCGGCCAGGCCAGCCGGCAGCGATTCGAGCAACTGCCCAATGGAATCGGCGCTGTTGTAGGTGACGACGATCACGGCCACCTGACTCACGAGACGAAGCCTAGTTGCCCCGGCGGATCGTTGGGCAGGACGCAAGTCGGCTACCGTCTGAGAAATGCGAGTACTCCTGGTCGCACCAACGATCGACTCAACGGATGTAGGGGAGGCTTGGGTTGCCTTTCAATGGGCTGCTCACCTAGCGGGTCGGTGCGAGTTGACCGTGTTGACCTACCGCAAGCGGGGCGCCGCCCCGGTCCCGGATCAGTTGCCGGGGGTTCGGGTCGTTGAATGGCTCGAACCCGCGGGTCTGGGTCGCCTGGAGCGGTTCAACAGCCTGCTCAAGCCCGGGTATTTCGCTTTCGAGCGCAAGGCGCGTCGGTGGATCCGCGAGGCGTTGGCCAGGGGGGAACGGTTCGACGTAGGACACCAGGTGGTGCCGGTGGCGATGCGTTACCCCAGCCCCTTGCGGGGAACAGGCATCCCGTACGTGATCGGCCCGGTTGGGGGCAGCCTGGCGTCTCCGCCGGGTTTCTCCGACCAAGAGACCGGGCCCTGGTATCTGAAATTGCGCGCCTTGGACCCGTTGCGGTTACGGCTGGACCCCGCACTGCGCGCGACGTATGAGCGCGCCGACCTGGTCCTCGGGATCGCCGACTATGTTCGGGACGCGCTGAAGGGGCTCAGCATCAAACGGCTAGAGGTGCTCAGCGAGACGGGGCTCCCGGAGTTGCCGGACGTCCCAGCCCGACCGAAGCCGCATGCCCCCACCGAGGAACACCCGCTGCGCCTGCTCTTCGTGGGCCGCGTGATCCGGACCAAGGGTGCCAGAGACCTCATCGCCGCACTCCCCCAGCTGGCGGACCTGCCGGTTCGGGTGGACATCGTCGGAGATGGATTCGACCTCGCCGAGTGCAAGGCCCTGGCCGCCCAGTTGGGCGTGAGCCACCGGGTGCACTTCCACGGACGCCAGCCGAAGCCGGCGGTGCAGGACTGCTACCGGCAGGCCGACATCTTCGTGTTCCCGAGCTACCGCGAGCCGGGCGGGAATGTGGTCTTCGAGGCGATGGGCAACCGCCTCCCCCTGATCGTCTGCGACCGGGGTGGGCCCGGGGCGAGCGTCGACGCAAGCTGCGCGATCGCCCTCCCGGCCGAATCGCCGGAACAGTTGGCGAGTGCCCTTGCGGGCGCCATCAGAGAGTTGGCTTTCGACCCTGAACGTCGTCAGGCCATGGGCGAGGCGGCTCGTGTCCGACTGGCAAAGGTCGGGCTGTGGCCGAGCAAGCTCGACCGGACGATGGAGCTCTACGACGAGGTGGTGGCGGCTTCCTCCCGCGACAACCGGTAAGCGGCGCCGGTGAGGCCCAAGAGGGTGAACCAGATCCCCGGCATCATCGGGAAGGCGAAGCCGTCGAACAGCGCGAGCGAGACTCCCCCCACCAGCGAGCCCGCCAAGGTTGCCGCGCTTGCGCCACGCAGGACGCTCGACCGAGCCGAGCGCGTCCGGATCCCGGCCCACAGCACAGCGAGGATCAGGGCCAGCAGGGCGGCGACTCCGACGAATCCGATCTCCACCAGCGACAACAGGTACTGATTGTCGAAGATCCGGTACCTCGGCAAGAAGGTGAACATACCCCGCCCGAACCACGGCGCTCGCGCGATGTAGTCGGCGGCGATCGCGTAGCTGTCGATCCGCGAGGCGATGCCCGGATCGTTTTGCGCGCCGGAGAACAGCCCGGCGATCGACCCGATCATCCCCGGCACAACCAAGAAGACGATCGCACCCAGTCCCGCCATCGCGACCAAGGCGCCGATCCGCTGGCGCGCTCGCAGGGCAGGAAGGATCGCGATCAGACCGACGGCCAGGCCGACCAGCGCCGAACGAGACAGCGATAGGACGACCGCCAAAGCCACGAGGGCGGCCGGCCACCAGCGGCGCAAAACTCCCCAGTCGGTCCCCGGTCGAAGGATCAGACCCATGCCCCGAGAAATGGCGATGGGCAACAGCATGCACAACACCGCACCGAACTCGATGGGATGAATCGCCGTCCCCGGGGGCCTGGTGAACCCCTCCCGAACCGATGCGGCGTACACGGTCTGATGGGCCGAAAGCCCCGGTATGTAGACACGGTCGACCCACACGGCTCCAGTGACGAACTGGAACAGGCCGAAGGCCGCGAACAGGCCCGCCAGGACGGCCAACCGGTTTAGCAACGCCGCCAGGCGCTCGGAGTCCAGCGGCCCATCGTGCGCAACCAGCAGCACCCCCAGCCACCCCCCTGAGACCAGTAGGCCGAGCGTGAGGACAGAACCCTCCTCCCCGTTGATCGGCCGGGCCACCCCCGCCACCCAGGACGCCATCAAAGCCATGCCGAAGACCGCAGCAAACCCGACCACCGGCGAGGAGACGAACTCCCGCGTCCGGTGCAAGCGCTCCCAAACCCACCAACCAAGGCAAGCCACCGCCAGGAGTGCGGCCGGAGATCCGGCCCCGCCCAACCCGCCGATCACGAACTGTGAAGGCAGGATCAGCCGCACGATCGAGAACAGCGTCAGGACCGTGACCCCGTCGATGAGCCAGTAGGACCCACTGGATCGGGTGCGCTGAGCGCCTCGCTTAACCGACACCTTGGGCCTGAGGTAGCGGCTCGGACCGATCCTGCGCTTCTTTTTCGGGCTCATCTTCGGCGGACGCCTCCGCCTCGCGCTCATCGCTCGGCTCGGGGTGTCCCAACTCACCGGGCACCGCTGGATCGTCCCCGGTCAACCCGAGTGGATCGTCCTCGCCGGCCTCGGTCGAGGGTGGCCCGACTTGCGGGTCAGGCTGTCCGGGGTGAGCGTCCTGGTCTGTTGGGGCAGTCGCCTCCGCCGCAGCCCCTGTAGCCCGGCGAGCTGCTCGACGCAGTAACCAGGCGTCCACGATCGCAACCGTCGCCGCACTGAGGGCAAGACCACCCGCCACCGCGACGAGCAAGGCACGCAGCTGAGTCTTACCCACTTCCTCCGGATCGCGATCGGCCGTGAGGATCGTCATGGTGACCAGGTTGTTCTTGCCCACCCCGACCGAGGTCTGCAGGGACTGAAGGCGTCCCGGGGCCTTGGCCACGACCCAATCTCGGACCCTGAGCGCCGATTCCTTGGTGTCGTCCCGAGCGGTGACCACCAGCACCGGGCTTGAAGTCCGTCCGTCCGCGGCGACCTCGAACTCGGCGGTCTTGCTGATCAGCTCGGCCACCTCTTGCTGGGACGCCTGATCCGACAGTGCGACCCCCAGAAGGTCCACGGCTTGCTGCAGACCACCGAGCTGCAGGTAGGGATTGCCCTTGTCGGTAACCGTTGACTTGGGGGGTAGCAAGAGCAGGTAGCTCTTGACCTCATAGGTCGGTGGAACGATCTGCCAGGCCGCATACCCGAGCCCGGCCGTGGCCAGCAAACCGACGATGGCGATGACCCAACGCCGTCTGAAGGCCGCCAACGTGTCAGTGAACCTCAAGGCTTCTCCCCCGTATGGCCGTCGATCACTGCGGTTGTCGTGCAACGAATCTGGCCTAGTCTAGTCGTGGGTCGCGCATATCGATCCTCGGGGGAGACATGACTATTTGGGCTCTGGCGGCCATATGTCGTCGCCGATGGCCGATTGTCGTGGTCGGCTGCCTGCTAACCGCCCTCCTCGGTTGGAACTTCCGCAGCGCGCCCGGCGTGTACTCCAGCAGCACCAAGGTCCTGTTTCTCTCGCCCGCAACTCCCCAAACCCGACTCCTCGCTCCCACCAGCGGCGACGCCATCCCCTTTGTCGGCGTCATCGAACGCGAGCTCAACGCCGGCGTCCATCATGCCCCGGCCACCGCCCCTGACGTGACCTTGGTGGACCAGGGGGTCCTGGACGGCTGGTCGGCTCGACAGCCGGACTACGGCGGCCAGTGGGCGCACAACTTCACTGAAGCGACTTTGATTCTGCAAGTTTCGGGCCCAACCGAAGCGGTGGTCCGGGAGCGCATGTCGACGCTGATCGGGCGCACCCAGCAGATCTTGGACGAGCGGCAAACAAGCGTCATTCCGGCGGCGCGGGTCACCATGCAGGTCTCAGGCACGGCAAGCCAGGTGCACTTCGCTCAAGGACGCCCCTCGCGTGCCATGATCGGGGTCGTCGGAATCGGGGTGGCGCTCTCTTTGAGCGCAGCCGCGATATTCGACAGACTTCGGCGAAGGCAATATCCGGGCTTGGGGGGAACCAGTCGCGATGAGCAAGACAGTTCTGTTCGTCTACGGGACGCGCCCGGAGGCGATCAAGATGGCGCCGGTCGTTCTGGAGATGCGCAAGCATCCTGAGTTGACCCCAGTCGTTGCGGTCACCGGCCAGCACCGGAGAATCCTCGACCAGGTCAATTCGGTCTTCGGGATCGAACCAGACTTCGACCTCGACATGATGACCCAGGGTCAAACGCTGGCCGGGATTACCACCAAGACCTTGAACGGTCTGGAGCCGATTCTGCGGTCCGTCGAGCCCGCGGCCGTCTGCGTCCAGGGCGACACCACGACCTGCTTCGCCGGCGCACTGGCGGCGTTCTATCACCAGATTTCGGTGGCCCACCTCGAGGCGGGGCTGCGCACCGACACCAAGTACAACCCATTCCCTGAGGAACTGAATCGCCGCCTCACCACCCAATTGGCCGACCTGCACCTCGCGCCGACGACGGTCGCCCGCGACAACCTGATTCGCGAATCGGTGGCAGCCTCCGCCATCGTCGTGACCGGGAATACCGTGATCGACGCGCTGCTGGCGACCACCGCCGCGCCTCGGACCATCGAGCATGCGGAGCTCAGCCAATTCCTGAACGCCACCACCGGACGACCGCTGCTGCTGGTCACCAGCCATCGCCGGGAGTCTTGGGGCGAGGCCATGCGACGCACGGCGACGGCGATCGCCGAGCTCGCGAGCACCTTCCCTCGACTGCGGGTGGTCGTCCCCGCCCACCCCAACCCGATCGTCCAGGACGCGTTGCGGCCGCCATTGTCCGGCCTAACCAATGTCTTGATCATCGACGCCTTGGACTACGCGGACTTCTGCCAGGTCATGAAGCAGGCCACCGTCGTCCTGACCGACAGCGGCGGTGTACAGGAGGAGGCGCCGAGCCTCGGCAAGCCAGTCCTGGTGCTGCGCGAGACCACCGAACGGCCGGAGGCGGTCGCGGCGGGCTCAGCGATGCTGGTCGGCACCGACACCTCCCGGATCGTGGCGGAGGTCTCCCGGCTGCTGACCGACCCCGTCCACTACGACAACATGGCCCGGGCCAGAAACCCCTACGGTGACGGCCAGGCGGCGCGGCGGGCGGTCACCGCCATGGCGCACTTCCTCGGTCTTGGACCGATGGCCGAGGAGTTCACGAGTTGAGCCCGACAACGTAGACACTTAGTTGCCGTGGCCCCGGGAGAACGATTCCCGGGGCCACTTCCGTCGCGGGGGGCGCGACGCCTATCGCCAAGCGCCTCGGGTGTCGTAAATGACCTTCCCCTCGAGGATGCGCTTCGGCAAGTTCTTGAAAGCGGTGTGATCCACCAGCAGGACAACCACGTCGGCCAGCGGGATAACGGCATTGGCTCGCCCGAACTCAAGGTTGGGGATGTCGGCCAACTGGTCGGGCAAGGCCGACACCAGGGGATCGCACGCGAAGATCCGTACGTCCGGCAGTTGCGCCGCCAATTCGGCAACGATCTCCACGGCCGGGCTTTCCCGCAAATCGTCGACGTTTGCCTTGAAGGTCAAACCCAGGCAGGCGATGACCGGCTCGCGGAATCGCTGCGCCGTCCGCACGATCTGATTGACAACATAATGTGGCTTGCTGTTGTTGACCTCGCGGGCCGTCCGGATCAGGACGGATTGTTCCGGCGCCGCCCCGACGATGAACCAGGGATCCACCGCGATGCAGTGGCCACCGACACCGGGACCGGGCTGCAGGATATTTACCCGCGGGTGGCAATTGGCCATGCGAATAACCTCCCACACATCGAGGCCGAGCGCGTCGCAAACCATAGAAAGCTCGTTGGCAAAGGCGATATTGACGTCCCGGTAACTATTCTCCACCAGCTTCGCCATCTCGGCGCTGGCGGCATCGCACAAGAGGATCTGCCCCTGGCTGAACACCCGGTAGATCTCGGCGGCACGCTCGGCGCAGGCGTCCGACACTCCGCCGATAACCCGGTCGTTCAGCACCATTTCGACCATGATCCGGCCGGGCAGGACGCGCTCTGGGCAATGCGCCACGTTGACATCCGGGGCCGGATGCCCGTCGTGCGGAAGCCTTAGGTCGGGACGCAACTCACCGATCCAGCGGCTGACCGCCTCGGTGGTTCCCGGCGGCGAGGTGGACTCGACCACCACCAGGGCGCCCGGACGCAGCTTCGGAGCCACCTGCTCGGTGGCGGATCGGACGTAGCTCAGATCGGCCGTGTGATCGTCCTTCAGCGGCGTCGGCACGGCGATGATGTAGGCGTCCGCGACGGGCATCTCGGTGGTCGCGGTGAGCTTGCCCAGGGCGACGACGCCGCTCAGGCTCGTGACCAGATCCGGCTCCACGAAGGGCAACTCCCCGCGGGAGACCATCGCCACCGTATTGACGTTGACATCGACACCGATGACCTGGCGTCCATGAGACGCGAGCACCACCGCCGTCGGGAGGCCGATATAGCCCAACCCGACGACGGCGATGCTGCCTTGGTAGCCGTCGCTCACCGAACCGCCTCAATGGCCCTCGGCGCCGCGGGCATCAATTCGAGATGACGTGCTGTCGGCCGGGCGAACTCGCGCATCAGCAAGAACACGAACAAGAAGTTCGTGCGCAAATAGCGCTTCCACATTCGTCCGGGTTCTTGGACGACTCGGTAAGCCCACTCCATGCCGGCCTTCTGCCAGCCCTGGGGTGCGCGCTTGGTGATGCCGGCCAAGATGTCGAACGACCCGCCGACACCGTGAACTACCGGCACGCCCATCCTTTCGCCGAAGCGATCCATGAAGATCTCCTTCTTCGGCGAGGTCATGCCCAAGAAGAGCATGTCCGGTTGCGCCGCAGCGATCTCGTCGGCGATGTCCGATGCCTCCAAGTCGGAGAAGTAGCCGTTCCGGCTGCCCACGATGTGGGCGTTCGGATAATCATTGGCGATCTTCTCCCGCATCAGTCGCTGCACCTCGTCGGTGGCTCCGAGAAGGAAGACCGAACGACCCTCCTGGCTCGCGTAGGCGAGCAGGTTGGTGAACAAATCGATGCCCGTGATCCGCTCCGGCAACGGCCGGCCGAGCAGTCTGCTCGCCCAGACGACCGACTGGCCATCGGCCAAGATCACGTCGCAGCTGTCCAACGCGGTGCGCAGTGCCGGGTCATCCTCGGCGTTCACGATCTTCGCCGCATTGACCACGCCGATCTGCAGCGGCCGACGATCCTCGATGGCGCGCTTACACAACCCAACCGCTTCGTCCATAGTGGCAGCGGCGATCGGGTACCCAAACAATTCCTGGAAGCCGTTCAATGCAATCCCCCCTTGCAAACGTCCGGCCACGCGTAGAGCAACCACCCGAGTTCGTACGGGCGGCACTCGTAATCCACCCCCCCAGGTGGAAAGGCGCGGTCGAGACCAGGTACGACAAACCCGGGGCGAACCTTCGTCCCCAGGGCAGACAGCAGACGAGCAGCCTTGCGGGGCTCGCGCCTGCCGACCTTGCGCCAGATCACGCCCAACTCTGGGGCGATCAACGGCTCCACACATTCCGGATGGGCGGTCAGCCAATCCAGTCCGCTCGCGACCGCAGCGCGATGGTCGTCGCCTCCGGCCTCGAGAAGCTCAAACAGCGCCATGGGCGCCATACCGTGCTGGTGCACGGAGTAGACCGGGAAGCCCTCGACGACGTCTCCGGTCCGGGCGTCGTAGTGCCACCACCACTGGCCCTGAGGTCCCTGCAGTTCGACGATGCGTCGCGCGGTTCGGTTGGCGGCCTCCAGGAATGCCGGGTCACCCGTTGCGCGGAAGGCCCTCGCGTGGGCCTGCACCGGGTAGATCTGGTCGGCGAAGCAACCCACGTGGCCCCGGATCCCGCCCGCCATGGGGAGGTTGTGCGGATAGATCCCGCGCCCGCCCTCGTTCGCGAGAAGTCGTCCGGCCGCCGTCCGCCAAAGTTGTTCGCCGCGTCCGTTGGACAGGGCCAGCCCCGCGACCACCGTCCAGGACGTGTCCACCGTGGGGATACCGGGACGATCGGCCAACCGGGAGAGCCGGTCGAGCGCGTCGGACGACTCCTGTCCCGCGACCTCGGCCGCGGCCCAGACCGCCAGTGCGACCGCGCCCGGGTCATCGCTGGTCTGCGCGAGCTCAAGCGCCGCGACGGCCAACTCGGCGGCGCTTTGCCCACCAAGCGCGGCGCGTTGGGAGTCCTCCGCGCAGCCCGCGAGCCCGAGGGCGACGATCGCCGCGTAGCGCAGGCTGCGTCCCTCGGGTAGCACCTGGGGGCCCTGCGGCGTGGCCGAACCGCGCAGCGTGAACGGCAACTCGCCACCGGCGGTGTGGCCCATGACGGCCAGACCCTGGAGCGCGACCGGCACTAGGGCGGCAACCAAGCCGGCTGGCCCGGCGCCGACTCCGCCGACGCGCGAGGCCGAAGAGGGTGTGGCAGCAACGCCAAAAGACATGGGTGACTCCAAAGCAGATGGGTGAGCGAGCGGGCGGGTCAGGCGACGGCGACCGTGGCGCGCGATTCCAACGCGCCCGATTCACCGATTCGCCAGGACCGCGAGCATTCGCAAACCAAGTCGGCGTCGAGCCGTCGCCCGCAAAGGCAGGCCCAGCCGATCTGTCGTGCCGGGTTCCCCACGACGAATGCGTGGGCCGGAACGTCTCGAGCAATCACTGCTCCGGCTCCGGCAAACGCGAACTCCCCGATAGTGACGCCGCAGACGACCACCGTGCCAGCACCGAGCGTCGCGCCGCGACGTACCAAGGTGCGATCGAACTCGGCGCCGGACTTCTTCACGAACGCACGAGGAAACAGATCGTTGGTGAACGTCACGCCGGGGCCCAGGAACACATCGTCTTCGACGGTCACGCCGTCGAAGATCATCACCTGGTTCTTGACCGTCACCCGGTCGCCGACAACGGCACCGCCCTCGACGTACGCACCGTCGCAAATGTTGCAGTCGCGGCCCACCAGCGCGCCCGCGAGCACGTGGGCAAAAGCCCAGACTCGGGTTCCGTCGCCGACTTGATTGCTTTCACACAGCCCAGAGGCGTGCACAAACACACCTGGATTCATCGCATCCCCCCGAATGCCCCTCATGACTGAGGTCACTACGACATAACCGCCAAAGGTGGTAGCACCCTCCGCGTTCGCCGTACCGTACCACGAAGGAGTTCACCACTCCACCACCTCGGCCCCCTAGTTGCCCGGCCCGGCAAACGCAGCAGGGCGGCCCCGTTACCGGGACCGCCCTGACTAGGGACTTTCGTCAGAAGTCCATGCCACCCATGCCGCCGTCGCCGCCCGGCATCGCCGGCGCCTTCTCCGGCTTGTCGGCGATGACCGCCTCGGTGGTTAGGAACAGCGCCGCGATCGAGGCTGCGTTCTGCAGCGCAGAGCGGGTCACCTTGGCCGGGTCGATGATGCCCGACTTGACCATCTCGACGTACTCGCCGGTGGCCGCGTCCAGGCCCTTGCCGCCCTCGAGCGACCCGACCTTCTCGGCCACGACGCCGCCCTCAAGACCAGCGTTGATGGCGATCTGCTTCAGCGGAGCAGAGCAGGCGGAGAGCACGATCTGTGCGCCCGTTGCCTCGTCGCCGACCAAACCGTCGATCTTGGCCTTCTTGGCCGCCTGAAGCAGCGCGACGCCACCGCCGGGGACGATGCCCTCTTCGACTGCCGCCTTGGCGTTGCGGACGGCGTCCTCGATGCGGTGTTTACGCTCCTTGAGCTCCACCTCGGTGGCCGCGCCGACCTTGATCACGGCCACGCCGCCGGCCAGCTTGGCCAACCGCTCCTGCAGCTTCTCGCGGTCGTAGTCGGAGTCGGACTTCTCGATCTCCTTGCGGATCTGGGCCACCCGGCCCGCGATCTGCTCGGGATCACCGGCGCCCTCGATGATGGTCGTCTCGTCCTTGACCACGCGCACGGAGCGAGCCCGGCCGAGCAGCTCGATCGTGACGGCGTCCAGCTTGAGGCCGACCTCCTCGGAGATCACCTGACCGCCGGTAAGGATCGCGATGTCACCCAGCATGGCCTTGCGACGGTCGCCGAAGCCGGGGGCCTTGACCGCGACCGACTTGAAGGTGCCGCGGATCTTGTTGACGATCAGACCCGCCAGCGCCTCGCCGTCGACGTCTTCGGCGATGACCAGCAACGGCTTGCCGGCCTGCATGACCTTCTCCAGGACGGGCAGCAGGTCTTTCAGATTCGAGATCTTCGAGTTGACGATCAGGATGTAGGGGTCGTCCAGGACGGCCTCCATCCGCTCGGCGTCGGTGACGAAGTAGGGCGAGATGTAGCCCTTGTCGAAGCGCATGCCCTCGGTGAGCTCGAGTTCGAGGCCGAAGGTGTTGCTCTCCTCGACGGTGATGACGCCTTCCTTGCCCACCTTGTCCATCGCCTCAGCGATGATCTCGCCGACGGAGGTGTCGGCGGCCGAGATGGACGCGGTCGCCGCGATCTGCTCCTTGGTCTCGATCTCGGTGGACATTGAGGCGAGTTCGGCGACGATGGCCTCGACGGCCTTCTCGATGCCCTTCTTCAGCGACATCGGGTTGGCCCCGGCGGTCACGTTGCGCAGGCCCTCGCGGACCATCGCCTGAGCGATGACGGTCGCGGTGGTGGTTCCGTCACCTGCGACATCGTCGGTCTTCTTGGCGACCTCCTTGACGAGCTCGGCGCCGATCTTCTCGTAAGGGTCCTCGAGCTCGATCTCCTTGGCGATGGAGACGCCGTCGTTGGTGATGGTGGGCGCTCCCCACTTCTTCTCCAGCACGACGTTGCGGCCCTTGGGACCGAGCGTGACCTTCACCGCGTCTGCGAGGACGTTCATGCCCCGCTCGAGCCCGCGGCGGGCCTCGATATTGAATTCGATGAGTTTTGCCATGGTTCTCCGGGAGTCCTCCCGCGTCCTGGGGCAGGCGCCCCGCGTGGTCTGTGTCAACGCCAACCGATGCCCGCGACGGACGATCTTGCGATCTCATCGGCCGACTGGTTCGTAGCACTCTAGCCAGGAGAGTGCTAACTCATGTTTAGCACTCGACAATGCTGAGTGCAAACGTCGGACGCCCGCGAGGGGCGGGGTTCGGGGCCGCCGCCCCTGACCTGGAGCTACGCTGGTTCGACCAGGTCGGATCCACGGCTCCGGGCCGCCAGATCCGCCGCGCGGACACCGCGGAGGTAAGCGTGGACAGCGATGCGTTTCGCACCCAGGGCGGCGTGGGTTTGC
Organism: Propionicicella sp.; assembly: GCA_039811865.1. Taxonomy (GTDB): domain Bacteria; phylum Actinomycetota; class Actinomycetes; order Propionibacteriales; family Propionibacteriaceae; genus JBDHZK01. Next base: position 2,561 of record JBDHZK010000058.1, on the reverse strand, counting down.
GGGTGCGCCGGGTCGGCAACCTGATCAACCTCTCGACGCCGGTCGGCCTCGCGATCGCACTGCTCGCCAAGGCGAAGCTGCGGCCAGGCCCCCGCGGCCTCATCCTGGCCGAGCACTACCGCTTCGCCTTCCCCGTCGCCGGCGCCTTCACGGTCGGAAACGTCGTCCTCACTCGCTCCAGCTTCGCCGAGCTGACGGTGCGGTTCCCGCAGGTGCTCGACCACGAGGACGCCCACGCCTGGCAGTACCTACTGTGTCTCGGCCTACCATTCCTGCCCGCCTACCTGGCTGGATCGGCCTGGTCGTGGCTGCGGACCGGCGACCTGGCGGCCCAGAATCCATTCGAGCGGCACGCCGGCCTGCATCGCGGCGGCTACGCGGACGTCCCGATCAGGCCGCTTCGCCAAGCCGCCGCGCAGGTGGGCCGAAGCATTGCCGAGTTGGGTCGATCCGGACGCCGGGAGTCTTCAGAGAAGTCCGGCCAGGCCTAGCCTTCGGGCCGAGCGGGCCCGCTGCCGCTCGGCACGCAGCCGGCGCAGCCGCTTGACCAGCAGCGGATCTGCGGCCAACGCGGCCGGGTGGTCGATCAGCGTGTTGAGTACCTGGTAGTAGCGCGTGGCGGACATCCCGAACTGCTCGCGGATCGCCTTTTCCTTGGGGCCGGAGAACGACCACCAACGAGCTTCGAAGGCAAGGATCGCCTCGTCTCGCGAGGAGAGTTCGCCCATCCCTGCCGCCTGTCCACTCGCCATGAGGTCAGTGTAGGTAGGAACTACACGGGTGTCATTCGGCGCGCTGGCGGTCGAGGCGGCGATGAGGCGACTTGATAACATCGCCGATGGCCCCGACGAAACGGACATTGATGAAGAAACTCCACGGCACGATCGTGAACTACGCCTGGGGCTCCCATTCGGCCATCCCGAGGATCCTGGGTCGTCCGGAGGACGGCCGTCCCCAGGCCGAGTACTGGCTGGGGGCGCATCGTTCGGCACCGTCGCTGCTCGCGGACGAGCCGTTGGACGCCTACCTCAGCGCCCATCCGGCCACGATCGGCGACCGTTCGGTCAAGCTCTTCGGCGCGCAGCTGCCCTATCTGATGAAGGTGCTCGCCGCCCGGCAGGCGCTGTCGATCCAAGCGCATCCGGCCCGCTGGCAGGCCGAGGAGGGTTACGCCCGGGAGGAGTCGGCCGGCGTCCCCCACAACGCCAAGGAACGCACCTACAAGGACAGTTGGCCCAAGCCCGAGATCCTGATCGCCCTGGACGACTTCCACATCCTCCACGGCTTCCGTGACCCCCACCAGACTCACGACCTCTTCACCCAACTGGGTGTCGCCGAGCTGCTCGAGCCGCTGATCAGCCCCCTGGTGGAGCGCAAGGGCTCGGCTGCACTGGCCGAAGTCTTCCTCGACGTCCTGAGCTTGGACGAGTCGCGCGTCCACCTGGTCAACGAGGTTTCGGCGGCCGCGGTCAAGCACGTGGACGCCCCGGGTGCGCTCGGGGAGTTCGCCCGGACCGCCGTGGAACTCGACGAGTTCTACCCCGGCGACCGCGGCATCCTGGGCGCCCTGCTGATGAACCGCGTCACCCTTCGGCCCGGCGAAGCCGTGTTCACACCCAGCGGGGTGATGCACGCCTACCTCTACGGCACCGGCATCGAGGTGATGGCGAACTCGGACAACGTCATCCGGGGCGGCCTCACGCCCAAACACATCGACGTCGAGGCGATGGTCGCCGTGGTGGACTTTTCCCCCGCGCAGCCTCGAGTGGTCGAGGGCAAGCTGGTGCGCCCGGGGATCTACCGGTACGACGCCGAATGCGCCGAGTTCGACGTCTGGCGGCTGGCGCTCAACCCGGGACTGGGGGCCGCCCGCCTGCCCGGGGCTTCGACCGGACGGATCTTGTTCGTCACCGGCGGCTACCTTCAGTTGCACTGCGGCGACGACACGCTGGATTTGCGCCAGGGTGAGGCGGCTTTCCTGGAGGCGGGCGCCGGGCGCGTTTACGCCACTGGGGATGCCGACGCCTTCTTGTCCGGCCCCGGGGCGCACTGAACGGATTGGCCGCCGGCGCCTGCCCGCGACACAATGGGCGGCACATGCCTCCGTAGCTCAGTTGGTAGAGCTCCCGCCTTGTAAGCGGACGGTCGCGGGTTCGAATCCTGTCGGAGGCTCCAACACGACGCCCCAGCCCCCACCGAAGAGAGGCATGCGTGACCACACCGCCCAGCAAGTGGGCCGAGATCATCGCGCGCGACCCAGGCCACTCGCAGCGCTACATCGAACGTTGGCGCAACCTGGCCGCGTCCGGCCAGGACATCGAGGGCGAGACCCGATTCGCAGACGCGTTGCTGGCGCGCGGCTCGTCGGTTCTGGACGCCGGCTGCGGCACCGGTCGGGTCGGCGGTCCGCTGGCCCGCGCCGGCCACCAAGTGGTCGGCGTCGACATCGACCCCGTCTTGATCGAGCAGGCCCGCCGCGACTTTCCGCAAGCCGTCTGGGAGGTAGGCGACCTGGCCGAACTTGAACTCGCGGACGCCGACGGGCCGCTGCGCTTCGACCT
>JBDHZK010000057.1:0-16782 GCA_039811865.1 Propionicicella sp. | reverse complement strand
CACCTCGATCTGGACGTTGCCCGCGCCATCGCCCGCCGCGAACTGGGCGCCGACTCGATTTGCTCCCCCGCCGAACTTCGAACCGTCTTGGAGTGGCCCGCACCGTGACCGAGATCAAAGAACTCGCCTACCCCGAGAACGTGACGCTGCTGCCCGGGGCCGCACAGCACTGGTCCGATCTGGAGCGCAATCCGGCCGCGGCGGCCGGCGCGGCCCGGCGACTGCTCGGGCACCTGGACGCCGCCGGCAAACGGGTGGTCGTCGTCGGACCGCACTCGCCCGAGACGATCGCCGCCCTCGCCGAGGAGGCCGCCGAGTTGGTGGTCGTCGTCCGTTCGATCCCGGACGCGGCCCAGCTGGGCGAGGCGGCACCGAGCGCCAAAGTGTTCTGCGGCGATGTCGCCCGCCTCGACGCGGGCACGTTCGACCTCGTGGTGGCGCTGGACGACCTCGCGCGCGTCTTGTCGCTGGAGAGCGACATCCGGCCGTGGGCCGAGGTGTTCGAGGCGGTCGCCGCGCTGCGCTCCCCCGGCGGCGTGCTCGCCCTCGGCATCGAGAACGACCTCGGCGTCCATCGACTCACCGGTACTCACTCGCCCTACACGGTCAGCTCCAACGCCGACTGGGCGGTCAACGCCACCTGGGACGCGAGCCGGCCACGAACGTCCGCCGCCGTCGCCAGGCTCGCCGAAGGCGACCATCAGGAGTGGTCGGTGTTTCCCTCGTGGGCACGCCAGGACGTCCTCGCGACCGTCGGTCTGAGCGGCGGCCTCGCGGCGATCAGGGATTGCCTCGCCTACGGTTCGGCCCTGGAACCGTTCGTGGGTTCGGATCCGACTTTCGTCCTGCGCGGCGCCGAGTACGCCGGTCGGATGGATGACCTGGCCGCCGGCTGGTTCGTCGTGCTCGGGACGCCGGTGGCCCCGACCGTCCTCACCGCAGACGCGGAGATCGTCGATGCCGGCTCGGTCCCCGACGCGGCCCGCAGCCTGGTCGCCGCGCTGATCGAGGACTGCGCGGCACACGATCTGCCCGCGCTGCGAACCAAGCTGACCGGCTGGGCGCGCGCCGGCGGCGGGCGGCTGACCGACGTTCTGATCGATGCTGACTCCTACCATCGGCTGCCGGTTTCGTCGCCCACCCCGCAGACCTCGACCCCAGAACTCGTGCAACGGCCCGAACCAGCGGCGACGGATGCCCCCGAGCCCGCCGAAAGGTCCGATCCAAACCCGTGGACCTGCCTCGCCGACTTCGTCAACATCCTGCGCGGACGCGGCCTGCGACACCCCTGGCCGTCCGCACTGGACGACCTCGCCCTCCTTCGCGCGGTGGGCGCCATGGCGGAACTGGACGACCCTGGTGACGACGAACTGAACACCCTGCTCGGCCTTCGCCCCAAGCCGAGCGGGGCCTACGCCAACCTCGACCGTCAGGGCCTGATCGCCCTGCTCGATCGTCAGGGCGACGAGCTGCGCGCCCTGCGCTCGCGCGAGCACTGGACCGAACTCCAGTTCGTCTCCCACAAGCTGCGGGCCAAGGCAGTCGCCGAGACCAAGAAGGCGGCCAAGGTGCCGATGCGAGCAGCGCGCAAGCTCCTGCGCAAGCTCGGGCGCTGACGCCACCAGGGTTGGTGCGGATCGCTTGTTGAGCGGATAGCTTGCTGATCCGGGCCGCTTAGGCGCTGCAGATCAACACCTGACCTCAACCGCCGAGCCCTCGGCGGCGTTGGAGTCGAGGACGCCACGGAGCAGCGGCGTGTCCAGGCCCCGATCGTCGGTGACGCTGAGCAGGGCGGCGACGTCGACGAGCAGGCCACACCCGGCCTTTCCCGAAGCGGGTGCCGGGGCGAGCTTGCCTCACACCAGCCGCTACAGCAGGTCCCAGCTCAGGGCCGTCCCCTTGACCGCCGCCTTGCGGAACGGACGTCCGGCGACCAAGCCGAAGTCGTCGGGGGGCAGGCCGCCGGCCGGACGCACGGAGCGGACGTTGTCCGAACCCACGATCTCGCCGGGGACGACGTCCCGGCTCACGTACAGCGAGCGCCGGAAGCGCAGGCCCTCGCGCTCGGACGCCTTCGCGCCGATCCGCGCCTCGCCCAGCGCCTGCCGGGCCACCTCGGACTCGCGCACCAACGCGGCCAGTTCGGCCGGCTCGAGGGAGAAGGCGGCGTCCACCCCGCCGCTGTCGCGAGACAAGGTGATGTGCTTCTCGATCACGCACGCGCCGAACGCCACCGACGCCACGGCGACGCCGATGCCCATCGTGTGGTCCGACAGGCCGACGAGGGTCCCGAACGCGCCCGCCAGCAGGGGCAGGCCGCGCAGATTCGCCGAGGCCGGGTCGGCCGGGTAATCGGCCGTGCACGACAAGACGACGATCTGCTCGTTGCCGGTGGAGCGCGCGGCCTCGACCGCCGCATGGACCTCGGCAATCGATGCCATCCCGGTGGAGATGATGATGGGTTTGCCCTGCTCGGCAGCCTTGCGGATCAGTGGCAGGTCGACGATCTCCGACGACGCGATCTTGTAGGCGGGGACGTCCAATCCCGCCAGGAAGTCGACGGCCGTGGGGTCGAAGGGCGAACTGAACGCGCAAATGCCGAGTTCGCTGGCCAGCGCGAAGATCGGCTCGTGCCACTCCCAGGGCGTGTGGGCCTGGTCGTACAAGTCGTACAGCCGCCGCCCACCCCACAGGCTGTGGCCGTCGGAGATGCGAAAGTCAGGGGTGTCCGCATCGAGGGTGATCGTGTCTGCGGTGTAGGTCTGCAGCTTGATGGCGTGCGCGCCCGCCCCGGCCGCGACCCGGACGATCTCCAGCGCGGTGTCGAGGCTGCCGTCGTGGTTGCCCGACATCTCCGCGATCACGAACGGCGGGGCGTCCGGGCCGACTAGATGCTCGCCGATCCGGAAGGAGGCGGGGCTCACTTCCCCGCCTCCGATGCGTTCCGGCGGGTGTGGACGACGACCTTCTCCGCGCCGTCGATCTGCCGGGTGTAGGTCTCTACCACCTCAAAGCCCATCCGATTGTTGAACGCGACCACCGAGGCGTTGTCCGCCAGAGTCTCGCCGTCTAGGCGGCGCAACCCGAGTTCGCCGAACGCGAACTTGACCGCCTCTCGCTGAATCGCGATCCAGGCCGGCATCAACTCGCCTCGCTGCTCGAGGCCGGCATTGTCCAGGTAGTAACCCCACCAGCCGGTGCCGGCGTCGGTGTCCACGTCGAAGAACGTGACGACCCCGCAGCCCACCCCGTTGCGCTCATAGATCAGGACGCGCCGGGTCGGGTCGCGGCGCGTCCGCTTCCACCAGGTGGCATGTTCATCGGGTGCGATCTCGTGCTGGGTGAGCGAAACGCGACGCACCTCGGGGTGGTTTCGCCAAGGCAGCATCGCGTCCAGGTCGGAGTCGTTGGCAGGTCGAAGCATGAGGCTCTCCTGGGAATAGACGGCGGCTGGTGACGGCGCGCTGACAGCCCTTCGCAGGGGCGTACGTCGGTAGACTACTCGACGCATTGGCCCCCGATTTCAAGGCGGAAAGATGAGCTCAGTGAGCCGGGACGAGGTTCGCACCATGATGGCCGCGGTCATGTCGGCACAAGGCAAGACATTGCCGACAGACGATGCGGCCTCTCTTGATGCCATCGGCTTTCGTTCGCTCGACTTCTCCGAGTTGGCGCTGCGCGTGGAGGACGAGGTGGGCGAGGAGTTGAACTTCGACGCGCCCGGGCTCCGCGAAATCCGCACGGTCGGCGACGTCCTCGACTTCATCGAGGAGTTGCAGTCGGCATGAGGGGCCCGGCCGGCGCAGCCAACCGGATCCACACCCGCGGCTTCACCGGCCGCTGGGACGAGTTGACGCCCTTTGAGTTGCCGCCTGCGGCCGCCGTCCTCGTCGGTGACTCCGCAGCCGCCGTCCGGACGGTCTGGACGCACGCGACCACCGCCCGCGAGACGCTGGTTGCCGCCGCCTCACGGGCCGAGGCAGGCTTGCTGGACGCCTTGCGCGAGGCCGGGCTGGCGATCGTCGAGGCCGGCGGCTCCGAGATTTTGCGGGTGGCGCCGCCTACCGTCGAGCGCGAGGCGAACCCCGGACGCCTGTGGCTGCTCACCTCGGGCAGCACGGGTCGGCCCAAGCAGGTCGCGCACACGCTCGACTCGCTGACCACCGTCCGGGGAGACCAGCCGCCGCGCACCTGGCTGTGCCCCTACACCCCCGGCGCGTACGCCTGGTGGCAGGTCGTCACGCTGTCGCTGCGCCTGCCGGGGCAAAACGTCGTGTTCGTCGAGAGCGACCAGTTGGACGAGTGGCCCGACCTGGCTCTCGAGCAGGGCGTCACGGCCGCCTCCGGCACGCCGACGTTTTGGCGTCAGGCGCTGATGCGCAGCGGGACGACGCTGGCGCAGGTCCCGCTGGAGCAGATCACCCTCGGCGGCGAGCCCGTCGATCAGGGGATCTTGGACAAGCTCGCCGAGGTCTTTCCCAACGCCCGCATCTCCTGGATCTACGCCTCTTCGGAGGCGGGCGCGTCCATCGCGGTGCACGACGGTTCGGCGGGCTTCCCCAAGGCCTGGCTCGATCGCGAAAGCCCCGATCGCCCCAAGATCAGCGTGGTCGACGAAGAGTTGGTGCTGGCGTCGAACTTCCGCGCCGAGGGCATCGACGCGGTGTTGCACACCGGCGATCGGGTGGAGTTCCACGACGACCGCGTCCTGATCACCGGCCGGATCGCCAGCGACGAGATCAACGTGGGCGGCTCGAAGGCCTCGGCGTCGAAGGTGCGCAGCGTGCTGCTGACCCATCCGGCCGTGGCGTGGGCGGCCGTTCGCGGGCGCAAGGCGCCTCTGGTCGGCACGATGGTGGTGGCCGACGTCGTCCTACAGGAGGGACAGCAGGTCGACGAGGCCGAACTGGTCCGTCATTGCGCCGGCCAACTGGCCGACTACGCCGTCCCTCGCCGGGTGCGAATCCTGGACTCCATCCCGATCAAAGAGAGCCTGAAGAGCGATGTCTGACGTGACCCCGATCCCTGCCGCGACCTGCGTCCTCGTTTCCGGCGGCTCCCGCGGCCTGGGGCTGGCGATCGTCCGCGACATCCTGGACGCCGGTGCCAAGGTCGCCACCTTCGCCCGGACCGTGACGCCGGAACTGACCGAGCTGGCCAAGGAGCATCCGGATCGCGTCTTCATCGATTCCGTGGACGCCACCGACCAGAAGGCGGTCACCGCCTTCATCAAGAACGCGTCGGCCGCCCTCGGACCGATCGACGCGCTGGTCAACAACGCGGCCATCGGCCAAGACTCGCTGCACGTCCACACCTCGCCGGACCGGATCGCGGCCATCATCGAGACCAATCTCACCGCGCCGCTGATCCTGACCCGCGCCGTCCTGCGCCACATCATGGCCAAGGGCGGGCGAGGCCGGATCGTCATGGTCACCTCGATCTGCGCCCAGCGCGGGTACGCCGGCCTGGTCGCCTACTCGGCCACCAAGGGCGCCCTTGATTCGGCGATGCGCGCGCTGGCTCGCGAGATGCACGGCCGGATCCTGTGCAACAGCATCGCACCGGGCTTCTTCGCCTCGGAGATGTCGTCGGTGCTCGGCCCCGATCAACTCTCCACGATCACCCGGCGCACCCCGACCGGCCTACTGGTCGAGCCCGAAAACGTCGTCCCGTTCACCAACATGCTGCTGTTCTCCGACACCAACATCAACGGCCAGGTGATCGTCGTGGACGGCGGGGGCTCGATCTGAGCGACGCCCCGGATTGGGCGGCGCTGACCGCTCCGGACGTTCTGGTCATCTCGCCGGGCCCGGTTGGCCGGGGCAGCTCGTGCGGGTGGCCGGGAAGCTGCGTCCACTCCTATGCCGCGGATGGACGCCGCGTCTGCTGGCGTCCGAACCTGGGCGCCCGCATCGCCGTTGACGCCGAGCTGGCCGGCCAGGACGTGCCGCCGGCGCTGGCGCGCCGGTTCGGTGTCGGTGACCCGGGTGCCTTCTGGCCCGCCTGGACGCGAGCCGAGGTCGCCGCCAAGCTGGCGGACGTCCCGATCCTGGCTTGGCTTCAGCGCCACGGCTTCGACCGGTGGCCACAGACAGGCCAATCACGACGTCTGTCGGTCCCAACGGCCCCGTCTTCGGGGTCAGGACGAGCAACTGACGTCGTGATTGAGTCCCAGCACACGTTTCGGCGCCTCGGTCTGGTGATTTCGCTCGGGATTGCGCCGCGCTGAGCGGCGGGTCGGCGATGACGCGTGCCCCGCCGAGCCCGCGATAACGTTGCCTCACCCGACCCTAGGACCGCCGATGCCGAACCGCGTCACCGCCGTGCTGCTCTCGATGGGCAACCGGCCGACCGAGCTGTCCAAGGCGCTCGAGACGCTGCACGCCCAGACCGGGATCGACCTCGATGTCGTCCTCGTCGGCAACGGCTGGGAGCCGCAGGGCGTCCCCGACTGGGTCAAAACCGTTCATCTGCCGGCCAACGTCGGCTGCCCGCAGGGACGCAACGTGGGCGCCAGCTACGCCGGCGGCGAGTTCATCTTCTTCTACGACGACGACGCCTTCTTGCCGACTCCCGACGTTTTGTTGCGCATGTCGGACGTCTTGGCCGCCGACCCGCAACTGGCGCTCGTCCAGCCGCGCGGCACCGACCCGGACGGACGCCCATCCCCGCGTCGCTGGGTGCCGCGGTTCCGAACTTCCGACGGCGGTAAAGGCGGCGACGTCGCCGTCTTCTGGGAGGCCCTTTGCATGGTCCGCCGCGCGGCATTCGAAGAGGTCGGCGGCTGGGCCGGCGACTTCTTCTTCGGACACGAGGGCGTCGATTTGGCCATGCGGCTGTTGGACGCCGGCTGGCGGCTGCATTACGAGCCGTCGATCGTGGTGCACCACCCCGCTACCACGGCCGCCCGCCACGCGGTGTTCTACCGGATGAACGCCCGCAATCGCGTCTGGGTCGCGCGCCGGAACCTGCCCGCCCCGCTGATCCCGCTCTACCTGGGGGTTTGGACGGCCGCGACGATCGCGCGGGTCCGCGACCCCAAGGCGCTGCGAGTCTGGTTCGCCGGCTTCGCCGAGGGTTGGCGGACCGACGCGGGCCGGCGCCGTCCGATCTCCTGGCACACCGTCGCCAAGATGACCGCCCTCGGCCGCCCGCCGGTGGTTTGAGTGGAGCGGCTCGGTTCCCGCCCGGTGCGGGTGATCTGGTCCGGCGTGCGCAGCCAGACGCACGTCGTCTACGCCGCCTCGTGGCTGCGCCAGTTGCTGGCCACGACGACCGGTCCGATCACCCTGGTCGACCTGGGCGTCGGTGGGTTTCTAGGGAAGAATCCGGTCACCCCGGCCGACCTGGAGCGCCTGCTCCCAAGGGACGACCGGATGCGGCGGATTCGCGCCACTGGCAAGCGCGACCTGGTCGCGCTGGACCACGAGCAGCGGATCTACCTAGCCACCGGGGCGCCAGGGATCAAACCGTGGCTACGGACGTTGGCCGCGCAGCCGAGCACCCCGATCCGCGTCGTGGTGACCGATGAGGGAATCGGCAGCTACGGAAGCTGGCAGACCCGCCGGGACGCCTGGCGTCGCGAAGGCGGCTCCGAACCCTGGACGAGCGTCCGCGCCGTTGCGGTCGCCACCGCCAATCAGGTGCTCACGTCCGAACGTTGGAGCCTTTACCGGCAGCGCTCCGGCCGCTGGACGGTTGTCGAACCCGTCGCGGCCGAGTTCCGCCGCCATCGCATCCCCGGCCGCAGCAACACCGCCGTCTTCCTCTCCCAGCCGTGGGTCGAGTTGGGCGTCCTGACCGATGCCCAGTTTCGAGCGCACGTCGGCCAGGTGGCCGAACAGGTCACCGCGGCCGGGTGGGACTTTGCCGTCCGTCCGCACCCGGCCGAGGACGAGACCCGCTTCGCCGGCTTCGAGGTGCTGCCGGGCTTCACACCGGCCGAACTCGACCTGCGTGTCACCAGCGCCCGGGCCGTCTTGGGTGCGACCAGCACCGCACTGCTCAACCTCAAGGCCATCTTCGGCATCCCCGCAATCCGCTTGACGACGCCGGAGTTGGCGCGCCTCGATTCGGGCCTAGGACGCCATCAACGCAGCCTCCTGGACAGCTACCTGCCTCCCGCCGTCGAGGCGCGGGACCTGCCAGACGCCCTGCACGCCCTCTGACCGGTCACCCCACCGCCCTCGATCCCTGAGCCCGTCGAGGGCTCGGCCTCGGGGGCCCGTCCAGCACTGTCGGTCGGTAGTCCAGCAACTGCAGCCGTCCGTCGAAGGTGCGCGCGTTGATCAACTCCAGCGCCACATCGGGGTAGCCCGCGTAGACGGGCTCCAGGCCCGTCCTTCCCGTGATCACGGGGAAGACGACGACCCGGAACCGGTCCACCAAACCGGCGGCCAGCAGCGAGCGGCACAGGCTGAGGCTGCCGATCGTCCGCAAGCCGGGGCCACCGACGCGTTTGAGATCCCCCACGGCCCGGACCGCGTCGCCCGCGATCACCTCCGTGTTGGCCCAGGTGGGCGGCTCCGCCATGCTCGACGAGCAGACCAGCTTGCGGGCGTTGGTGAGGGCATCGAAACCGTCGGCGCCGCTGGCGGCAAAGCCCGACATGAGCTCGTAGGTCCGCCGGCCCATCAAGATCGCGTAGGCACCCTCGGGTTGGGTGTCCAACCAGCGCAGATACTCGGGGCCCTCCAGCCCCCACCAGCCAGGCCAGCCATCAGCGGCCGCATATCCGTCCAGGGAGGTGATGAAATCCACCATCAGTTCCGACATGACTGCTCCAATCGTTGCTTGGCTAGCCCTTTCACCCTACGTCGGGCTTGATCGTGAAACCATGGCCCAGGTTGGCGGCCCGATTCATCGGCCAATTGGCCACAACCGGCGGCGGCGTCGCCCGGCGTCGGCCGAACACTCGCCGCCGACCATCGGCGAGGCGGGTGCCGGGACACCTGGCCAGCCGTGCGGCGTTCGCGGCTGCGCGACTGGTCGGCGGCATTAGGCTGTGGCTCCGAGCCAGTCCACAAGTCGAGCTGTCCGGAGCCAAATGCTGAAGCGTCTGAACAACATCTGGGCTTACCGCAAGGTGTTGAACACCCTGGTGCGCCGAGACCTGCGCGTGCGCTACTCCCGGAGCTTTCTCGGGTATCTGTGGACGGTGATCGAGCCGCTGGCCAACGCCTTGATCTACTTCGTCGTCTTCGCACTCATCTTCAAGCGGCGAGACGACCCCGGGCACTCGCCCTACTTCCTCTTCCTGCTGACGGGGCTGTTGCCGTGGCAATGGTTCAACGCGTCGGTCAGCGAGACGATGCGCGCGCTGTTGGCCGAGGCCAAGCTCGTCCGATCGACCAGTCTGCCGCGTGAGCTTTGGGTCATCCGCGTCGTGATCGCCAAGGGCATCGAGTTCGTGTTCTCACTGCCGGTGCTCATCTTCTTCGTGATCTGGTACGCGATCATGGGTCCGACGGTCCTGAACTGGCAGTTGATCTACATCCCGGTGGCCTTGTTCCTGGAGTTCATGCTGCTCATCGGCATCGGCCTGCTGCTGGCGCCCACGACCGTCCTGGTCACCGACATCCAGCCGTCGGTGCGAATCGTCTTGCGGATCATGTTCTATTTGACCCCGATCATCTACCTCATTCACGAGGCCCCGGGTCCGTTGATGGTCATGCTTTGGTTCAACCCCATGAGCGCGGTCCTCGAACTCTTCCGCGCCGGGTTCTTCAAAGCCGAGATCGCCTGGCACCCGGTGGTCGGGGGCACCTTCACCACTTTGCTCTTCGTGCTCATCGGCTTCGTCACGTTCGCGCGGCTGGAGAAGTCCGTGCTGAAGGAGATCTGACGTGGACACCGTGATCAGCGTCAAGAACCTCGGCATCGAGTTCTTGCGGGCCCGAAAGCGCCGGGTCTCGATCCGGGAGTTGGTCTTCAACCGGCGCAATACCGCACCGACGGACACGTTCTGGGCCCTGCGCAACATCACCTTCGACATCCAACGCGGCCAGGCCGTCGGACTCGTCGGCGGCAACGGCGGTGGCAAATCGACGCTGCTCAAGATGATCGCGGGCGTGCTGCTGCCCGACGAGGGGACCGTCGAGGTGGGCGAGGGCGTGGCCCCGCTGATCGAACTCACCGGAGGATTCCTGGGCGAGCTGACCGCCCGCGACAACGTCTATCTGACGGCCGGACTGCACGGCATGTCCACCGAGGAGGTCGACGAGCGCTTCGAATCGATCGTCGATTTCGCGGGCCCTCAGGTGCGAGCCGGTCTCGACTCGCCGTTTCGCCATTTCTCCTCCGGCATGCAGGTGCGGCTCGGTTTCGCGCTGATCACCACCTTGGACGAGCCGATCGTCCTGGTCGACGAGGTGCTGGCGGTCGGCGACCGGGGCTTCCGCGAGAAGTGCTATCGACGGATGGAAAGCCTTCTTGAGGACGGGAAGACGCTCTTCCTGGTCTCCCACTCCGAGCCGGATCTACGTCGCTTCTGCACCCGCGGCATCTACCTCAAGGCCGGCGAGCTGGCGGCCGACGGCCCGATGGAGGACGTGATCACGCAGTACAACACCGACATGGACGCCGCCGGCTAGCGCCACCCCAACGGGCCCGGTTTAGCCGCGGGGACGCAGCGACTCATCCAGGGGCTCGGTGTCCAGGTCGATGCCGACCGTGGGTTCGCCCTCCCCAACCGGACGCGCGCCGCCCCTGGGACGAATCGCTACCGTCAGCTCGCGATCGGAGCGGCGCCCGCGCAGCGTCAGGTAAAGGCCGTAGCCAAGACCCACGAACAGGCCAGCGATGCCCAGGACGGTGGGGGCGATGATGGTGAGTTCGGTGATCCGAGGGCCGACCCCGACCAACCGTTCGGTGCCCAGATCGCCCCTGGTCACAGCGGCAACACCGACCCAGGCCAGCCCAGCCAGCACCCCGGAAAGGCCGCCGACCAGCGCCGTCTCGTCGAACCGCGGCGGACGGGGCAGGCGCCGGCTCCGCTCGCGGACGACCACGATCGCCGCCAACGCCCCAGCCAGCACCCCTGCGGTCAGCCAGCACAACTGCCAAGGCTCCCCGACGCCCGGCGTGGGCAGTGCTCCGGTGATGGGCACGGCGGGCAGCAGGCCCAAGTTGGTCACGGTCGGCGAGACGACCGAGCCGAGCCCCACAGTGAATCCGGCGGCCAGGGTGTAGCTCCCGGCCCACACCATGAGGTTCGGCAGGAACGCAAGCTGAGCGACGGTGAGCGCGAAGGCGCCGTTTGGTCCCAGCATCAATCCGTTCTCCAGCGCGGACATCCGCTGCGCGCCGGCGATCAGCGCGGTGCCCATGGCGGCGCTCGACCCGACGGCCAACACGAGCAGGGCTCCGAAAACGGCCTTGGGGACGAACCGCAACGGCGCCGGCCAACGCGCGGTGAGATTGAACCGAGCCTGCCGGCCGACGGCCATCGCCGCGGCCCAGCCCGCGAGCAGGATCGAACCCACGACGCTGCGCCAAAGCTGCGCGGTGACGCCGAGCGTGGCCGCGGCCACGGATACGAACACTGCGTACGCGAAGGTGGCGCTGGCGGCAAGCTGGAGCGCGATGACGCGACGCTTGGTCGCATCCGCGTCCTTTGGGACGCTCCGGGCGTAAGCCGTGGTCACCGCCAGCCGGACCAGGAGCCAAAACAGTGCACTTAGCCCGAGCGGGACGATGGTGACGAGCACGTCCGCGACGTGCCACCCGCCCCCGTTGGCCGCCAGGAAAAGCTGGCTGGCGAAGCGGGCGACGTCGGCGTACGACCCCGTCCGATCGGGGAACCAGCCCGCGGTGGCCAGGGCCAACATCACCAGCCAACCGACCACGGCGGCCGAGGCGCCGGCGATGGCTCCCCCCACCAGCCAGGGCTGAAGCGGCACTTTGAAGGTGGGCGGAGGCGGTGCCGGGAGGTCGGTCTCGTCGGGCTCGGCGACAGCTAGGCCGACTCGGCCAAGCTTGCGTTCGGACTGGCTGCGCATCGTCCCAATGCTCCCTCGCACAGGGCGACCGAATCGCCCGGACACGCCATGGCGGGTAAGGTTTGGTGCTTGTCAACCTACGGACGAGGTGCACCTTGACCGATCACGAGCAGCCGCAGCCCAAGCGGGCCTGGGCAGATCCCGATGCCGACGACGCCGACCTCGAGGCGAACCAGTACCGACCTGCCCGCGGCTTCTCCGACGGCGACGAGCCAGAATCCGACGAGACTTTCGACGCCGGAGCCGACGCCGACGCTGCGATCCTGCCCGAGCCGGATGCACCGGCTGCGGCAGAGCACGAGCCGGCCGTTGATCGGGTCCCCGCCGGCCCCGACTTCGAAGAGGCGCCTGGCGTCGAGCCCTTGGCCGCTCTGGCTGGGGACCCCGACCCCACCGAGTCCGAGCCTGCGGATGCCGAAGACAACGAGGATGCCGCCGAAACCGCGGACGCCGGAGGCGACCACGAGACCGCTGCGCTCACCCCCGGCGAGGAAGAGCCAGCCCGCGGCGCGTCGTCCAATCGAACCCGCACCCTGATCGCGGCGGGCACGGTGGTGGCTGTCATGGCGCTCCTCACCGGCGGCATTTGGTTTGCCAATCAAGGCCCCCGGGCGGCGACCACGCCATCGCCGGTCCCGACGACTCCCGCACCCGATCCGCTGGTCACGACAGCCCAGCTGCTCAGCGTGAACGACGCCAAACTGGTGAACCCGAAGCTCGCTTGGCGGGTGGTGATCACGCAGGAAACCCCGACCGTCGCCTCCCCCACCGCCCGCTGCCTCAACCTGCCTGCCAGCGGTCAACCGGTTCCCGAGGTGAGCCGGTTGCGCACCCTCTCGGCGCCGAACGGGCCGGGGACGGTGGCACTCCATCAGGCCGACGGCTACGCCAATACCGCCGACGCCGAGGCCTCGTTCGCGCTCCGCCGCTCCCAGCTCGGCGCCTGTGACCCCGTGCCCGCCTACCTGATGGGTGGTAGCAAGATCTCGGGTCTGGGCGATGACGCCGTGGCGGTGAAGGTTTCGCTTCCCGACGAGCCGACCCACTACCACACGATCGTCCTGGCCCGGACGGGCCGGATCGTCAACGTCTTCGACTTCGCCAACACCGCCACCACGTTCAACCCGGCCGCGGTGGTCAAGGCGGCCGCCGCCGTCGTCGGACGCGAATGCCGTAGCGGCGGCGGCAAATGCCCGGCCCAGCAAACCGTGGTGGACGCGCCGCCGCCGGCAGCAGGCGAAGTGGGCTGGCTGCTTCCCGTCGACCTCCCCCGGGTGTCCCCGAACGCGGGTGCCTGGTCGGCGACGAAGCTGCAACCGGTCAGCGGGACGATCGGTACCGGTTGCGAGAACCTCGACCTCGCCACCTTCGTCGGCCCAACCCAACGCGGCCAGCGCACCTACGCCTTGACCCAGGATCCGGCCGTGCCCGCAGACTTCGGAATGGACGAAGTCATCCTCAAGTTCGCCAACCCGAAAGCGGCCGAGCAGGCCACCACGACCCTCAGCGACAATCTCACCGGCTGCACCAAGCGCTCGATCACAGCCACGGTCACCGGCGTCAAGACGGTCACGGGGAATGGTCAAAACGCGGCCGTGACCGGCAAGGTGCTGAAGATCTCGCAAAAGAAGACGTCGGGCTCGATCACCTTCCGCGTCGCTGTCGCCCAGGTCGGCAACCGGCTGGTCTACCTGCGGTTGAACCCGACCAGCGACTTCGACTTCGGCGACGGTGACTGGCAAGTGATCGCGCTGCGCGCGGCCCAGCGCGCCAGCCAGTTGCCCTGAGGCAGATCAACGTGTTGATTTGGTCTGCTTAAGCGGCCCAAATCAACACGTCATCGGCTCAAACGCCCCGAACCTCGGACATCACCTCACGCATCAGCGCGGCGGTTTCGCTTGGCGTCCGGCCGACGAACACCCCGGCCGCTTCCAGCGCCGCCTTCTTGGCCGCCGCCGTTCCGGACGAGCCGGACACGATCGCCCCCGCGTGGCCCATCGTCTTGCCCTCGGGGGCGGTGAAGCCGGCCACGTACCCGACCACCGGCTTGGTCATGTGGTCGGCGATGTGGGCGGCTGCGCGCTCTTCGGCGTCGCCGCCGATCTCACCGATCAGGACGACGGCGTCGGTCTCCGGGTCACGTTCGAAAGCGTCCAACGCATCGATGTGGGTGGTGCAGTTGATGGGATCGCCACCGATCCCCACCGCGGTGGAGAAGCCGATATCGCCCAGCTCGTACATCATCTGGTAGGTCAACGTGCCGGACTTGGAGACCAGGCCGATCCGCCCGAGACCGGCGATCCCGGCCGGGATGATGCCGGCGTTCGAACGGCCGGGGCTGATGATGCCCGGGCAGTTGGGCCCGATGATCCGCGGGTTGCCGTTGGCCTGCGCGTACTCCAGCCACAGCGCCGTGTCGCGCACCGGGACGCCCTCGGTGATGACGATGATCAGCGGCACCTGCGCGTCGACCGCCTCAACCACCGCGGCCTTGGCGTAGGGCGCCGGGACGAAGATGACGCTCACGTTGGCGCCGGTAGCGGCCACCGCCTCGGCGACACCGTCGAAAACCGGGAGCGGATCCTCTTCGAAGCGAAGCGTCTGCCCGCCCTTGCCCGGGGTCACGCCGCCCACGACCCGCGATCCCGCCATGATCATTCGGCGCGAGTGCTTTCGCCCTTCCGAGCCTGTGATCCCCTGGACGATGATCTTCGACGTTTGATCCAGCCAGATCGACATAGTCAGTGCTCTCCCGCCGCGCTGGCGATCTCGGCGGCCTTGCGGGCCGCGCCGTCCATGGTGTCTTCCATCGTGACCAGCGGATGCGCCGCCTCCGCGAGGATGTGCCGGCCGATCTCGACGGCATTTCCATCGAGCCGGACGACCAGCGGCTTGGCCGCCCGGTCGCCCAGCATCGCGAGTGCGTCCACGATGCCCTTGGCCACCTCACTGCAGGCGGTGATCCCGCCGAAGACGTTGACGAAGACCACCTTCACCGATGGGTCGGACAGGACGATTTCCAGGCCCGAGGCCATCACCTGAGCCGAGGCGCCCCCGCCGATGTCGAGGAAGTTCGCCGGTTTGGGTTCGCCGGGCAGGTCGGATCCGGCTTTGGCGACTACATCGAGCGTGCTCATCACCAGCCCCGCCCCGTTACCGATGACGCCGACGTCCCCGGTCAGCTTCACGTAGTTCAAATGCCGCGCGTGCGCCTCCCGCTCAAGCGGATCGGTCGACTCGATGTCGTCCAACTCTTCCCAGCCGGTGTGTCGGAAGTCGGCGTTGGCGTCCAGGGTCATCTTTCCGTCCAGGGCGATGATCCGGCCGTCAACCATCTTGACCAGGGGATTCACTTCGATCAGGGTCGCGTCCGATGCCTTGAACAAGTCGCCGATCAGCACGAGCACCCGGGCGATCTCGGGTTGGTCGGCCTCGGCGAAGCCCGCCTGCCGGACAATGTCGTCGGCCGCGGCCTGATCGAGTCCGCGCTGAGCCCCGATCGGATAGCGCACCAGGGCATCGGGACGTTCGCGGGCCAGGGTCTCGATATCCATGCCACCCTCGCGGCTGCACATCGCCAGGTAGCGGCGGTCCGCGCGATCCAGCAGAAGCGAGAAGTAGTACTCCTCGGCGATGTCGGCGCCCTCGGCGACCATTACGGTGCGCACCACGTGGCCCTTGATGTCCATGCCGAGGATCTGCTCGGCTGCGATCGCCGCCTCTTCGGGACTGCGCGCCAGCTTGACGCCCCCGGCCTTCCCCCGGCCGCCCGTTTTCACCTGTGCCTTGACGACCACCAGGGGGGTCCCCAACTTCTGCGCCGCGGCCCGGGCCTGCTCCGGGGTGGTCGCGGTGATCCCCCTTAGGACCGGTACCCCGTTGTCTTCGAAGATGTTCCGAGCCTGATACTCGTACAGATCCACGACCTCTCCGCCCTCCGTCTGGTATCGACCCGCTGGCGTCGCCCCAATGGGTGAACCGCCCGCCCTTGGAGCCTATCCGTCCAAGGGCGTCCCGCACACCGCCTCGCGGCGCGGAATTCCCTGGTCAACTGGCATTCCCGAGGACCCCGAACCGGTAGAGTCTGCGACGGCTTACCCACGCTCCCCTTCCCCGGTGCGTCGGTTGCGTCCACTCCGCGATACGGACAACTGAAGCGATTCTGAGAATCTTCCTAAGAAATGCTAAGGTCTGAACGCTCGCTTGAGGGTCGCACCCTTCCTGCACCTCACGCGAGGACCAGCCAGACTCTGAATCCGGGGAGCAACGTGTCAGTAGCGGGAAACCAGCGGGATGCCGCCTCGGTCGAGCGCGTCTGGAAACGTCCAGTCACCAAGCTCATGCGTGAAGGAATCGCCATCGCGGCCGTCTCGGCCGTCACCGTCATCACGGCGACGGGGGTGAGCCTCACCAGCACGCGGACGGCAGAACCGGCCGACACCGGCTACGGCGTCGTGCCGGCCGACAGCGGCGTCAATGGCTCCGACGAGCAGGCGGTGCAGGCCGCGCGGGTGCGCAGCGCCCTCGAAGCCAGCGGAATGGCGGCCTTCGCTGGTCGTGAGCCGGGTGCCCCAGTGGGCAACGGCGTCCGCGCCGTGGTCAATCAGCAGATCACCGAGAAGGTTGCCGAGGACCGAGCCACCGCATTGGCCGGTGAGTTGGCGGACGTCGCCGACACGCAGTTGGCCGCTGCAGCCCAGTCCCGGGGCGCGTCCATCGCCGCGAGCCTGACCAGCGTCGCCGCCCAGGCGGTCGCCCTGAAGAAGCAGGGTGCGGTGCCCGG
>JBDHZK010000056.1:0-17032 GCA_039811865.1 Propionicicella sp. | reverse complement strand
ACTCAGCGCAAGAACAACGCGCGCAACCGGTAGGTCGTGAACCACAGGCCCAGCACCGTCATGCCCACGAAGTAGACCGCGTGCCACGGCGTCGCCGCGTTGAAGTAGCCAGCGCTCAACTGGCGCATCAGCTCCACCCCGTGCCACAGCGGCAGCGCCTTGACGAACCACTGCAGCGGTTCCGGGTAGACGTCGATCGGGTACAGGGTCGCCGAGAACAAGAACATCGGCAGCATGACGAAGTTGATCAACTCCATGTGCTGGAACGTCTTCATCAGGCTGGTCACGCCCATGCCGAACGCCGCGAACCCGAACGCGATCAGCACGGCCGCAGGGATCATCAGCAGGCCCCACCATGACGTGATCAGCCCCATCGAGCCGACCACCGCGGTGAAGCCGACCGCGTACAAGAAGCCGCGGAACAGCGCCATCGCGATCTCGCCCATCGCCACGTCCAGCGGCCCCAGCGACGTCGCCAGCATCGCCTGGTAGATCTTCGCAAAGCGCAGCTTGAAGAAGACGTTCCACGTCGAGTCGTAGATCGCCCCGTTCATCGCCGATGTCGCCAGCAGCGCGGGCGCGATGTAGGCGGCGTAGGCGACCGGACGTCCGCCGGGGCCCGGCACGGTGCCCACCAGCCCGCCCAGTCCATAACCCATGGCCAACAGGTAGAACACCGGCTCGAAGAAGCCGGAAAGCAGGACGGCCCAGTTCTGGTTGCGGATGGCGGCGAAGCCACGCTCGAGGACCGCTACGACATTCCCGGAATACACGCCTCTGGCGAGCGTCCGGCCGCGCAGCCGTTCGATGATCTGTTCGCTCATCCCGCCCCCAACCGGCGGCGATAGACCCGCACCGACAACAGGCAGCCGGCCACCACGCACGCCACCAGGAATGCCAGGTGCACCGCCGTCAGCCAGCCCGGATTGGGCATGCCGAAGGACGCCATCCTGGCCAACTGGGTGCCGTGCCAGATCGGCGAAACCCAACCGATCCATTGCAGGTAGCCGGGCATGGCCTCGAGCGGAAAGAAGGTACCGGCGAACAGGAACATCGGCATCACGACGAACCGTTGGACGAAGGCGAACTGTGCCCCCTCGTCGAGGATGCTGGCCGAGTACGCCTGTAACAACGCCCCGAACGCGACTGCGCTGAGCGTGCCGATTGGGACGAGGAGCCACGACCAGGGCGACCGGGACGCCCCGAACGCCGCGAGGACGATCCAGAACGCGAGGGCTTGCGCGGCGAACCGGAAGGTCACCCCAAGCAAATGCCCCAGGGCGATCTGTGCCGGGGTCACCGGCGTGGCCAAAGCGCCGAAGTAGGTCCGCTGCCACTTGAACCCGCCCAGCACGGGGTAGGTGAGTTCGCCCGAGGCCGCCATGACCACCGTGGACACCAGCAGCGCGGGCGCCACGAACTCCAGGTAGCCGACGCCAGCAACGGGGGTGTGAATCAGCGCGTTCAAGCCAACGCCCAGCGACAGCAGGTAGAGCAGCGGCTGCAGCAGGGCCTCGATGAGGATCGGATAGCCGTAGCCCCGCATGCTGCGCAGCGTCGCCTCCGTGCAATACCAGACGCCACGCGACCTGGCCCGAGCTGCCTGCACAGGAGCGGGGACCGCCCGGCCCGTGTAGGCGAGCCGGTTGGAGTCGATGGCGTCCGAAGCCCGTCCTGCCGGGCCCGCCTGCCCCGGCGCGGACGCGGGGATGGGCCGCTCCGACTTGATCTGGTCAGTCAATGAGGCTCCTCCCGGTCAGGCGGAGGAAGACGTCCTCCAGGGACGACCTTCGCACCAACGAGGTGGTCGGATTCAACCCGCGCTCCCGCACCGCCTCCAGCACGCGCTCGCCGTCGGCGGAGTAGAGCAGGATCCGGTCGGGCAGAGGTTCGATCCGCTCACACAACTGCTCCAGCTCCGCCTCCAGCTGCGCGGTCACGGCGGCGTTTCGCTCCGAACCGAAGCGCAGTTCCAACACCTCCCGCGTGGAGTAGCGGCGGATCAGTTCCGCAGGTGAGCCTTCCGCCATGATCCGGCCGTGGTCCATCACGATCAGCCGATCGCAAAGCTGCTCGGCCTCGTCCATGAAGTGGGTGGTGACGACCAGCGTCACACCCTCTTCCTTGAGTCGGAACAGGCGGTCCCACAGGATGTGCCGGGCTTGGGGATCCAAGCCCGTCGTGGGTTCGTCCAGCAGCAGGATTCGCGGCTCGTTCACTAGCGCCCGCGCGATCGTGAGCCGTCGCTTCATGCCCCCCGAGAGGTTCGTCACCTTCTCGGACGCCTTCTCGGTGAGTTGGGCGAAGTCGAGCAACGCCTCCGCCTTGGGACGCAGATAGGACAGCGGCAACCCGAAGTAGCGGCCGTAGCTGATCAGGTTCTCCCGGACCTTCAGCTCCTCGTCCAGATTCCCCTCCTGCGGCACGACGCCGAGGTGGGCCCGGACGAGGGGCCCCTCCTTCTCCGGGTCCAACCCCATCACACTCAGCACGCCGGCCGAGCGCCTCGTCGTCCCGCCGATCATGCGCATCGTCGTCGACTTGCCCGCGCCGTTCGGGCCCAACAACCCGAACGACTCCCCCGCGGGCACCTCGAAGCTCACGCCGTCGACGGCGTTGAGCTTGCCGAACGTCTTGACCAGGTCGACGGCTCGGATCACGGACTCTGCGGGCACCCCAAGGACGTTAGCGCTCGCGTCCGACAGTTTTGAAGCCGGTTTCTGGCGGTCCGCTCCGAAAGCCCCTCAGTGTGCCGCTTTGTTGTACCGCAGCGGATTGGGACGGCACTCGCACTCGGTCGCGATGCGCAGGTCGGCGGCGATCCGACCCTCGGCCCGCAGGTCCTCCAGCCGCGGCACGACCCGATCCCGAATCGCCTCGGGGCCGATCGTGTTCAAGTAGATCTTCGTGGCGCCCTCGAACCCGGCCAGCGTGGAGACTCGCCATTTCATCATCACCCGCCACGGCATCGCCACGTCGACGTCGATGGGCCGGTAGTGCCATTCCTCGTTCGTCGGGACGTCCGGGCCGGTCGCCGCGTGAATGGCGTGGATCAGGTTCGACATCGCCCGCAGCTCCTCGGGCTCGTGCGCCCAGGGGTCGCTGTGCTCGCTCTTGGAGTGGATCTCGATCGTCGGGTAGCGGTGCCCCCAGCCGGCGAACGCCACCGCATGATCGTTCTCCGCGATGGTGAGGTTGTGATACGAGGCGTAGTTGACGGCGTCCTCGTTGAACGTGTTCGGGTTGGCCCGCAGACGGCGCAGGGCCAGCTCGTACTGGACGCCATGTTCGTCGATCGCGACCAACTGCTTGTGCAGGTGATCGAAGGACGCCCCGGCCGGCTTCAGCCAGTTCTGGAACACCGCGACGTATCGGGCGTATCGGTTGACCTCGTAAATGCTCGTCACGGCGCCCACGGTGAAGTTCGTGAACTGGAAGTGTTCCTCTGGGGTCATCGTCCCCGACGACGCCAGTTGGGTGTTGGTCGTCGCCCCGTCGACGAAATGGCGGCGCGCAACGATCAGGTCGTGCCCGCCGCCGAAGAACCCCGACGCGTAGCCCAACCGTTCGTGCATGGACATCCGCTCGATCTGTTCGGCAGTCTTGCCCG
This sequence comes from Propionicicella sp., assembly GCA_039811865.1. Lineage (GTDB taxonomy): Bacteria > Actinomycetota > Actinomycetes > Propionibacteriales > Propionibacteriaceae > JBDHZK01. The sequence continues at coordinate 13,422 of JBDHZK010000056.1, read as the reverse complement.
CAGCCCGCAACTTCGACGAGACGACGGCCATCACGTGGGCCAGTCCCGCGTCGCTGTCGAGGTAGGCCTGCTTGCGTTCGGCGATCCGCAGCGGAAGTTCGTACCCGTAGTTCAGGTGCCAGTAGTCGTAGGACAAGATCTCGAACAGGTTCGGGATCCGCCGAAACTGCGCCACCTGCGCGAAGAGGTCCTCCGCCCTCGTCCGATAAAGAGTCTCCCACTTCCCCTTGTCGGTCAGGATTACGCGCGACTTCTCGGGCGGAGTTTCGAGGTAGCGATGCTCGCAGAACGCGCAATAGCGGCCATGCTGGGCCGGATCCAACTCTTGCGGCGCGGCCACCTGGATTCCAAGGGGACGATTGCCGCGCCCGGGCACCGTCCACACTTCCGTGCCGCTGAACGGGCTGATCTGCTTGATCGTCCCGTCCGCCATCACCGTCAGATAGGCCGGATCCGGCGAGAAAGGTTGCAGCATCGGTGCTCCTAAGGTGTGCCGAAGGCCAGTATCTCCCTGAAACCGCCGTCAGCGGTCAAACGTTTGCTAGTCCGCGTGGGCACCGAAGCCCTCACGGCCCTGCCCTGAGCGCGGTGCCGCAACTAGGATCGCCGCATGAGCGAGCCCGAGACCGCCGAGGAGCCCACCATTGTCGGACAGACCGACGACGGCAAGGTGTACGTGGTGACCCCCGGGGCGATGGCCGTCGAGGACGCCCCGTCCGCCGGCCAAGAACCCGCCCGGCCGTCGATCACCGACATGGTCGAGGAACCGGCCAAGGTGATGCGCATCGGGGCGATGGTCAGGCGACTGCTCGAGGAGGTGAAGGACGCCCCCTTGGACGAGGCGTCCCGGCGCCGCCTGCGCGATACCTACGCCAGATCCGTCGAGGAGTTGAAGTCGGGGCTGGCCCCCGACCTGGCCGACGAACTGCAGCGCATCATGCTGCCCTTCGGTGCCGAAGCGACCCCGACCGACGCGGAACTGCGAATCGCGCAGGCGCAACTGGTCGGCTGGCTCGAGGGCCTCTTCCAGGGCATCCAGACCGCGCTGGTCGCCCAGCAGATGGCGGCCCGCCAGCAGTTGGAGCAGATCCGACGCCAGCTACCCGGAACCACCGTGGAGAAGGCGCCTGCCCCGGGACGTCCGTCCCGAGGCGGGGCCGAGGGGATGTACCTGTAGGCGGGCGGGGCACGCGACCCGACCCCCTCGCTGAGGGAGTCGACGAGGCTCACGCCGCCCGCAAGCTACCTCGGCCCGCTGCGGATGGACCATCCGAACCATGGTCTGGTTGAGCTACCCGATGAGTACTCACCCAATTCGCTGAACTACCTAGAGTGACCCCTTCGCGATTACTTACCCTGGGGTATCGAGCTCCGCGAATACCCTTCTCAGGGGTCAATCCGGCCGGTTACCGGGCTCATCGGGGGTGACCCCTAGGGGCTGCCCGGGCACTCAACTGGGGTGAGTAGCCTTACTCAACTACACCCCGAAGGGCTACCTATCCAAAGTCGGGTAGGTCTGCCTATCAAAGCCTCTACCCCCTCGCAGCGGCATCCCCGACCCTGGATTCAGGACGAAATCGGGGGAAACCACAGTGCCCCACGGACCGTCCAAAGGCAGCAGCAACCGACAGGTAACACCGAGAGGCGAACAGATGCAGACCCGGACGGCCACCAAGAACAGCACCCCTTGTGTCGAGTACTCGTCGCTGTACCAGCACCCGCTGATCGAGGAGCCGCCCGCAACCGGGGCACCCGTCGAGGATCGCCGCCGCGCCCTGATGATGACCAGCAAGGCCGCCAGCCTCTGCCAGGCTTGCCCGCGGCTGGCCGATTGCCTCTATGACGCCGTCGTCAAGCACGACGTGGCCGGTTTCGCCGGCGGCACCACGCAGCGTCAGCGCATCGAGATCCGGGCCCGCGTCGGCGTCCGGGTGCAGCCAGAAGACCTCGACACCCTCGCCGGTGTCATGGCCCGGCACCACCAAGTCGACCACTTCGAAGTCGTCCGGATGCGGACATCCAACCCCCACGAAAGCCTCGAGACGATCGCCATGCGGCTCGGCTGCTCCCTCTCGACCGTCAAGCGTCACATGCGCCGCGCCCGCAACGGCGAGGTGGCCCCGAAGCTCACCATCGCCGCGCCGACCCGCGAAACCGTGATCGCCGCCTACGTCGCCGTAACCACCGCCAAGACCACCTCCCGGCCGGCCACCCGCCGCGTCGCCTGACCGGCCCCGTAATAGCGCCCGCCCGGCGATCCCGGGCGGGTTGCTCCATGTTTGGGTGAACCCCGGGGTTTGGGGCCCGCTGCGCCTGCCCCGACGAAGTCCTCCCCGCTGCGCGGGTATGGGCCCTCCGCGTCGGCAATCATTGCCTGGGACGACGACCAGCGAAGGAGCCACAGTGACGGCGGCCGGCGGCGAGCTGACAAGCGGACCCGATCAGGCCCCGCGCTCGTCCTGGGCGCTGCTGCCCGCCCTGTGCGTGAGCCTGTCGGCCGTGTGCTGGTTCTGGATCGAGTCCGACCCACTGGGCTACGCAGCCCTCGGACTAGGCCTGATCGCGGCCGCGGTGGTCGACCGGGCGAAGGGGACGCGAGTGCTGCCCGATCTTGCCCTGATCGGGACATCGCTGGCGGTGATCAGCCTGATCTCGTTGAAGGCGGACATCTCCTACCCGGCGATCCTCACCTTCGGAATCGTGCTGACTTCGGCGGTGGTGATCCCCTACCTGGGTTCGAGATTCCTGCTCAAAGACCACGCCATCCGCTTCCCATGGAAGGGCCGGCGCTGGAACCGCGCGCAGTGGACCTACCTGATCGTCGTCGTTGTCGCCGGCTACGTGCTGTTGCCCTACTACTTCATCGCCTCTGGGGTGTATCGGAACTGGCCGGCCATCCATGCGCCCGACGAACTGGTTCGGCTTTTCGTCGGGGTCAACGCCGTCGGCATCTGGGACGAGCTGTTCTTCATCTGCTGCGTCTACACGCTCCTGCGTCGTCACTTCCCCACCTGGCAAGCCAATGCACTGCAGGCGATGATCTTCGTCTCGTTCCTGTGGGAGTTGGGCTACCAGGCCTGGGGGCCGGCGCTGACGATTCCGTTCGCGCTCGTCCAGGGGGCCATTTTCCAGTTCACGAAGAACCTCGCGTACGTCGTCACAGTGCACCTCACCTTCGACCTGGTGGTCTTCTTGGTGCTGGTCCACGCGCACAACCCGGCCTGGCCGCACCCGTTCGTCCTCCTCGGGTGACCGATAGTGGGAGCGTCTACGCCGATGCCCGCAACTCCGCCGGATCGAACCAGCGCGCCAACTCGGCGGTCGTCCCACCGTCGTCGAAGCGATCGGTGACGTGATCGGCGGCGGCACGCACCTCGTCCGGCGCGTCGCCCAGGGCGACACCGCGCCCCGCCCAGCGCAGCATCTCGATGTCGTTGCGGCCGTCGCCCAGGGCGAGGACGTCATCGGCCCGGATTCCCAGTTTGGAGCAGACCTTCGACAGACCGTGAGCCTTGTCGACTCCGTCCGGGGCGATGTCGAGCCAGCAACTCCACCCGACGAAGTAGCTCACGCCGTGCAGTCCGAGGCCCGCCGCCACCGCGCCAAAGGTGGCGGAGTCGCCGTTCGGATCTCGGACGATCACGCGCGTTACCTCTTGCGCAGCCAGCCCTTGCACCCCGACGACTTCGATGTCTCCGTGCAGGTCACCCTCGGGGAAGTGCCCGGTGACCCGATAGCCCAGTCCGATCACCTCCACGGCCAGCAGTGCCTGGGGATAGCGCTCCGACACCTGCTTGATAACCGCCCGGGCGTCGAACGTGACCACGTCCCGAAGCCGCATCGGTGGGTAGTCGACGATCACGGCGCCGTTGGACGACACCGCCGGGCCGGGGGGCAGGTCCAACGCCTCGAAGATCGGCCGGGTCGCGTGCCAGCTACGACCCGTGGACAAGACGACGGGAATCCCGGCATCGACGACCCCCCGGACCGCAGCTCGCACCGACTCCGGCAGGTAGCCACTGTGATCCACCAGCGTGCCGTCGATATCGAGCGCAACCAGTCGGGGTCGCCAAAACCGGTTCACTTGTCACACCTTCCCAGCTTGCATTTCCCGCCTGCGGACGGTCGGGGGAACCAGCCACGCTACCGACGTCGACGAACGAGCCGATTTCGCGCTGTTCCCCAGCCGGTGAACGGCGGGGAAACGACCTACCCTACCGGGAGCAGCGAAGCTCGTCCTCCGAGATAGGGCCGAAGGGCCGCCGGGACGTGCACCGAGCCGTCCGCCTGCTGATGGTTCTCGAGCAGGAGGATGATCATCCGCGTCATGGCGCACAGCGTCCCGTTGAGCGTGGCGACCGCGCCGACGCCGCCGGCAAAGCGAGCGCGGACGTTGAGACGGCGAGCCTGGAATTCCGTGCAGTTCGAGGTGGAGGTGACCTCGCGATACTTCCCCTGGGTCGGGATCCACCCGTAGCAGTCGTACTTGCGGGCCGCGCTCATGCCGAGGTCTCCGGCAGCCACCTCAAGCACTTGGAAGGGCAGTTCGAGCGAGGCGATGAAGTCCTTCTCGAAGGCGAGCAGCCGCTGGTGCTCCGACTCGGCGTCGGCCGGGTCGCAGTAGACGAACATCTCGACCTTGTCGAACCAGTGGACCCGGAAGATCCCCTTGGTGTCCTTGCCGTACGAGCCGGCCTCGCGCCGGTAGCACGGGCTGTAACCGACGTAGTGCCGAGGAAGGCTGGCCGCATCGAGAATCTCGTCGGAGTGGTAGGCGGCCAGCGCCACCTCGGACGTCCCCACCAGGTACAGATCGTCGGCGGGCAGATGGTAGACATCCTGAGCGGCTTGCCCGAGAAAGCCCGTCCCCTCCATGGCGGAAGGCTTCACCAGCGCGGGCGGCAGCATGGGGGTGAAGCCCCACTCCAGCGCTTTGGCGATGGCCAGGTTGATCAGCGCGAGCTCGAGTAACGCTCCCTGACCGGTGAGGAAGTAGAAGCGCGAGCCGGAAACTTTCGCGCCGCGTTCGACGTCGATCGCGCCGAGGATCGTCCCGAGTTCGAGATGATCGCGCGGGGCGAACCCCTCGGCTTCGAAGTCACGCGGCATCCCATGCGTCTCGACCACGACGAAGTCGTCCTCGCCGCCACGCGGGACGTCGTCGAAAACCAGGTTGGGAAGCGACTTCATCAACTCGTCGAAGCGGGACGCCGCAGCGTCGGAGGCGGCGGACGCCGCCTTCACGTCGGCGGCCAGGCTCTTGGTGCGGGCGAGGAGAGCGGTCCTTTCTTCGCCTTTGGCGCGGGAGACCTGTTTGCCCAGGTCCCGCTGCTCGGCACGTAACTGCTCGAAACCGGCGATCGCGCCGCGGCGGGCCTCGTCGGCGGCGACGAGTTCGTCCACCAACTCGACGGACTCACCACGAGCCTCCTGCGAGCGGCGGATGCGGTCGGGGTCGGTGCGCAGAATCCTCGGGTCGATCACGCGTCCAGCCTATCGATCAGCAAGTTTTCGGCCCGACCCTTCTCGGCCCGGCCACCCAACCCTGCGGAGGGGATGGCAACGGAGCCTCAGCGGGAGCCGATTGTGTGGAAACGTGCGGCGGGTCCGCGCGACGACGCCGCGGCCACGCTCAACCGATGCCGCGGAGGAATTCTCGCCGCACGTTTTTCACGAAGCTGGACCAGATCACGGCAGCGGTGGGCAGACGCGATGGATCCGCATGGCCGACTGCGACGCGCTCGGGGCGCTCGGTGCGAGGATGTCGCCATGGCACGACGACGGCGACCCAGTTTCGCGATCATCACGACGATCGCCTTCGCGGTCGCCTTCGGCGCCTGGACCGCGCTGACGCTCAGCGGCGCGCTCGCCGCCCTTGACCGAGCCGCGGAGCGCCCGGGCCTGGATGCCGCGTCCCCCAGCGGACAGATCGCCGCAGGAATAGCGATCGCATTTTGGACCGGCGTCGACTATGCCGCGGTCATCGGACTGGCCATCTGGGCGAATCGCCGGCGCCTGCGGAACCTGGCGGTGGCGCTCGCGCTTTCGGTCGTGCTGAGCTGGGGGGTCGAGTTCCTCGTCAAGGTCGTGGTGGCCAGGCCACGCCCGTCCGGGGTTACCCCGCTGATCACCGCCTCCGGCTGGTCTTACCCCTCCGGACACATGGTCGCGATGATGACATTGGCGATCGCGGTCATTGCCACCACGACGACGACGCGGCAGTCTCGCAACACTGTCACCAGCTGGCGCGTCATCGGCGTCTTCGCCCTGATCTTGATCGGGCTCGATCGCTGGCTGCTGCAGGCGCACTACCTGACCGACATCGTGGGCGGAGTTCTGCTCGGGGGCTTCACCGCTTCACTGGCCCTGGCGACGGCGAGGGTCCACATCCTGCCGGAGATCCCGACTCGGCGGGTCCCGAGCGTGCGCGGGAAGAAGCCTCGCTGCGCGGTGATCGTCAACCCGACCAAGGTGGGCGACTGGGCCGCCTTCCGCCGGCATATCGACTACGAGATCGCCCAGCGCGGCTGGGCTCAACCGCTGTGGCTGGAGACCACCGAGGACGACCCCGGCAAGGAGATGGCTCGAATCGCCGTCGAGCAGGAAGTGAACCTGGTCCTAGCGGCCGGCGGTGACGGCACCGTGCGCCTCGTCAGCGCCGGGCTGTCCGGCACGAACATCCCCCTGGCGATCCTCCCTGCCGGGACGGGCAACCTGCTGGCTCGCAACTTGGGCGTCCCCCTGGACGAGAGCGATGCCTTGGAGGTGGCCTTCGCCGGAAACCCCCGCCGGATCGACTTGGTCAAGGTCGCCATCGACGCGGGCGAGCCCGAGCACTTCGCGGTCATGGCCGGGATGGGCGCCGACGCCGCGATCATGAACGAGACCAACCCGGAACTAAAGAAGATCGTGGGCCCAGCCGCCTACTTCATCGCGGTGGCCTCGTCGATCAATCGGCCGCCATTCGAGTGCCACGTCAGCGTGGACGACTCTGAGGCCGTAACGACCCAAGCGAGCCTAGCCATGGTGGGCAACGTCGGAATGCTGCAGGGCAATATCCAACTGTTGCCCGACGCCCAACCCGACGACGGGCAGCTGGACGTCATCGTGGCCTCGCCGAAGCGCATGGCCGATTGGGCACGGATCGCAGGCAGCGTCATCTCCGGGCAGGACGACCCCAAGGAGATCGCGCGCGCCACGGGCTCCCGGGTTGCGTTCCGCACGGACTCCCGGATCCCCTACCAACTGGACGGAGACACCGCCGGCGAGTGCTCGACGATGGTCGCCGAGGTCGAGCCCGGAGCGCTGCTGGTCATGGTGCCAGGCAAGTAGCCGCGTCACTCTCCTCGCCTGGGGGCAAGACTCGACATCACCCGCGAGCCGAGTGAGCGCGCCCGCTCGTGCGCGGGAACCGATGGCAACTCGCCCGGACACGCGCCGCGGCGAACGTGCGTGACTTCGCTCGGCGTGGGGCTCAGCCTGGGTCGACCAGGTTCTCCAGCCACAGCTCGGCGTCGCGAAAGTCGTCGTCGGCGAAGCCGCGCGCGATCGTGGGGACGACGCCGTCCGCGCGCTCGTACGAGCCCAGAAAGACGACCTTCTTGCAGATCCGATGCAGCCCCAGCAGTGCCTCCCGGGTGCGCGGGTCGCCGACATGACCCTCGGCGTCGATCGAAAAGCAGTAGTCACCCAGCGCGGCCTTCGTCGGACGCGATTCGATGCGGCACAAGTTGACGCCGCGGCTGGCGAACTGCTCCAAGATCTCCAGCAACGCACCCGGGTGGTCCTTGAACATGTAGGCGACCACCGTTGTCTTGTCTCGACCGGTCGGCTCGGGCGGAACGTCCGGACGCCCGACCAGGACGAACCTGGTTACGGCCTGCGCGTTGTCGGCGATCCGCTCGGCGAGCTCGGTGAGCCCGTACATCCGGCAGGCAACCGGAGCGCAAACGGCGGCGTCGAAGCGGGAGCCGGGTGAGGAGACCTCTTCGGCCGCCCCGGCGGTCGAGCCACCCTCGATGATTACCGCCTCGGGAAGGTTGGTGGCCAGCCAGTTGCGACACTGCGCCGCCGCATGCGGATGGGTGAGGATCCGCCGGACGGCCGCCAGGGTCGTCCCCTCGCGGCCGCACAGCGAGAACTGCACGGGCAACAGCACCTCGCGCCGGATCATCAGGGGCGCGCCGGCGGCCAGATTGTCCAAGGTGGTGGTGACCCCGCCCTCAACCGAGTTCTCGATCGGCACGAGTGCCGCCTCGACCTCGCCCAGGCGGACCGCGTCCAGGGTGCGGGCGACGGTCACAAAGGGAATGCTCGGCTCGGCGGTGATGGTCTGCAGCGCCTGATGGGTGAAGGTCCCCGCGGGTCCGAAGTAGCCGAGCACGGCCGCCACCCTAGTCAGGCGCCACCGCCGGCGAACGAAATCCCACGCCCCGGAAGTTCCGCCCCAAGGCGCGGCGGTCGGCCGGCCAATAGGTGGTTTTGTGCGGCGAGACGACCCGTGATGGTCGAGCTGCGCCGGCGCGAACTCGTCGGATCACGTCTCGCCGCACGTTTCCACCCGACGTTGACCCAGAACTTGCCGAGGGCGGCCCAGCACGAGCCGTCAGGCGAAGCGAATGGACGCCTTGGCCGCAGCCACGGCGGCCACCGCGGGAGCGGGCAGGTCCGACGGCAGGTACTCCACCCAGTAGAAGAGCGTGTCGGCGCGCGCTTGGACGACCAGGACGCTGACGTTCTCCTTCATGGCCACGCCGTTGAAGTCGAACTCGACCGCCGACTCGCTCCGATAGGCGGGACGTCCATAGTCGGCCACCGCGCTCGTTCGCACCTCGCCGAAGCGGACGCCGGTCAGGTTGCGATGGAATCGCCGCGCGAACTCGGCCTGGACGGCGCGAGTGGTGTCCTCAAGTTCGGGGCTGACCAGGTTCGCCGCCAGCACTCCGGCGCCAACGAGGGGCGGGAAGCTCACCCCCTCCTTCCAGTTCGGGTACGAGTCGAGGAAGGCGAGCTTGCCCGCGCGAGCCAGCCCAGGAATCTCGGCCGGACTGCCGGCTTCGGGGACGAACGGATTGCCGGGCAACCGGCAGCTGAAGTCCACGGCACTGCCGCGCAGGGTGCGGGTGGCCGCTTCCCACGTGAGCGGGCTGTACGGTTGCGCCGACTGCGTCGGCGCCGGACCGATGTCGGTGGGGCTACTTGCAGCCTCTCCTGGCAGTATCGGACCCGCGGCCCTCCCGTAGACCGTCAAGCCGACCAAAACCGACAACGCGAGCGCCAGCGCGGCGACCGAGATCCAAAGGCCCAGCCGACTCCGCTTCGGCACGACCACTGGGCCTTGCGGCGGCGGGGGCGGGGCGTCCGTGGCCGTGGCCAGCCACGCCGTCCAGGCCTGACCGGTCCACCACCGGAACCGGCCGTCCTCGTCGGGATCTGGCCGCCAACCCGGGTCCGTGCGACTCGCCATGCGATCAGGATTTCACGAGGGTTCGGCCACGGTCGGCGACGCCCGCCGGGCCCGTTTCGCCGCGACCCGTTTGTGTACCCGCCTGGCTTGAGCGCTGTTGCGCCGCTCGCTCCACCACCACCAAACGATGTAGGCCAGGACGCCGATCTGGACGAGCGGACAGATGAGGTCCCGGACGACCCAACTGGCCGTCAGCATCTGAGGCGAGAATTGGACGACGCGGCCGGTCACGAACGCCATCGACAGCCAGGCGCCACGCACCATCAACACGGTGTCCAAGGGGTTGGCCACGAGCACCGCCAGCGGCACCCACGAGATGAGGTCGTACCAGCTCAGGGTGTACGGAGAGGTGACCAGCCAGGCGGTGCAGAGCGCGAGCGCGGTGCGCATGGCGATCGTTAGCGGGTCACGAGTCGCGTCCGCCAGCGGGGCCAACCCGGCCACGGCCGAGCGCGGCAACACCTGGGACAGCATCCAGGCGATCCCGACCATGCCCGCCAAAGAGATCACGTTGACGATGACTTTCGCTGCCGGTTCGCCGATCGACCACGCCATCGGCCAGTAAACCCAGGAGGCCCACGATCCGGAAGACACGTACCCGGTATTCCGGGTCGCCGCCAGCAAGGTGTCGGGGCGCAGCCCATAGAGCAGGCCGAGCGGGATGGCCGTACCGGCCGCGAGCAGCCCCAGCCGCTTCCAATCGCGGCGGTAGGCCCAGATCATCGCCAAGCCGTAGAACACGAGCGAGATCTTCACGCAGCCGGCCAGCCCGATACCGACGCCGGCCAACACGGGGTGCTTGCGCAACATCGCAACCCCGAAGATCGCGAACACAACCCCGAGCGCCTCGTTGTGGGCCTGGGCGGTGACCGCCCAGATCAGCAGCGGATTCAGGATGGTCAAGAAGACCGCCCGCGCCTGCGTGGCCGGCTCGCCGTGGGCGAGCTTGACCGCGATCGCGCAGGTCAGGACGAACGGGATCAGCGCGAACATCTGCAGCCAGAAGACGATGTCGTGCATGTTCTCCCCGCCCAGCACGTTCGCCAGCCACTGCGTGAAGGACGCGATCGGGCCGTACACGCTCGGGGTGTCCTGCCAGGGCCGCTCCGTGGCTTTCAGCACCACGTCGAACTGTTCGCGGAAAATCTCGGCGGGAGTGATCTGGTAGGGGTCGCGGCCGATCACCTGCAGGCGTCCGTAGGCGGCGTACATCAAGACGTCCGCCGAAGTCAGCGGCAAGACGAGCGAGGTAAGGACGTTCAGCCCCACCCCGACCGCGAACAGCCGCCGGACATGAGGACGCCACCCGCAGCGGATCGCTCTGAGCGCGATCCACAGCCCCACACCGCCGACGCTGATCGCCAACCACAGCGATACGACCCCGACCCACTCGTTGACCTTCACCCAACCGACCGGCAGGTACCAGGGCGGCAGCAGCGATGTCCTCGGGCCCACGGACAGCGCGACGGCTGAGGGGCCCAGGGCGCCGTTGATCAAGGTGACCGCGCTGGCCAGCAGGACGAGCGTCATGGCCACGCGAGGTGACCGCGACCAGGGCCGGTCGAGCGCCGCACTCACTTTCTCGACGGCCGAAGTGACCCAAGCCAACGCCCCTCCTAGTCGCCGCGGCACCGAGACCCCAAAGGCTAGTGCCGACAGCGGGCGGACCCGCCGGGTTTGTCCACGTCGATATCTCACCGTGACCGGCGCCGGCCCGGGTCCGCCTTAGGCTGGCTGCGTGAATCCTCGCTGGCGCCGGATCGGCCTACGGCTGGCTGCCGCGGTCGTCTCCGCGACGCTGGGCGCAGGACTCGTCGCCGCCCCGGCGCGGGCCGAGGGGGAGACCTACAGCCCGAAGCTTTGCCAGCCCTATCGTCCGGTGGCTCAGGTGCCCGACCAGGTCTGGCAGGTGCAGCGGCTGCGGCTGGAGGAGGTCCACAAGGTCGCCACCGGCAAGGGCATCACGGTCGGGGTGATCGATACCGGCGTCGACGTCACGGACATGAAGTACTTCGACGCCAAGCGGGTGAAGACACGCAACTACACCGGCAACAACCTCTTGCCCGAGAACTCCCCGTACGACTGCGGCCACGGGACGCGGGTGGTGTCCGTCCTGGCGGGCAAGGAGCCGAGCGGCGTGAAGACCGACTTCCAGGGCGTCGCGCCCGACGTCAAGGTCATCTCCTACCGCAGCCTGCAGCGCAGCGAGCGCAAGGAGAACGAGGGTCCCGAACCGCTGGCGCCCACGATCGCGGCGGTCCGCGCCGCGATCAAGGACAAGGTGGACGTGATCAACATCAGCCAGGCCGGGACGGCGTCCCCCGCGTACGCCGATGCAATCTCGGCCGCGCTCAAGGCCGGCATCGTGGTCGTGGCGGCGGCCGGCAACGGCGGCGCGAAGTCCGGGCCTTCGTACCCGGCGGCGTATCCGGGGGTGATCGCCGTTGGAATGACGACCGACTTCGACGTGGCCGACCCGGCGTCCCAGCAGGACCCCCAGATGCAGGTGACGATCGGCGCACCTGGGTCCGGCGTGTGGACGCTGCTGCCGTCCAACAAGGATCGGATCGTCTACGACCAGGCCCGCGGGTCGTCCTTCGCGGCGCCGATGGTCTCAGGCGTCGTCGCGCTGATCCTGCAGCGCTTCGGGCACCTGAGCCCGGAGCAGGTGCGGCAGCGGCTGATCACCACGGCCGACCCGCCACCCGGTGCCATCCCGGACCCGCAGCTCGGCTACGGCATCGTGAATCCGCTCAAAGCGCTGACGGCGGCCGTCGCGAACCAGCCCAGTGACTCCCCCAGCCCGACGCAGGGCCCGCCACCACCACCGCCGGTCGGCCAGCGCCCCAAGCCGGATCTGACGTCGCGAAACATCGCCATCGGCATCGCGATCGGGTCGTTGACGCTCGTCCTCGCCGGGATCGTGCTGCGCTGGGCACTCCCCCGCGCTCGCGATCGACGCTTCCAGCCCGCCAACCCCAAGGACGACCTCGATCCCGAATAGGGCCATGTGCCCGAAAGGCATGCGTGTGCCGAATGCGACGTGCGTTGGCATGGAATCGGCTGGAAAGTGCCGCGGATCGAACCGAGCGTGGCGTTCGGCACACGACGTGCAAGTTTGCGAAGCCGTCCCATTACGATACTGTCGGTATTGAATACCGACGGTATGGAGCGAGATGACCACCAGGCCCAGGCGGGACGACGTCCGCGCGGCGATCCTCGACGCCGCCTTGAAGCGATTCAGCAGCCACGGCTACGAGTTGACCAGCCTCGCGGCCGTGGCCGCCGACGCCGGCTTCACCAAGGGGGCGATCTACTCCAACTTCGGCGGCAAACCCGAGCTGTTCGCCGCCGTTTCGGGCGAGTTGGTCGCCGCCACGGGCAGCGATCTGGTCTGGCGCGCCATGGACGCCCGCAACACCGGCCCCGGAGCCAGGGACACGATCGCCGCGGCGATGGCGTCCGCGATCGTCGAGGTCGCCCCAATGCAGTTGGCGCTGGCGGAGTTTCGCCGCCTCGCCACGAAGGACGAGACCGTCCGGGCCACCTACGGGGCCATGCGCGACCGCCAACGCCGGGCGCTCGCCGACCGGCTCGCCGAGGCGGGACTCGTCGCCGCGACCGAAGCCCTGGTCGTCGCAGTGATGCTATTGGCGCTGGTGAACCAGCTCTGTTTGGAGCACGCCGCCGATCCTGGGACGACGCCGGAGTCGCTGATCCGCCAAACCCTGACGCGCGCGCTGGAGGGCCTGCTGTGAAACACACCCAAGACGCCGAACCGGCCCGCTGCGTCGCCGACGAGTCGGCCCGACAAGAGCCCCGGCTCGAGCAACCGGAGGATCGCCCCGAGCAACCGTCCCCGGATTCAATCGACTCGGCTCCCAGGCCCGAGGCGAGCGAGCCGGATCCCTCCCCGACGCTGATCCGGGAGTCACTGAGCCCGAACCTCAACCCTG
>JBDHZK010000055.1:0-17235 GCA_039811865.1 Propionicicella sp. | reverse complement strand
CAGGGCCACTTTGGCGACCTTGCCGGTGTAGCGCGCCCGAGGCCGCGCCGAGAGCCGAGAGTTGCGCAGGTCCGGTGGTTTTGCGCGGCGAGTGGTGTCGAGCTGTACGGGTCCACGCTGAGTCCTCGTCGCGCCAGCCGAATCGCCGCACGTTTTCACGCGCGCGGGGCCGCAGAGTTCGATGGAGGTCGTCGCCACCTACCCCGCGATCTAGGGGGAGAGCTCCGTGGCCAACTGGACTGCGCGCTCGGGCGAGGTATCCAGGCGGGAATCCATGGCGGTCGCCAAACGGTGGCCCGCCGCCTTCGCCGGAGGACGCGAGGCCTTCGTCGAGAGCACCGGGAGGAGCCCCAGGTCTCGCCGGCGGGGGCCGGCAGGACACCTACGCGGCGTGACGGCGTAGATATCGTCCGAAGTGAGGAACGGTGAAGGCGATCTTGCCGCGCTCGTTGGAGTAGACCAGTCCCTTCTTCAGCAGCGCGTCGCGCGCGGGAGAAAGGGACTGTGGCCGTCGTCCGAGAATCGCCGCCACGGCCGAACTGGGCACCGAGCCCGCGCCCTCGTCGTCCGCGTCGGCCATGGCGCGCAGGTACTCGCGCTCGCCCGGGGTTGCCCGCTCGAAGCGCGAGCCGAAGAAGCCGACTGCGAGTTCGCGCTCGGCCTCGGGTTCGGCGACCGCGACATCGTCTGCTGTGATCGGGGACGTCGGGGCGACGTCCCAGGCGACTTTGCCGTAGGCCTGGATGAAGTACGGATAGCCGCCGGTCAGTTCGTACATCGCGGCGAGCGCCTCGGGCGTGTACTCGGCGCCCTCTTCCGCGGCGGGAGCCACGAGGGCCAGGTCGGCGGCGCCGCGGTCGAGCCGGTCGATCCGCGCGTAGCGAAACAGGCGCTCGGAGTACGACTTCGACGCGCTCAAAACGGCGGGCAGGTGCGGGAGCCCGGCGCCGACGACGATCAACGGCAGGGCCTGCTGCCCGATCTCGTGGCAGGCCGCGCACATGGCGGAGACGTCGTCCGGGCCGAGATCCTGCATCTCGTCGATGTAGACGGCCACGCCGCGACCGAGGTCCGCGGCCAGGCCCGCGACGTCGGTGAGCAGTTCGACCAGGTCGATCTCGATGTCGCCGGAGTCGGCCCGCCCCGACGAGGTCGGCGCCATGATCCCTGGGTTCCACCGCTCGTAGGCCTTAGCCCCCGGCTTGGCCTCGCGCTCGACGAACGCCTTGAGCGTGGACAGCACGGGGGTCGGCTCGGGATGGCTCAACTCACGAATTGCCATGTGTAAAGCGGCCCCGAGCGGACGGCGAAGCCCCTGGTCAGGGCGGGCTTCGAGCTTCCCCGTGCCCCAGCGGGCGCGGACGGCCGAACTGCGCAGCCGGTTGAGCAGCACCGTCTTGCCCACACCGCGAAGCCCGGTGAGAATCGTCGACCGCTCGGGACGTCCCTTCGCGACGCGCTCCAGTACGACATCGAACGTGGTCAGCTGCTCGTCGCGTCCCGCGAGTTCGGGCGGGCGCTGACCGGCTCCAGGCGCATACGGGTTCCGGACGGGATCCATGCTCGCAAGGTATGGGCATGTCTACCGATTACCTAAGACATCCGCGCAGTGTCGCGGCGCGGCCTTCGTGCCGCAGCCTTTGTCTGCGCGGAGTCGGCAGCGCCCGCGCGTGAAAACGTGCGGCGCATCGAAGCCGGCAGCGTCGTCCGCCGCTGGAGAACTCGGGGTCGTCGAGCGACCCCCGCACAATTTCACCTATCCTCCGGGTCTACGGCCTGGGATAGTCGCCTGATGAACGAACGTGAGGCCCTGTTCGCCGCCGCCGACGAGTTCGAGCGGCTGGTCGCAGCCGTCCCCGCGGACGCCTGGTCCGCTCCCGCGCTCGGCGACTGGGACGTCCGCTCGCTGGTGGGACACACGTTGCGCGCTCTGACCACCGTGATCGACTACCTCGCGCTGGAGCGGCCCGCCACGGCGAGTCTCGGTTCGCCCGGTGAGTACTTCGCGGCCGCGGGACGGCTCGACCCGACGATCCACGCCAGCGTCCGCGACCGGGGCATCGCGGCCGGGGTGGATTTGGGCGACGACCCCTTGGCCGGAGTTCGGGCCACTCGAGCCCAGCTCGAGCGTGCGCTCGCCGCCGAACCCGGGAACCCCGTTCTGGCCTCGAGAATCGGTGCGATCGCACTGGCCGACTACCTCCCGACCCGCACCTTCGAGTTGGTCGTTCATGGTCTCGACTTGGCGCAGGCGCTCGGGATTTCGTCCCAGGCGTCCGATGGGCTGCTGACGATCACGCTCGACGTACTCGTCCAGACCGCTGTTGGTGGGGGGCGAGCGCCGGGCGCGATCCGGGCGTTGACCGGTCGGCAGCCGGGACGCTTTTCGTTGCTGTGAATGCCGTGGAGCCTGAGCGAACCCTGAGCCGGTTGCGCTGGCAGCAACGGGAGCTCAGGCGCGGCATCGCCGAGTAAGGAGCGAACCGAAGCGATCCGTGAATCGATCTGATCTTTGGGTTCGCTCCCAAAGTCGCTGGTCGTAGTGTGACCAGACGTGAGTAGCGCAAGAGTGGACACTTCGGCAGCCGAGCGGGTCACCTTCAAGCTCAGCCCCGCTAATCGGCGGGTGTTCCAGGGCCTGATGGTCGGCATGTTGGTCGCATCGATCAGCCAGACGATCGTCGGTCCGGCGATGCCACGCATCGTGGCCGAACTCGGCGGCATGGACCACTACTCCTGGGTCGCGACCTCCGCGATGCTCGTCTCGGCGATCACCGTGCCGATCGTGGGCAAGCTGTCCGACCTGTACGGGCGGAGACCGTTCTACATCGGTGGTCTGATCGTCTTCATGGCAGCTTCGCTGATCAGCGGGTTCGCCCAGGATTTTTGGATGCTGATCGTCGGGCGAGCGATTCAGGGCATCGGGATGGGCACTGTGATGCCGCTGTCGCAGACGATTGTCGGCGACATCATTCCCCCTCGCCAGCGCGGTAAGTACCAAGGCTTCATGGGGACGATCTTCGGCGTGACGTCGGTTGCCGGGCCGCTCGCCGGGGGCGTCATCACCGATGCGCTGGGGTGGCGCTGGCTCTTCTTCATCACCATCCCGGTGGGGCTGCTAGCGCTGTTCGCGATCTGGCGGTTCATGCGCCTGGAGCACCAGCAACGCAAGGCAAAGGTCGACTATGCCGGGATCGCGACTCTGTCGTTGGCGCTGATCACCATCCTGCTGGCCACATCCTGGGGTGGCACCACTTACCCGTGGAACTCCGCAACCATCCTCGGTCTGTACGGCGTGGGCGCGCTCAGCCTGGTTGCCTTCGTGTTCATCGAGCGCCGGGTCAGCGAGCCGGTGATTCCGCTGTCGTTGTTCGCCAACTCGATCTTCACCTTCGCCAACCTCGCCGGCTTCTGCCTGGCCATGGTGATGTTCGGCGCCATCATCTACATCCCGGTCTTCGCCCAGGGCGTCATGGGGGTGGGCGCGGCGCAGTCGGGCCTCATCCTCACCCCGATGATGCTCGGGCTGATCATCATGGGCATCTTGTCCGGGATCGTGATCACCCGCACCGGACGGTACAAGGAACTGATGCTCGGAGGCATCGTGATCGTGGGCATCGGGGTCTGGCTGCTGATCCGCCTGACCGCAGCCTCCGACCCACTCGAACTGACCGTCGCGATGATCGTGATCGGCGTCGGACTAGGCCTGACGCTGCAGCAGTACACCCTCGTCGTGCAGAACTGTGTGGCCCGCCGCGACCTCGGCGTTGCGACCGCGTCCACCCAGTTCTTCCGCAACGTGGGTTCGACCGTGGGGATCGCCATCTTCGGCACGATCATGACCGCGGGCCTGACCGAGGCCATCAAGTCCCACTTGCCGCCCGCGATCGCCGCGAAGCTGCCGGCGGGCGGTGTTGGCGCGGGCTCCGTTCTTGACCCAGGGGCACTTGCCAAGCTGCCCCCCGTCATCGCGGCGGCGGTCCGGCAGGGGCTGGCCGACCAGTTGCACCTCGTCTTCTGGGCCATGCTGCCGCTGGCGGTCCTGACGCTGATCTTCACGATCGGGATCCGGGCGATCCCGCTGCGCGACTCCACGCGGGGCCCGGAGGAGGCGGCCAGCGAACTGATCGACGGACTGAGCCAGTCGAACCAGTCGGTGCGCGAACTCGTCCCGGGTTTCGGCCACGGCTCGGTGGGCAAACGGACCCGCGAGCGCATCCTTGGCTTCCAACTCGACCAACTGGCCGACGAGTCGGCGCGGCCCGACCGCCCCCTCCTGCGCCGGGCCGTGACGGACCTGGGCTCCGGCGACTTCGAGCGCGGCCAGCAACTGCTCGCCCGCGCGGCGTTGTTGTTGACCTCGGAGGACGAGTCGGTGTTGGACGACTCGGAGAAGTACGCCGTGGAGATCACCCGCCGCTCGCGCGCCGAGGGCGGGATCATGAGCCCCGAGCTGCGCAAGGACCTGGCTGTGCGGGTCGCCGGCGTCGAACGGGGGGACGTCCTGGCCAGTGTCGAGAAGACGGTGGCCGAGCGGCACGAGGCCGTGGACATCCTGCAGTTGCGCGCGGCGGTAAATGAGTTGACGGCTGCGCTGATGGTCGATTCCGCCGGCGACACCCGACCTGAGGGACGTCCCGAACAGCCGGGCGACGCGGGACGACGATTCACCGCGGACCCGGGCGCCGGCATTTAGTGCGCGTTGAGCCGTTCCTCCGGCAGCGGTGACCGGCGCAACGGCGCCACCGGCCAACGGCGAGCGTTCTTCGACTCGCGCGCCTTCAAGGCGCCGACGACCGTTTGCCCTACTGGGAAGCCCCACTGGGCGGCCTGCTGATCGGCCTCGAGCTCCATCGGGCGTCGCCGCTTGGCCGTGAACCAGCCGGCGAAGTAGGTCAGGCCGAGGGCGAAGACGATGGCGGCCACGGCGACCCAGACGGCGGGCTGCCAGACCGGCATGGCGAAGGCAACCAGCACCACAGACGCCCCGAACATGACTGCGGCCCCTAGGTTCGCGGCCTTCGCGTAGACCGGTAGGTCGGAGTCGTGCTTGAGCGAGACGTGCGCGGCCAAGTGGGCGGCGGCCCAGCGCTGGGCAGGCTCGGGCGCCCCCGCCCAGCCGGTCGGATCCGGGCAACCCACGACGCCATACGCCGTCGGCTCGACGTCGAGCCGATGCTGGCGGTTCAGCCGCTTCAGCGTCGAATGGAAGGCCCGGTCATCGGAGGCTGCATCGGTCACAGGCCCAGTGTCTTGCACCGGAGCCCGTCGTTCCGCCCGCCCCGGCTCGTGTCGCCCTTCGGCGCGGGCTCCACTCCCGGAGGGCTTCCGGTCAGGGCGCCGGCCGAGGTGTCGCCCTTCGGGAACGGGCGCCAAATCGGGAAAACGTGCGGCGAGACGGAGCGAGGGAAGGGGAGTTGAGGCGAGCTGGCATCCACGCCGACCCGACCGCCGCACGTTTTCGCAGAATCGGTGGGTTACCGCCGCCCCCACGACTCTTCAGCCGGTCGATGGACGACCCCCAGGGCCCAATGGGCTGTGCCGCGGTGGGCTGGCTTCCCGGTTGCCGACGGGCGGATCTAGCTTCGTTGACCGAGCTCGGCCGCAATGTCGCTAGTCCGAGCCGGCGTGCTCGCGAATCGGTGGAAACGTGCGGCGAGTCGCCAGACGCCTCCTGGCGTAAGGCGCGAAGTGGCCTGCGACGGCTGACTCGCCGCACGTTTCCACCAGCGGTGGAGCGAGGCCGGCCCGCTTGCCAGAATGGGGTCCAGGGAGGGCGGATGGCTGGGTCGAAAAAGGCAGACCTGCGGCGGCAGATCGCGGTGAGCGTTGGCGCCGGGGTGGGGCTTGTCGGGGTGCTGATCGGTCTTTTCGGAACGACCGTGCCGCGCGCGGCCGGAGGCAGCCTTTCGGCCAACGCCACCTTGTTGGCACCGGCCACCCCGGCCTTCTCGATTTGGTCGGCGATCTACACAGGTCTGTTCGCCTACACGGCCTGGCAGTGGCTTCCACAAGCCCGCACCGACGTCCGGGCGCGGTCGATTGGGTGGCTCGCGGCGGCGTCGCTGCTGCTCAATGGAGCTTGGCTCCTGGTTGTCCAGGCCGGATGGATCTGGGCCAGCGTCGGCGTGATCTTCGCCCTGGTCGTCGTGCTCGGGGAGACCATGCGTCGGCTCGGGAAAGTTGCCCCATCCGGCTGGTTGGACGGAATTCTGCTCGACGGGACGTTCGGCCTCTACCTGGGCTGGGTGTGCGTGGCGACCTGCGCAAACGTCACCGCCGCCCTGGTGGCCTCGGGGGTGAACCCGTCCGGTTGGGTCGCCGAGCTGATCGCCGTGGCGGTGCTTGTCGTCGTGTTGGGAATCGGCTGGCTCCTGGCCATCGCGCTGAAGCACCGGTTGGCGGTGGCGGTCGCGATGTGCTGGGGGCTGGCATGGATCGCGTTCGGACGGCTGTTCGACGCGCCGCGGTCGGTGCCGACCGCGCTGGTGGCGGTGGTCGCCTTGGTCGCGATCCTGGCCATCACGATCAGCCTGCGCGCCCGCGCACTGCGACGGCGGGCGCGGACGCAGAACTAGCTCCGGCAGCCACTGTCGCGCGCCGGGCTCACCGGGGCACGATTGCGTCATGCCAACTCCAACTTCTCCGGCGACCACCGCGCGCTACGACGAGGTGGTCGCCGAACTGACCGCCACCGCGCAGGTGACGGCCTCCAAGATGTTCGGCATGCCGACGCTCAAACGCTCCGAAGGCAAAGCGTTCGCTGGCCTATTCGGCGAGGCGATGGTCTTCAAGCTCTCCGCTGAGGACCACGCGCGCGCGATGGCGCTCGCCGGTGCCCACCCGTTCGAACCCATGGCGGGACGGCCGATGAAGCAATGGGTGGTGGTCCCGGTCGAGCACGCCGACGCCTGGGTCGAGCTGGCGCGCGCCGCGGAATCCTCCCTGGATTGAGTGCCTTCGCAACCCGGGCCGACCCGCCAACCAAGCGGGGGCAAAGCGGTCATAGAGTCGGCGCGTGAGCAAGTCCAGGACCGACGGCGGATTGCTCTTCGGGGTCGCCGCCTACGGCTTGTGGGGCCTCTTCCCGCTCTACTGGACGCTCCTGGCTCACGCCAGCGCGGTGGAGGTGCTGGCCCACCGGGTCGCCTGGTCTGCGCTGGTTACGGTCCTGCTGGTCTGGGGCACTCGACGCTGGCCGGGGTTCGTCGCAATCTGGCGCTCACCGGGGGCGCGGTGGCGGCTGGCGATAGCGGCCGCGATCCTGGCGGTCAACTGGGGCGTTTACATCTGGGGAGTCAACTCCGGGCACGTCGTCGAGACCTCGCTGGGCTACTTCATCAATCCGCTGGTCACAGTCGGCCTTGGCGTGCTCGTGCTCGGTGAACGCCTCGGCGCCTGGCAATGGACGGCGTTGGGCATCGCTTTGGCTGCCGTGGTCGTGCTCACGCTCGACTATGGACGCCCGCCTTGGATCGCGCTGATCCTGGCCGCGTCGTTCGCCACGTACGGCCTGCTGAAGAAGCAGGCCGCGGTCGGGGCGATCGAGAGCCAGGCGTACGAGTCGTTGGCGCTCGCCCCGTTGGCGCTCGGTTACCTCACCTACCTTGAGGCGAGTGGAGCGGCCGTGTTTTCGCATGCCGGACCGGCGACAGACATCCTGCTCGCGCTGAGCGGGGTGGTTACGGCGGTGCCGCTGATCCTGTTCGGAGCCGCCGCTCTGCGACTATCCATGACCGCCCTCGGGCTGCTGCAGTATCTCGCCCCGATCATCCAGTTCGCCCTAGGACTGCTCGTCTTCCACGAGGCGATGCCCCCGGCGCGCTGGCTGGGCTTCGCCTTCGTCTGGGTCGCGCTGCTGATCTTCACCGTGGACGCCTTGCGTTCTCGGCGAGCCTCCGCCCGGGCCGACCTTGTCGTTCAGCCCGACTGAACTCCGCGCCCCGCAAGCCTGGAGGCCCCCGCGCTTCGGCGCCAAGTCGCCTTCCCAGACGATCCTTGGCCGCGCCGCTGATTACGCTCGCTACATGCGCCGCGCCGTGACTCTGGCCGCCACGCTGGTGCTCGCCGGCGGGGCCCTTGGCGGCTGCGGTTCCGGGCAGGTCGGCATCACGCTGGGCGAGATCGGCTACGTCTTGGACAAGCACGGCCCACCGGCCGCCAACGCTGTCTATGCGGACCCACCCAGCATCGCCGCGTTGGCTCAGGACGTCCGCGTCGGTTGGCAGGCTCCCGAACTCGCCGCGGCGCTCGAGAAACTTCCCGCCGATCGGGTGGTGGTCACGCACTACTACGACGCCTGCGCCCGGGACGATCCGCGCCTGCTGCGCAGCGGGACGCGGGTGCGGGTCGACTACGGCCGGACCATCAACCGCCAATGCGTCCGCCCGGCCGACACCCTCGCGTTCGTGGTGGTCGCGGGGGGCCAGCTACCGGATCCGGTGAGCTTCGAACTGTGCCGGGCGACGATCGTCCTGCACGCCGGGCGCGCGACTTCCCACGGCGAAACCGGGATGTGCTGAAAACCCCGTGCCTGTTGGCATCGAGCTCGCTTCGATGGGCTCTAATGTGGAGCGATCTTCAGGGAGGTCCGATGGCTGTTTACGAGCCGAGCGTCAGCGCGACCCAGCGTGCGGCGATCGCCGAGGTCGAGCAGTACGCCGCGCACAACTACCACCCGCTGCCGGTGGTCATCGAAAGCGGCGAGGGCGCCTGGGTGACCGACATCGACGGACGCCGTTATCTGGACTGCCTGGCCGCCTATTCAGCGGTGAACTTCGGGCACGGCAACCCCGCCCTGATCAAAGCCGCGGCGGACCAGCTCGGCAAGATCACGCTCACCTCCCGCGCCTTCCACGCAGAGGTCTTCGGACCCTACGCGAAGGCCGTAGCCGAGCTGTGCGGCATGGACATGATGCTGCCCATGAACACCGGCGCCGAGGCCGTGGAGGCGGGGCTGAAGCTGGCCCGGAAGTGGGGGCACCTGGTCAAAGGGGTCCCGCAGGGCGAGTCCGAGATCATCACCATGACCCACAACTTTCACGGGCGGACGACGACGATCGTCAGCTTCAGTTCCTCGGAGGAGGCTCGCCGCGACTTCGGACCGTTCACCCCGGGCTTCAAGACCGTCGAGTTCGGGGACGCCGATGAGCTCGAGGCGGCGATCACGCCTAATACGGTCGCGGTACTGCTGGAGCCGGTCCAAGGGGAGGCGGGCGTGATCATTCCGCCCGAGGGTTACCTGGCCCGCGTGCGCGAGATCACGCTCGCGCACGAAGTGTTGATGGTCGCCGACGAGATCCAGACCGGCATGGCCCGCACGGGGACGACCTTCTACTGCGAACAGGCGGGGGTGACCCCGGATCTTTACCTGCTCGGCAAGGCGCTCGGGGGCGGCATCGTCCCGGCTTCGGCGGTTGTCGGCCGCAAGGAGATCCTCGGCTTGTTGCGTCCTGGCCAGCACGGCTCGACCTTCGGCGGCAACTGCCTGGCCGCCGCCGTCGGTATCGCGGTCGTAGATCTCCTACGGACCGGTGAGATGCAGGAGCGCTCCCGGGTGCTCGGGCAGCGGCTGGGTGAGGGCCTGCGCGGGCTCATCGGGCAGGGCGTGACGGCCGTGCGCCAGGTCGGCCTGTGGGCGGGGATCGACATCGATCCCGACTACGGCAGCGGACGCCAGGTCTGCTATCGGCTGCTCGAGCGCGGGATGCTGGTCAAGGACACCCACCAAAAGACGATCCGGATGGCGCCACCTCTGGTGATCACCGCCGACGAGGTCGACTTCGCCGTGGCTCAGATCGCGGCCGCGCTGGCGTCCGCGCGATAGGCACAACCCAAGCGGTCAAGGGAAACACGACCGCCGCTCGGGCGCCCGTCGTTCGCCGGACGCCGAGGCCGCGGCTCCGGTGGCCTCCGGCCGACCGCTCGGCAGTCCGGATCACCCTGCTGACAAGGCCAGGCGTCCGGTCGGTGGCAGGTTGTAGGGTTGCGCCAAACATCGGGTCACCAAGCCGTGGGATTCACTGCAAAGGCCGGTGTTGTGTCATTGCCCGCCTCCGTTAGGAGATCTGAGTGACAACGCGACCTGCTGCCTTCAGCCATGGTGAGCATCAGCTCGAGTTCCCGGTCGTCGAGGCCACCGACGGCAGCGACGGCTACGACATCGCCAAACTGCGATCGACCACGGGCAACGTCACCCTTGACAACGGTTTCGGCAACACCGCCTCCTGCCAGTCCAAGATCACCTACATCGACGGCGAAGCGGGCATCCTGCGTTATCGCGGCTACCCGATCGAGCAACTCGCCGAGCAGTCGACGTTCCTCGAGACGTCCTACTTGGTGCTTTACGGCGAGTTGCCCACGCCCGAGCAGTTGGCCACGTTCGAGAACAAGATCCGCCGCTCGACCCTGCTGGACGAGCGGATGCGCGACTTCTTCAAGACGTTCCCACGACGCTCGCACCCGGTGCCGGTCCTGGCGGCCGGGATCGTCGCGCTGTCGACGTTCAATACCGACGCGCTCGGCTTCTCCGAAGAACAGATCGAGGCCGCGACGCACCTGCTGTTGGCGAAGGTGCCGACGCTGGCCGCGTTCTCGTACAAGAACTCCAAGGGCCAGCCGACGCTCTACCCCGACAACTCGCTTTCCTACGTCGAGAACTTCCTGCGGATGTCGTTCGGCTTCCCGACCGAGCCGTACCAGTTCGATCCAGCGGTGACCAAGGCCCTGGACGTCTTGTTGATCCTGCACGCCGACCATGAGCAGAACTGTTCGACGTCGACCGTCCGGATGGTGGGGTCGTCCCAGGCGAACATGTACGTCTCGATCGCGGCCGGCGTCCATGCCCTTTCGGGTCCGCTGCACGGCGGGGCGAACCAGGCCGTGATCGAAATGCTGAAGCAGATCCGAGCCGATGGCGGCGACGTCAACGCCTATGTGGCCAAGGTGAAGGACAAGAAGGAAACCACGAAGCTGATGGGCTTCGGGCACCGGGTCTACCGCAACTACGACCCGCGCGCGGCGATCATCAAGTCGCATGCCGATGACATCTTGAGCAGGCACTCCGGCAGCGACGAGTTGCTGGAGTTGGCGCTCAAACTGGAGGAGGCGGCCCTCAACGACGAGTACTTCAAGGAGCGGCGGCTCTACCCGAACGTCGATTTCTACACCGGCCTGATCTACCAGGCGATGGGCTTTCCGCCGGACATGTTCACCGTCTTGTTCGCCATCGGACGCCTGCCCGGCTGGATCGCACACTGGCGGGAGATGGTCGCCGATCCGGCGACCAAGATCGCCCGGCCGCACCAGGTGTACGTCGGGGCGGCCAAGCGCGACTACGTCCCCGTGGCCGAGCGGTAGGTGATGGCTGGACGGCGGTCCAGCCAATCGTCGGGCTGGGCCACCGTCATCGCGCTGGGCCTCCGGGGGGTCCCGATCGTCACGATGTCGTTTGCCCCGCGCCGGGCTGGCCCCAGCCTGGTTCGGGCGCATCGGCTGCCGGCCAGGGTCGCCGCTAGCGCTAGCCCGCCGGGGCTGTGTTCGGCCTAGTGGATTGGCAGTTCGCTAGCCAGTCCGGCCGCGACCGCGGCGGCGATTCGCTCCCGGCCAGACGCCGAGGCGAGCAGTCTCGCGTCGTCCGGATTGGCCATGTTGCCGGCCTCCAACAACACCGCCGGAACGCTCGCCCAGTTGAGGGTGCCCAGGTCGGTGCGCTCGTCCAGGCCGGCGGCCCCGACGTAGGTGCTGGGGGTCAGGCCGGCCGTTTTCAGGGCGTCTCGCACGGCGATGGCGAGCCGCCTGGAAGGGCCGGCGGTGTCGACGGTGTAGCCGGGCAGCGGCCCCGGGTGAATCACGTGAAAGCCGTGCCCGGACGGTGCGGCTCCGTCCGCGTGGAGCGAGACCAGCGCTGCCGCGTGGGCTGAGGGCGCGACGCGTCCACGCTCGTCCACGCAGGGCCCCCAGCCGCTGTCGTTCTGCCTGGTCAGGACGACATGGGCGCCCAGCGCCTGGAGGTCGCGGCGGACCAGCAGGGCCAGCTCCCAGTTGAAGGCGGATTCGGTGCCGTACGGGTTGTCAGTCCCCGTGGTGTTGCACGGCTTGCGAAACCCGCCGGCATCGACGAGGCGGCTGATCCTCGCAAGGTGGCTGGCGTTGGCGCCGTTGTGTCCCGGGTCGACCACGATCGTCAGGCCCTTGAGCGGCCGGCCCTCAGCGGACGGTCGGGCCGATTCGGCGGGCGCGCCGTCAGGTGGCGTCGGACTGGCGATGCGACTGGCCGGCGACGCGCTCGGGGCCTGGGCGGGTGTCCAGGAGGGGTGGACCGGGCTGGCACACCCCGCCGCGAGCAGCACAATGGCGATCGATCCGACCGCTCGCCCGCCCACGAGGCCAGGGTAGTCGCGGTTGACTGCCCTCAAAGTGCGATCGCGCCCCCTAGCGGCCGCATCCTTGCTGGGCTGCCCTCTTGGCCGCGTTCAGCGGCTTCGAGAGCCAGACGTAGTCCACTGATTCTCGCTGGTTCCAGACCTCTGCCTGGCTCGGCTCGACCTCGCCGAAGCCGACCGAGCGGTACAGCAGCAGCGCCCCGATGTTGTCCGGCGCGACCCGGAGGAAGCATGTGGAGCGTCCGCCCGGCCTGGCTTGGTCGAGGAGCAGGTTGACCAGGACGGTGCCGATGCCCTCACGACGTCGCCTCGGGTCGACGATGAGCCGGGCAAGCTCCACCTCGTCCTCTTCGGGGTCGTCCCACTCTTCGCCGTAGGCCATGGGAGTACCGACCGCGTCGACAAGCAACCAGGGCCGGACATCGGGAACCTCCCACCACGAGACGACCTTCGAAGCTGGGAACGGGTACGCGGTGTGTGACACCCATTGCTGCGCCTCCGCCGCAGAACTGGGCCATCGAGCGACGGTCTTTGCATCCGCGGCAGTGGGTCGCCGCAACCGCCAAGGACGCCGTCCCTCACTTGCCATGACTGCCCACCTCGGATTTCGGGCGCGCCAGGGACGCGGCGCGGAGCACGGCGGCGGTGGCGTCGGCCCGTTGCGCCTGACCGGCTGCCCCACGGGCAGCCGTCCTGTAGGCGGGGTGGGCGAGCACCTCCGCCACCGCACGCCGGATGGCGTCGGGCCGGGGACGACCCGTCTTCAGGTCGAGGCCCACCCCCGACCAGGCCACCCGGGCGGCCACCTCCGGCTTGTCCTCCCCGGCGCCGGCCACGATCACCGGCACGCCATGGGCGAGGGCGAGTTGTACCCCGCCGTAGCCGCCGTTGGTGATGAACACATCGACGTGCGGGAACACCGAGTCGTACGGGGCGTACGTTGTCACGCGCGTGTTGCTGGGGGTGGAGCTGAGCGCGTCCTCCTCGGTGATGGGCCGACCGATGGTGGCGATGAGGTTCACCGGTGAGTCGGCGAGCCCCGCGATGGTGGGCAAGATCAGCTCGCTCAGGTCACGGTTGGCGATCGTGCCCTGGGTGACCAAGACCGTCGGTCGTTGCGGGTCCAGTTCGGAAAGCCAGGCTGGCGCCGCGGCGTCCGAGCGGCGCAGGACCGGCCCCCCGTACGTAATGGGGACGCGGGCGTCCGGTCGCGGGTACTCGAACGACGGGACCGTCAGTTGGACGATGTGGTCCGCCTGGCTCATCCAACTCACGACGAAGCTCGGGGCGGCCTGGCCGGTGGTTTGGCGGAACAGGCGGTCGTACTCACGTTGCACCCCACCGAAGACCGCGCCTTGCACCAGGCGTCGCAACGCCCGGTTCCGCAGTCGTTCCCACCACCTGGGGGTCTTCAGCGGCGAGAGGCCAAGCCCGAAAGGCGGAGTGGCGACGGAGTCCAGGGGGAGCGGGAGCACACCGGCCACCACCACGGCTGGGCGAGTGCCGGCCGGGGCCGCGGCGAGCAGCGCCGCCCCCACGAATGTCGGGTCGACGACGACCGCGTCCACGGACTCGTCGATCAGCTCGAGCAAGGCGCGATGCTGGGCAAGCGCCGGGGCCAAGAAGACGTTGCGGACGTCGTAGCGCAACCCGGCGATCCCGCCGGGGCGGGTCTGGACGTCCAAGCCGTCGTTCATGGTCCGGTCGTCGAAGTCCGCCTCCGGGGGCAGGGGGATGAACCGGGCTCCGCCGGCTTCGACGAGCTGGCGAAAACGCGATCCCGTGAGGACGTCGACCCGGTGCCCAAGCTCGACGAGGTTCGCTGCCAGGTTCGCGACCGGGGCCACATGGCCGAAGATCGGCACCGACGCCAGGACGAGCCGGGTCACGAGATCCTCCACGCGTGATCCGGTACCCAGAGGTGGTTTCGGGTCACCGCGGCCAGCACGCCCGGCGGCCTCAATCTGATGGGTTTCGGGAGCGAAGCGACCAGCGGTCCGTTTACGACGCGGGGTCGGGCGTTGGCGACGCCAGTGGCGCTGGCGTTAGGGGTTTGAGTCATGGTGGTGTCCTTCTTGTTGGAGTTCTGATGCGGTGGCTGACGTCAGGCCGTGCGGGCCAGCGGGTGGGCGTCCACCTGGGTTCGCTGAGTGGCCCAAGGCATGGCCGCTTCAAAGTCGGCTGCCCCTACCTCGGTCCATTGGGCGATCGGACCCCCATCGGGGCCGACCAGTAGCGCACCCGAGGGAGCCAGCCCGAGGGAGATGGTGTCGCTGGGGTTGAGGTGCACCGGTCGCAAGGGCAACCGGTGGCGCTCATGCCAGCGCCGGACAGCGCCCACCCAATCGCCACCCTGGTAACCGATGAAGATGGAGAGCCCGGGACCCAGCTCGTCGAGCGTGGAGTGTGGCGAAGGGGTGGAGGTCAGCCACACGTGCCGCATCCGTCCGCCGAGATCGATCAGCGTCTCGCCGAGGACGGCAGCGGGCGCCCTGCCGGCATCGGCGGAGCGTCGGACGTTGTGCTCGGCCACCGGACGACGCTCCGACTCGTACGACCGTAGGAGGGTCGCGTCCGACCAGCCGCGGCTGACCCACGCGAGTTTCCAGGCAAGGTTGTGGGCGCTGCCAACGGCCGTGTTGAGCCCCGTCCCCCCTCTAGGGGTGACCCGGTGCGCGGCGTCCCCGGTGAGGTAGACGTGGCCGGACGAGAACCTGCTCGCCACCTGTGCTCCCGGGTTGGCCCGGTTGAGGCGCTGCACCTGGATCGGCAGGTCATCAACCCCGGCCGCGATGCGAAGGCGTTCGGCCATTTCGGCCGCATCCGGCTCCGGCTCTTCGGCGTCCAGCACCACGATGTAGATCCACCGATCGCCCAGCCCGGCGGGCACCAACACACCTTCGGCCTTTGGATGGGTGACGGTGTAGACGAGGTGCCGATGTGGGCCGAGCACTTCCCAAAGGGGTGCCCGGACCTCGGCTTGGACGAGCCGGAACAGTTCCTGAGGCCCCAGCATCTCCACTCCAAGGCTGCGCCTGACCCGGCTCCAAGCGCCGTCCGCCGCGATCGCGTACTCGGCGCGGATGCGCAGGTCGCGGCCGGCCATCCTGCCGAGCAGGCGGACTCCATCG
Source organism: Propionicicella sp. (assembly GCA_039811865.1). GTDB lineage: Bacteria > Actinomycetota > Actinomycetes > Propionibacteriales > Propionibacteriaceae > JBDHZK01. Next base: position 1,721 of record JBDHZK010000055.1, on the reverse strand, counting down.
CCGGTGCGGCCGTCGTGGAGGACTTGCGTGACCTCGACGCCGCGCAGCACAGCGGCGCCGGGTAGCGCTTCCACGTGTTCGCTCAGCACCCTCTCGAGATGGTCCTGGGCGACACTGGCCGCTCGGGTGGGGCTGATCATGGCCGCCTCGCCAACCGAGGGGTAGCCCACTTCTACCTCCGCGCCGTCGGCCGCCTTGGCGGCGGTTCGCATCCGGAGCAGCGTGAAGGCCACGTCGTCCGCGCCGGCCAGGACGCGTTCGGCGAGGCCGAACGAGCGCATCAACTCCATCGTTCGGACGCTGGCGACGCTCGCCCGCGGCAGGTCGGAGCCCTGTGAGCGCTTCTCGAGCAGCACAACGTCGATGCCGTAGTGAGCGAGGGTGGCCGCGGCGACCAATCCGGCGGGACCTGCGCCCACCACCGCGACACTCGTTATGATTTCATCGGACATCATGTATTTCATGCTACATCATGTCTGATGAAGTTTGTCAACAGTGCCCTTTGGGCATCGGGAGGAGCACGCATGGCGCGCAGTTACCGGCAAGCAGCCCGGGCTGACTCGGCGGATCAAACTCGCGGGGAGATCCTGAACGCGCTCGAAGCCAGGTTGCGGGCACAACCCGCGTTGCCGCTGAGCGTTGACTTGGTTGCCAAGGACGCCGGGGTGGCGCGTTCGACCGTCTACTCCGTTTTCGGCTCAAAGGCGGGCCTGTTCGAGGCGTTCGTCACCCAGCTCTACGCACGCGCCGGCCTCGACCGGCTCGCCGAGGCAGTACGTGTGCGTGACGCCAGGCTCCACCTGCGGGCCGGAATCAGGGCTGCTTCTGAGTTGTTCGCGGCCGACCTGACGGTCTTCCGGACCCTGTTCGCGATGTCCGCCCTCGATGCGCAGAGCGTGGGGGGTGCCCTGGCGGCCATGGAGGAGAACCGGCGCGGCGGGATGGAGCATCTGGTTACCCGGTTGGCGGAGGATGGCGTCCTACGCAAGAACGTCCCACGAAGCCAGGCAGTGACCATCTTGTGGATGCTGTGCAGCTTCGAAGCGTTCGACCGGGTGTATCAGGAGTGCGGCCAGGACGTCGCGGCGACGGCGGAACTCCTGTCCGAGGTAGCCGAACGCGCGGTCTGCGCTGACGGGCGCAACTGAGATCCGAACTGCGCTGGACACCGACCCGGCCGGGGTGTCCAAGTCCGACGGTCGCCCGCAAGTGTGTGAATACCGCAGCGGCTCCGCAGTGGCGGAACGATGCCTGAGCCGGGGCCGGGCTTCCCGGACAGGCGGGGCCATCGGTTTCGTGCTGTTGCCCCGGCGCGGCGCGCTGAATGGCGGTCCGCAGGAGTGGCAGCTTCGGGGCGGCCACTTCGTCACCAACTCCCGTCCTCGCCCGGGTTTCGCGCTGGCAGACATGGCGGAAGGGGGCTCGGGTCTCGCGCCGATCGCCGATGTTCGTGATCGAGCCCGCCTGCGGCAGGGCCCAGCCAGACTGTCCGGGAGACACTCGACAGATTCGAGTGTTAGCCGGCCGATCTGACAAGCGTCCCTTGCGCTAGCTGCCCGAGTCCTGCGGTGGTGCGCTCAAGGCGCAGGCGAACCGGGTGAGCAGCCTCGCCAGCTGAGCTCGTTCCGGCTCAGGCCAGGACGCGAGGAGGCGTCCGTAGAAGTCGCGCATCGCTAAGTTGTGCTCGTCCAGGGCTCGAACGCCGACCTCGGTCGCGTGCA
>JBDHZK010000054.1:0-17281 GCA_039811865.1 Propionicicella sp. | reverse complement strand
CCCACAAGTGGCCGGTCCGTTCGAACAGCGGGAGCGTGGCGATGCACGCCAGCAGTGCGACGAACGGGACGACGCCCCACCACGGGATCTGCATCAGGACATCCTTTCATCGTCTCGCCGCCTGCCTTCGACCCGACCCCGAGTCCGCCGCAACCCGCAACCCTCAACCCTCAACCCTCAACCCTGGAGCGTGGCACGCTGAGCTGAGCTGCCCCCCTGACCGGGTCGAAGGGGGGTGGACCCCGAGCCCTCGCAGCCGATGCCCGCCGAAGGGCCGACGCGCGCTCGCGCCCGGACAAACGACACCGGCCGGGCCCCCGCGGGTGCCCGGCCGGTGAGTTGGTTCGACTAGTGGCCGCCGCCCACGGGGACCACCATCTCGTCGACGTCGCGGACGATCGGCGGCTCCTTGATCCAGAGCATCGCCACGGCCGCAAGGGCCAAGAACGCCCCCGCGAACATGATCGCGTTGCCTGGGTTTTCGCCCAGGAAGTTCTTCATGATCGGGCCGAAGGTGACGTTCTGGATCAGCATCGGGATGACGATCATCATGTTGATGATCCCCATGTAGACGCCGAACCGGGTGGAGGGAACCATCCGGACGGCCATGATGTACGGCACGCCCATGATGGACGCCCACGCGATGCCCAGACCGATGATCGGGATGAACAGCAAGAACTTGTTCTCGATGTGCGGGAAGATCATCAACCCGATCGCGGCCAGCACCAGGCAACTGATGTGGACGTACTTGGCGCCGTACCGCTTGGCCATGCTCACCAGGCTGAAGGCCACGCAGAACGTGATGATGTTGTAGAAGCCGTTCACCAGGCCGGTCCAACTGACCGCCTCGAGATACTTCGGATCCTTCGCGTAGTTGCCCTCGAGCACGTTGACGTCGAACGACGACTGGGCCACCGAGAGCGCGACGAACTGCCAGTAGCACTGCATGCCGTACCACTGGAACAGGTAGACCAGGGCGAGCTTGCGGAGCTCGGTCGGCATCTCGACGATGGCCTCCCAGATCTCCTTGAGCGGGTTGCTGCCCTTGTTCTTGGCCCGCATCTTGGCGAGTTCTTCGTCGGTCGGCGGAATCTCATGCGTGGTCAGCACCGAAACCAGCACGGTTCCGATGGAACAAACCGCGCCCAGCATGAACGCCGAGAGCACCCAATAGGGAATGCCGTTGGCCAGGGCGCCGACCATGAACTGCTGGAAGATGAACAGCGAAACGTTGGCCAACGTGATGCCGAGCCCGGTGAAGAACGACTGGGCCAAGAAGCCCTTGCCGAGCTGGGACGGCGGGAGCTTGTCGGCGATGAACGCCCGGTAGGGCTCCATGGCGGTGTTGTTACTGATGTCGAGCAGCCAAAGGAGCATCACCGCCATGACGACCGAGGAGGCGAAGGGGAACAAGAACAGGCCGATGCTGCAGCCGACCGCCCCGACGATGAAGAACGGCTTGCGGCGTCCCCACTTGGGCGACCAAGTCCGGTCCGACATCGCGCCGATCACGGGCTGCACGAGCAGGCCGGTGAGCGGTCCGGCGAGGTTCATGATCGGAAGCTCTTCGGGCTTCGCGTTCAGCATCGTGAAGATCGGGTTCACAGCCGTTTGCTGCATCCCGAAGCTGTATTGAATGCCGAAGAATCCCAGGTTCATCAGCAGAATCTGGGGCAGGGTCATCATCGGCTTGTGCCGGACGACCGCCGTGTGTGACTTCGTTGGAGTGCTCATCATTCCTTCCTGGCGACTTGGCGATCCGTTAACCAGCGGCCAGCAAGGACTCGAGCTTGTCCAGCATGGTCTCCCAGCCGTCGCTGTAGTCCTGGGCGGCTTCCGGGGTGTATGGCCCCTGGATGACACGGACGAACGTGCCGTTTCGGCCCGTCTTGGTGAACTCGACTCGCAACTCCACGACCGACGTGGCGTCGACGCCCTGGACGCCGGTGATCCGGTGCCGCACGACGACCACGTCTGGGTCGAAGACCTCTGTGTAGATCCCGTCGATCACCCGCATTTTCTGCGGATCGGCGTCGTTGACCTTGGTATTGCGAAACCGGCCACCGATATGGGGCTCGCTGACGACCGAGCCGTCGAGCACGCTCCAACCGGCGGGAGCGAGCCACTTGGTGATCAGAGCCGGATCCGTCAGCGCCTTGAACACTCGCTGGCGGGGATAGTCGAACTCGCGCTCGACGATCAGGATGGTGTCCGTTGCCATCAGCAGCCTTTCTTCCTAACACCGTTGTTCGGCGTAACCCCGGCGCCGCAGGGTCAGCATGACGCACTCGGATGCGGTCAGTGGGGGTTTTCGCCAGTTCTCCGATCGACATTGACGCACCTTTGACATCTGGGCGCATACCAACATCCGTTTCCGCCCTTACTGTTGCGTATCTTTTCGGGCGGCCCGAAGCTGGGCTCGCTGCTCGTCCCGATACCGGCCCTGCCCAGAGCACCAGCCCGGGGTTGCCGCCGGATAAATCCACTTGCCGGGCGGGCGTCGGCCACTCAGACTGGCTCTCCGTGCAGTTCCATATCGCCCAGTTCGTCGTCGCCGCCCCGGAAGCCGCTCCGTCGCCGCTGGCGCGCAGCGCCTGCGCGGTCGAGAGCGCGGTGAGCGTTCAGGCAACCGGTTATGACCTCAGTGACCCCGCCGAGTTCCTCGTCCGTCGCTACTTCGACCAAAGCCAAACCAAAAAGCACTGGCTCGTCGCGCTGGCGGACCCTCCCGCTCCGGAGGCGCCGCTCGGGCCGCTCGGACTTGCGCAGGTGTCGGCGACCGGGAGCGCGCCTGGCGAAGCCTTGGGCGTCGCCTGGGCTTTTCTTCCGAGGCTGGACAACCTCCACCTGGCCATGATGGACCTGTCGGTGCGCCCGGACGTCCGGGGCCAGGGCATCGGGACCGCGCTGCTCAGCGAGGTCGTCCGCGCCGCCCGCGCGGACGAGCGCCGCGTGCTGCAGACCTGGTCGAGTCATCGCCTGGAAGCGGCCCCGGGGACGGGCCTGGCCGTGCCCACCGGGATCGGCGAGTTGAGCGCCTCCGATCCGGAGGTCCGCTTCGCGCTGCAGCGCGGGTTCGTCCTCAAGCAGGGCGAGCGCCACTCCGCATTGACCCTGCCCCTACCTGCGGATGCGATCGCGGCTTGGCTGGCACAGGCGGAGGCCAAGGCCCTTCCCGGCTATCGGCTCGTTGGGTGGACGGGGGTGACTCCTCCGCGATGGCGGCCGGCGATGGCGCGGCTGCGGGTGCACATGAGCACGGACGTCCCCCTTGGCGAGACGAGTTTCGCCAAGGAGATCTGGGACGCCGAGCGGGTCGCCGTCCACGACCAGGGGATGACCACCCGCCGAGAGGTGTTCACGATGGCGGCGCAGCACCTCGACTCCGGTGAGCTGGTCGCCTACACCCAGCTCGTCTCCCCCGACGACCATCCAGAGCGGGTGTACCAGGAGGACACGTTGGTGGTCGCGGCCCATCGCGGCCATCGGCTGGGCCTGTGGGTCAAGGCGGCCAACCTGCAGCGGCTGGCCCAGGCCCGCCCGTCGGCCGAGGTCGTCCACACCTGGAACGCCGGCGAGAACCGCTGGATGCTGGCGGTCAACGAGCAATTGGGCTTCGAGCGGGTCAGCACCGGCGCTACCTGGGAGCTCGACCTCTAGCGGCCGCTGAGGCCGGCTGCGGGCCTAGCGGCCGGACAGCGGCGCGAACTTGGCCCCGCGCGCGGTCAGCTCGGCTTCGCCGCCGTCCTCGGCGGTCAGCACGAACAGGCCGGCCTTGGTGATGGCCACGGTGTGCTCCCAGTGGGCGGCCCAGCCGCCGTCGCGGGTCACGACCGTCCACTCGTCGGCCAAAGTGCGGGTATCGGCGCTTCCGGCGGTGACCATGGGTTCGATGGCTAGGCAGATGCCGTCCGCCAGCCGCGCTCCGCGGCCGCCGTGGCGCACATTGGGGACGTCCGGGGCCTGGTGCATGGCGGTGCCAATACCGTGACCGGTGTACTCGGCGACGATGCCGAAGCCGCCGGCCGAGCGCACGGCCGCCTCGACGGCTGCCGAGATGTCGCCGATGTGCCCCCCGTAACGGGCCGCCGCGATCCCCTGCCACATCGCTTCGCGGGTGACCTCGCTGAGCACCGCCGCCTCGGGCGAGAGCTCGCCCACGCCGAAGGTCACCGCCGAGTCGCCGTGCCAGCCGGCCAGGTACGCGCCGAAGTCGACACTGACCAGGTCTCCGGCCGCCAACACCCGATCACCGGGGATGCCGTGCACCACCTCGTCGTTCACCGAGATGCACGTCACGGCCGGGTACGCGGGCACCCCGTACGCGACGCCGTAGCCCAGAAAGGACGAACCCGCGCCGGCCTCGGCGAGGCACGACCGCGCCACCTCGTCCAGTTGCCCGGTGGTGACGCCGGGCGCAGCGGCCGAACGCACTCGGTCGAGCGTCCGCGCCACCACCAGCCCGGATCGGCGCATGGCCGCCAGCTGGCTGGGGCGCTTCAGCTCAATCCCGCGGGGCATCAGCCCTTGGCAACCTTCGCGTCCAAAGCGGCGGTGATGCGCTGCGCGACCTCGTTCACGTCGCCCATGCCGTCCACCTCGACGAGCGCGCCGCGGTCGCGGTAGACGGCCAGCAGCGGCTCGGTCTCGGCCTCGTAGACCTCCATGCGCCGCCGGATGGTCTCCTCGTTGTCATCGGCGCGACCCTCGATCTCGGCGCGCTTGAGCAGCCGGCCCACGAGCTGGTCGACGTCGGCGACCAAGGAGACGACCGCGTCGATCGCCCGGCCGTCCTTGGCGAGGATCTGGTCGAGCGCGCCGACCTGTCCGACCGTGCGCGGGAAGCCGTCCAGCAAGAAGCCACCGGCTGCGTCCGGCTCTTCGAGCCGATCGGCGACGATCTGCACGGTGACCTCGTCGGGGACGTACCCGCCCTCGGCCATGATCCGCTTCACCAGCAGGCCGAGTTCGGTCTGGTTGGCCACGTTGCTGCGGAAGATGTCCCCGGTGGAGATGGCGGGGACCCCATAGTGGGCGGCGATGCCCTTGGCCTGGGTGCCCTTGCCGGCGCCGGGGGCGCCCATGATCAGGAGTCTCACTTGAGGAACCCTTCGTAGTTGCGCTGCTGCAGCTGGCTTTCGATCTGCTTGACCGTGTCCAGGCCAACGCCCACCATGATCAGGATCGAAGTGCCGCCGAAGGGGAACTTACCGGACGTCCCGAGGAACGCGAACGCAACGGCCGGAATCATCGAGATCACGGCCAGGTAGAGCGAACCCGGCGCGGTCAGGCGGGAGATCACGAACGCCAGGTGCTCCTGCGTCGCCCGTCCGGCCCGGATCCCGGGGATGAAGCCGCCGTACTTCTTCATGTTGTCGGCGATCTCGACCGGGTCGAAGGTGATCGCGACGTAGAAGTAGGCGAAGAAGATGATCAGGAAGAAGAAGATCAGGTTGTACCAGAAGTGGTCGCCGGTGACCAGGTTGCCGGCGATCCAGGCCGAAACGGGGTTGTCGGGCTGGAACTGCGAGTACAGCACCGGCAGGTAGAGCATCGACGAGGCGAAGATGACCGGGATGACGCCGGACTGGTTCACCTTCAGCGGGATATAGGTGGTCGAGCCGCCGAACATCCGCCGCCCCACCATCCGCTTGGCGTACTGGACGGGAATCCGCCGCTGCGCCTGCTCGATGTAGATCACTCCGGCCATCACCAGCAGGCCGACCGCGAGGACGATGCCGAACACCAGCCAGCCCTGCGAGCCCGGGCGGGACTCCTTGATCCCCCACAGCTGGGCCGGGAACTGCGCCGCGATCTGGGTGAAGATCATCACCGACATGCCGTTGCCGACGCCGCGGTCGGTGATCAACTCGCCCAGCCACATGATGATTCCGGTGCCGGCCGTCATGGTCAGCACCATCACGATGACGCTGAAGATGTCCTTGTTGTAGACGATCCCGGTGCAGCCGCGGAACAACTGGTCGTTCACGGCCAACGTGACGAACGCGGTGGCGTTCAACACCGCCAACACGAGCGTCAGGTAGCGCGTGTACTGGGTGATCTTGGCGGTACCGGCCGCGCCCTCCTTCTTGAGGGTCTCCAGGCGCGGGATGACGACGGTCAACAACTGCAGGATGATGCTCGCGGTGATGTAGGGCATGATCCCCAGCGCGAAGATCGTCAGGTGGAGCAGCGCCCCGCCTGAGAGCAGGTTGATCATCGAGTACAGGCCGGCCTGCTCGCCCGTGGAGGCTTGGGCCGAACACACCTGGACCTGCTGCATGTTGACGTTCGGCGTCGGGATCGACGACCCCAGCCGGAACACCGCCAAGATGAACAGCGTGAACCAGATCTTCTTGCGCAGATCCGGCGTGCGGAACGCGTTGGCGAAGGCCGAAAGCATCGCGGGATCGCTCTCCCTGTTAGAACATCAGTGCTGCGACGCGGTGGCCGCGGGGCGCGCCCGGAGCAGCTAGTCCACGGGCAACCTGCTGAACTCTACCAACTCACTCCCCCTGCGCCGGAATCCTGGGACTGTACGGGGGACCGGCGTTCGTTTCCCACAAGCCAACCTTGACGGCCGCAACGCGTCGATGGCCGACGCATGTCAGCGCGTCCCAGCTCGGCGCCCGAAAAGGACGCGGGACGACGCGGCCCTTCGGCCGCGAGGAACAAGTGGCGCCTTCGCTTCCCGAGACGACCAGATCTCGAGCGACCCAGGACGCACGACGACGGCGGGACCCCTCAAGGGGTGTCCCGCCGTCGTCAGTAACTGCCAGCCGGCTCAGGCCTTGTTGACCGAACCGCCGGCGGCCTCGATCTTCGCCTGCGCCGAGGCGGAGAACGCGTTCGCGGTGACGTTCAGCTTCACGCTGAGCTCGCCGCCGCCGAGCACCTTCACCAGGGTGTTCTTGCGGACGGCACCCTTGGCGACCAGGTCGGCCGGGGTGACGTCCCCACCCGAGGGGTACAACTCGGCCAGCTTGGACAAGTTGACCGCGGCGTACTCCACCCGGAACGGGTTGGCGAACCCGCGAAGCTTGGGCAGCCGCATGTGCAGCGGCATCTGCCCGCCCTCGAAGTTCTCCGGGGTGTTCTTGCGCGCGCCGGTGCCCTTGGTGCCTCGGCCCGCGGTCTTGCCCTTCGAACCCTCACCGCGACCCACGCGGGTCTTGGCGGTCTTGGCGCCCGGCGCCGGGCGCAGGTGGTGAACCTTCAGCGCCATGTCAGTCGACCTCCTCACAGGTGACCAGGTGGGTCACGGTGTTGACCATCCCGCGAAACTCGGGCCGGTCGTCCTTCTCCACCACGTCACCGATCCGCTTCAAACCCAGCGAACGCAGGGTGTCGCGGTGATTCTGCTTGCCGGAAATCCCGGACTTGATCTGCGTGATCCTCAGCTTCGCCATCGCTCAGCCCTCCTTGCGCGCCTTGAGCAGCGCGGCCGGGGTGACGTCCTCGACGGACAGCCCACGCCGGCGAGCGACCGCCTCCGGCTGCTCGAGCCCCTGGAGCGCGGCCACCGTCGCGTGCACGACGTTGATCGCATTGGACGAGCCCAGCGACTTGGCCAAGACGTCCTTCACGCCCGCACACTCCAGCACGGCGCGAGCCGAGCCGCCGGCGATGACGCCGGTGCCCGGGGACGCCGGGCGCAGCATGACCACGCCGGCCGCCTTTTCGCCCTGCACGGGGTGCGGGATGGTGCCCTGGATGCGCGGCACGCGGAAGAAGTGCTTCTTGGCCTCCTCGACGCCCTTGGCGATCGCCGCGGGCACCTCCTTGGCCTTGCCGTAGCCGACGCCCACGGTGCCGTCGCCGTCACCGACGACGACCAGCGCGGTGAAGCTGAACCGGCGTCCGCCCTGGACGACCTTCGCGACGCGGTTGATCGCCACGACGCGCTCCAGGTACTGGCTCTTCTCTTTCTCGGCGGCAGCGCCCGGCCCACGACGGTCGTCCCGGCCGCGACCCCGCTCACCCCCGGCGCCGGGACCCCGGCGACCCTGGTTGGTGTTCATCGCTTTGTTTCCTTCCGTCGTGGACTAGAACCCGAGCCCGGCCGCGCGCGCGCCGTCGGCCAACGCCGCGACCCGCCCGTGGTACTTGTTGCCGGCCCGGTCGAAGACGACCTGCTCGATGCCGGCCTTCTTGGCCCGGTCGGCCAGCAACTCACCGACCGCCTTGGCCTTCGCCGACTTGTCACCGGCCAGGGCCCGGACGTCCGCCTCCATCGTGGACGCCGAAGCGAGCGTGACGCCCCGGACGTCGTCCACGACCTGCGCGCCGATGTGGCGAGCGGAGCGGGTGACGACCAGGCGCGGGCGCTCGGCGACACCGAAGATGCGCTTGCGGCCGCGGTCCTGCCGACGCAGGCGGGCGACCGTCTTGTCGGCCAGACCCTTGTGCTTGCGGAGCGAGATGGCCATCACTTACCAGCCTTTCCAACCTTGCGGCGAACCTTCTCGCCGGCGTAGCGAACGCCCTTGCCCTTGTACGGCTCGGGCTTGCGCAGCTTGCGGATGTTGGCCGCAACCTGGCCAACGGCCTGCTTGTCGACGCCGTAGACCGTGAACTTGGTCTGCGACTCGACGCTGAACGTGATGCCGTCGGGCGCGGTGACGACCACGGGGTGGCTGAAGCCGAGCGCGAACTCCAACTGGGTGGGGCCCTTGGAGATGACGCGGTAACCGACGCCGACGATCTCCAGCTTCTTCTCGAAGCCGGCGGTCACTCCGGTGACCATGTTGGCGACCAGTGTCCGGGTGAGGCCGTGCAACGCGCGGCTTTCGCGCTCATCGTCGGGACGGCTGACCTGTAGCTGGCCATCGACCCGATCGACCACGATCGGCTGGGCGATGGTGTGGCTCAGCGTCCCCTTCGGACCCTTCACCTGCACCTGCTGACCTTCTACGGTCACGTCGACGCCGGGCGGAACCGGAATCGGAAGCTTTCCAATACGAGACATATCTGCGCGCTCCTTACGTCACCAGACGTAGGCGAGGACTTCCCCGCCGACGCTTGCGGACTTGGCTTCCTTGTCGGTGAGCAAGCCCTGGGAGGTCGAGATGATGGCAATCCCCAGGCCGCCGAGGACCTTGGGCAGCGCCGTCGACTTCGCGTACACCCGCAGGCCCGGCTTCGAGATGCGGCGCACGCCCGCGATGGAGCGCTCCCGGTTCTGCCCGTACTTGAGGGTGATCTGCAGCGACTTGCCGACCTCGCCCTCGGCCGGGTCGACCACCGCGTAGTCGGCGATGTAACCCTGCGCCTTCAAGATCTCGGCGATGCCCGCCTTGATCTTGCTGTGCGGCATGGTCGTCGAGTCGTGGTACGCCTGGTTGGCGTTGCGCAGACGCGTGAGCATGTCTGCGATCGGATCAGTCATCATGACTTTTCGTTACTTCCTTCCCGCGGCGGTTTCCCAGTGGGACCTACCCCGTAGCAATTCGCGATCCCGCTCGGGACCGGGTGCCGGCTTAGCCGGAGGTTCAGTTGTGAGGACGCGTCACCAAGACGACTTGGTCACGCCGGGCAGTTCGCCGCGGTGGGCCATCTCCCGCAGGCAGATCCGGCACAGGCCGAACTTGCGGTAGACCGACTTCGGGCGACCGCACTTTTGGCACCGGGTGTAGGCCCGGACGGCGAACTTCGGCTTACGCGCCTGCTTGACCTTCAAACCGGTCTTAGCCATCTACTGCCTCACTTCTTCTTCTTGGCGGGTGCGGCCTTGCCGGCGCCCTTGCCCTTGACGATGGGACCGCGGCGGCGCACCGCGACCTTCTTCGGGTCGTTCTCCGGCGCCTTGAACGGGAACCCGAGCGCCTTCAGCAAGGCGCGCCCCTCGTCGTCGGTGGTGGCGGAGGTGACGAACGTGATGTCCATGCCCCGGGTGCGGTCGATCTTGTCCTGATCGATCTCGTGGAACATGACCTGCTCGCTGAGCCCGAACGTGTAGTTGCCCAAGCCGTCGAACTGCCGGGCCGACAGGCCCCGGAAGTCGCGGATGCGCGGCAGCGCCAGCGTGAGCAGCCGGTCGGCGAACTCCCACATGCGGTCGCCGCGAAGCGTCACGTGGCAACCAATCGGCATGCCCTCGCGCAGCTTGAACTGAGCGATGGATTTGCGGGCCTTGGTGACCGACGGCTTCTGCCCGGTGATCTGGGTGAGGTCGCGGACGGCCCCGTCGATCACCTTCGAGTCGCGTGCGGCCTCGCCGACCCCCATGTTGACCACGATCTTGACCAGACCGGGGATCTGCATGACGTTGGCGTAGCCGAACTCCTTGTGCAGCGCCGGCGAGATCTCCTCGCGGTAGCGCTTCTTCAGGCGGGGCAGCTCCTTGGCCGCCGGGGTGGCGGTGGCGGTGCTCATCAGATCTCCTTCCCCGTTTTGCGCGCGATCCGCACGCTGCGGGTCGACTTGTACTCCGAGCCGTCCGGACGGGTCTTGGTGACCTCGCGCCGCTCGTAGCCGACGCGGGTGGTCACCTCCTTGCCGTCGACCTTCACGACCAGGGCGACGTTCGACACGTGGATCGGCGCCTCGGACGAGATGATCCCGCCCTTCTTGACCTGGCGGTTCTGGGTGCCGGAATCCTTGACGTGCCGCTTGACGATGTTCACGCCCTGCACCAGGACGCGGCTGTCGGCGGGGTACGCGGCGAGAACCTCGCCGACGCGGCCCTTGTCCTTGCCGGCGATGACCTTGACGCGGTCACCCTTCTTCACGGTCAGTGAGTTGGCCATTCAGATCACCTCCGGGGCGAGCGAGATGATGCGCATGTAGCGCTTCTCGCGCAGTTCGCGGCCGACGGGGCCGAAGATGCGGGTTCCGCGCGGCTCCCCGTCGTTCTTCAAGATCACCGCGGCGTTCTCGTCGAAGCGAATGTAGGAGCCGTCGGCGCGCCGGTGCTCCTTCTTGGTGCGGACGACCACGGCCTTGACGACATCGCCCTTCTTGACGTTGCCGCCGGGAATGGCGTCCTTGACGGTGGCGACGATGCGATCGCCGAGGCCCGCGTAACGACGCTTCGAGCCACCGAGCACGCGGATGCAAAGCAGCTCCTTGGCACCCGTGTTGTCGGCGACTTTGAGTCGCGTCTCCTGCTGGATCATTGTTTCTCCTTCGTCTCACCGGTTCCGGCTCGTGGCCGGCCTGGTGGAACCGTTGTTACTTGGCCTTTTCGACGATCTCGACCAGGCGCCAGCGCTTCGCGGCCGACAGCGGGCGGGTCTCCATGACCCGGACGCGGTCGCCGACGCCGGCGCTGTTGTCCTCGTCGTGGGCCTTGAGCCGCTCGCTGCGGGTCATGACCTTGCCGTACAGCGGGTGCTTCACGCGGGACTCGACGGACACGACCACGGTCTTGTCCATCTTGTCGGACACGACGATCCCCTCACGGACCTTTCGCGCGCCGCGCTTGGCGGTGTTCTCACTCATGCTCACGCTTCCTTGTCAGCGTCGGGGTCGGGGACGATGCCGAGCTTGCGCTCCTGCAGCACGGTGTAGATCCGCGCGATGTCCTTACGGGCCTCACGCAGACGGCCGTGCGACTCCAGCTGGCCGGTGGCCGCGGCGAAACGCAGCCCGAACAGCTCTTCCTTCAACTCACGCACCTTGGTGTTGAGTTCGTCGCGGCTCAGGCCGCGAAGCTCGGTGGCGGTCACGGTCTTGTTCGCCATCAGATCTCACCTGCTTCCCGCTTGATGAAGCGAGCCTTGAACGGGAGCTTGTGAATCGCCAGGCGCATGGCCTCGCGGGCCACGTCCTCGTGCACGCCGGACAGCTCGAAGAGCACCCGGCCGGGCTTGATGTTGGCGATCCACCACTCGGGCGAGCCCTTGCCCGAACCCATGCGGGTCTCGGCGGGCTTCTTGGTCAGCGGACGGTCGGGGTAGACGTTGATCCACACCTTGCCGCCACGCTTGATGTGCCGGGTCATGGCGATACGAGCGGACTCGATCTGGCGGTTCGTCAGGTAGGACGACTCCAGCGCCTGGATCCCGAAGTCACCGAAGGCGAGCTTGGTGCCACCCTTGGCGGCGCCGTCGCGGCGCGGGTGGTGCTGCTTGCGGTGCTTGACTCTACGCGGAATCAACATCTTCAGGCTCCTGCGTTCTCACTCGTGGTGGCCGGCTCGGTGACGCCCTCGGCGACACCCTCGGTCCGGCGGCGTCCGCCACGATCGGCCGGGCCACGCCCGCCCCCACCGTCGCGACGCGGTCCGCGGGTCGGACGCTGGCGGCCACCGGCGGCCGCGCGGGCGGCCTTCTGGGCGGCGCGCTCGGCGCGCGTCCCGGAGACGTCACCCTTGTAGATCCAAACCTTCACGCCGATCCGGCCGAAGGTCGTCCGGGCCTCGAAGAAGCCGTAGTCGATGTCGGCGCGCAGCGTGTGCAGCGGGACGCGACCCTCGCGGTAGAACTCCGAACGGCTCATCTCGGCGCCGCCGAGACGGCCCGAGCATTGAATCCGGATGCCGGCGGCACCGGCGCGCATGGCGCTTTGCTGCGCCTTGCGCATCGCCCGGCGGAACGCCACCCGGGCGCTCAGCTGCTCGGCGATGCCCTGGGCAACCAGCTGGGCGTCGATCTCGGGGTTCTTCACTTCGAGGATGTTCAGCTGCACCTGCTTGCCGGTCAGCTTCTCCAACTCGCCGCGGACCCGCTCGGCCTCGGCGCCGTTGCGGCCGATCACGATGCCCGGCCGGGCGGCGTAGAGGTAGATCGTGACCCGCTCGGAGCGGCGCTCGATCTCGACCGAGGAGATCCCCGCCCGCTCCAGCTTGGAGGTCAGGTACTTGCGGATCTTGACGTCCTCGCCCACGTAGTTGGCGTAGTTCTTGTCGGCGTACCAGCGCGTCTTGTGGTCGGTCGTGATGCCCAGGCGGAAGCCATGGGGATTGATCTTTTGGCCCATGGTCAGGCTCCCTTCCCGCTCTCGCGCGGCTCGACGACGACGGTGATGTGGCTGGCCCGCTTGAGGATGCGGCTGGCCGAGCCCTTGGCCCGGGGCCGGATCCGGCGCAGGGTCATGCCCTCGTCGACGAACGCCTTCGAGACGAACAGTTCGTCGCGGCGCAGCTTCTCGGTTTGCTCGGCGTTGGCGGCCGCGGAGGCCACCACCTGGTACACCTGCTCGCTGGCGGCCTGCGGCGCGAACTTCAGCGTGGCGAGGGCGTCCGGGACGTCCATGCCGCGCACGAGGTCGACGACGCGGCGCACCTTCGTCGGGGACATCCGCACGTGCCGCGCGATCGCGAACGAGCCAGGACGATCCCCGAGCAGGGCAGCGCGACGGCTGGGTCGCTCAGTCTTTGTGCTCATCAATCTTTCCTCTTCTGCTCGCCTCAGCGGCGGCGCGACTTCTTGTCTTCCTTGATGTGGCCGCGGTAGGTGCGCGTGGGGGCGAACTCACCGAGCTTGTGACCGACCATCGACTCGGTGATGAACACCGGGACGTGCTTGCGTCCGTCGTGCACCGCGATGGTGTGCCCGATCATGTCGGGAATGATCATCGAGCGGCGCGACCAGGTCTTGATGATCTGGTGGCTGTTCTTGGCGTTCTGCGCCTCGACCTTCTTCACCAGGTGATCGTCGACGAAGGGGCCCTTTTTCAGGCTGCGTGGCATGGGTTACTCCTCAACTCCTGAAATCAGCGCTTCTTGCCGGCCTTGCGGCGACGGACGATCAGACGGCTGCTGGCCTTGTTCTTGTCGCGGGTGCGGCCCTCGGGCTTGCCCCACGGGGAGACCGGGTTGCGGCCGCCGGAGGTCTTGCCCTCACCGCCACCGTGCGGGTGGTCGATCGGGTTCATGGCGACACCGCGGACGGTCGGGCGGACGCCCTTCCAGCGGCTACGGCCCGCCTTGCCCCAGTTGATGTTGCTCTGCTCGGCGTTGCCGACCTCACCGATCGTCGCGCGGCAGCGGACGTCCACCATGCGCATCTCGCCCGAGGGCATGCGCAGCGTGGCCATCTTGCCCTCGCGGGCGACGAGCTGGATGCGGGCACCGGCCGCGCGGCCCAGCTTGGCGCCGCCGCCGGGACGCAACTCCACCGCGTGCACGACCGTGCCGACGGGGATGTTGCGCAGCGGCAGGTTGTTACCGGCCTTGATGTCGGCGGCCTCGCCGGCCTCCACGGCCGCGCCCTGCTTCAGCCCGTTCGGCGCGATGATGTAGCGCTTCTCGCCGTCGCGGTAGTGCAGCAGCGCGATCCGGGCCGTCCGGTTCGGGTCGTACTCGATGTGCGCGACCTTGGCCGGGACGCCGTCCTTGTCGTAGCGCTTGAAGTCGACCAGCCGGTAGGACTGCTTGTGGCCACCGCCGATGTGCCGGGTGGTGATCCGGCCCTGGTTGTTTCGGCCGCCGGTCTTGTTGCCGGGACGCAGCAGCGACTTCTCCGGTGTCGAGCGGGTCAGCTCGACGAAGTCCGCCACGGACGAGCCGCGACGGCCCGGGGTGGTCGGCTTGTACTTACGGATACCCATGGGTGCTTCCTCTCCACCCCGGTCAGGAGACCGGGCCTCCGAAGATGTCGATGCGCTGGCCATCGGCAACGGTCACGATGGCGCGCTTGGTGTCGGGACGCTTGCCCCAGCCGGCGCGGGTGCGCCGACGCTTGCCCTGGCGGTTGATCGTGTTCACGTTGGTGACCGTGACGTCGAAGACCTGCTGAACGGCGATCTTGATCTCGGTCTTGTTGGCCTTGGTCGAGACGAGGAACGTGTACTTGTTCTCGTCCAACAGGCCGTAACTCTTTTCGCTGACGACCGGCGCGAGCAGGATGTCTCGCGGGTCGCGAATCTTGACGCTGTCGCTCACTTCTTCTCCTCGCTGTCCTCGGCGCCAACCTCGGCCTCGACAACCTCTTCCCCGACGGCCGCCGGGGCGGACCCGCCGTTGACGAAGGTGTCCAGTGCGGCTGAGGTGAAGACCACGTCGTCGGCACAAAGGACGTCATAGGCGTTCAGCTGGTCGACCGCCAGGACGTGAACGGAGGCCACGTTGCGCAGGCTCAGCCACGCGGTGGGCTCGGTCCGGTCCAAGACGACGAGCAGCTTGGCGCCACCCACCTTGGCCAGCGCCTTCAGCGCCGTCCGGGTGCTGGGCTTGGCGTCGGAGACGATCGAGTCGACCACGTGGACCCGGCCGTCGGCCGCGCGGTCCGAAAGCGCTCCGCGCAAGGCGGCGGCGATCATCTTCTTGGGCGTCCGCTGGGCGTAGCTGCGCGGCTGTGGGCCATGGACGATGCCACCTCCGGTCCACTGCGGGGCGCGGCGCGAGCCCTGCCGCGCGCGACCGGTGCCCTTTTGGCGCCACGGCTTCGCGCCGCCGCCGGCAACCTGCCCGCGCGTCTTGGTCGCGTGCGTCCCCTGCCGGGCGGCCGCCTGCTGGGCGACGACGACCTGGTGGATCAGCGGGATGTTGACCTGCACGCCGAAGATGTCGTCGGGCAGCTCGGCGGTCTTGCCCTTGGCCCCGAGGACCTTCACGGAGTTGGTCTCGCTCATGCGACCGCTCCCTTCTTGGTGGCGCTGCGCACGACGACCAGCGACCCCTTCGGCCCCGGGATCGCACCCTTGACCAGGATCAGGCCACGCTCGGCGTCCACGGCGTGCACGGTTAGGTTCTGGACGGTGACCTGCTGGACGCCCATCCGGCCGGCCATCCGCAGGCCGGGGAAGATCCGGCTGGGCGTGGCCGAAGCGCCGATCGAGCCCGGCGAGCGGTGCTTGCGGTGCACACCGTGGCTGGCGCGCAGACCGTGGAAGCCGTGACGCTTCATGACGCCAGCGGTGCCCTTGCCCTTGGAGACGCCCACGACGTCCACGAAGTCAGCCGCTGCGAACAGGTCGGCGGTGAGCTCTTGGCCCAGGGTGTACTCCGACGCGTCCGCGGTGCGCAGTTCGACGAGGTGCTTGCGGGGGGTGACGCCGGCCTTTTCGAAGTGGCCCGCCTCGGGCTTGGTCACCGACTTGGCCTTCACGGCGCCGAAGCCGAGCTGGACGGCGGAGTAGCCGTCCTTCTCAGGCGTGCGGACCTGGGTCACCACGCAGGGACCCGCCTGGATCACGGTCACCGGGACGACCTTGTTGTTGGCGTCCCAGAGCTGGGTCATGCCGAGCTTGGTGCCCAGCAGCCCCTTTACTTTGCGTTCGGTATTCATCTGCGCTGACCTCACGGAAGCTTGATCTCGATGTCGACACCGGCCGGCAGGTCGAGCCGCATCAGCGAGTCGACGGTCTTCGGCGTCGGGTCGAGGATGTCGATCAGCCGCTTGTGCGTGCGCATCTCGAAGTGCTCGCGGCTGTCCTTGTACTTGTGGGGAGAACGGATCACGCAGAACACGTTCTTCTCGGTGGGCAGGGGCACGGGGCCCGCGACCTTCGCACCAGTGCGGGTCACGGTGTCGACGATCTTGCGCGCCGAGCTGTCGATGACCTCGTGGTCGTAGGCCCGGAGCCGGATCCGGATCTTTTGTCCAGCCACTGTTCCCTCTTCTCGTTCCTGCTCGTCCGGTGGGACTTTTGGTCGCTTAGGCCCGATGGCCCGCACAACCCGCCTGCTCCTGCGGCCCCCGAGGTCGGGCGTGTCGGGCATTCGGGCCGCACTGGGCCGCAAACAATCTCGCGACCTGAGGTGTGGGACCGGGCGTCGACCGCCTGGCTTGCGTCGGGAGCGTCGCGCCGCGCTGACCGGGACTGGATCCAGGCCGCGCCACCGCGACTCCTTCGGAGCAACCCGTAGATTGTTCCAAACTCCCGCCCGGATGCCAAATCCGGGTCTTCGGGCGCCGTCGGGGCCGCTCGGCGGCCGATCCGCCGGATGGTGCTGGCGGAGTCGCCGCCATCGTCTCGGCGCACGCCGCCCTCGGCACAACGGGAGCCCTCACCGAGGACCTCCCCAAACCACCGAGGGCCTCCCCACAACAGAAGCCCTCGACGCCCAACGGGAGCCCTCACCGAGCGCCCCGGTTACTCTTGGTGCGGTGCGTTGACCATTTCCAGCCTGCTCGCTCACCGCCTGGGGCAAATCGCGTCGTCGGTTGACGCTTCGCGGCTCCGAAACGGTTCGCCGGGCCCAACTGACGGCGCGTCCGACCCGACGCGGGTCCTAGAACGCTCGGGGCCGAGGCGGGCCTACCGCGGCATCTTCCGCCAGATCGAGCGCGGCAACAGCTTGCCCCCGGCGAACATTGCCCGTAGCTGCCAGGGAATCCACAGCTCGACGCCCTGACCGGAGCGGATCCGCTCCACGACAGCTTGCGCGACCTGT
>JBDHZK010000053.1:0-17408 GCA_039811865.1 Propionicicella sp. | reverse complement strand
GTGGGGAGGGCGGAGAACGCCTGCAGCCACTTGGCCGCCGCCGCCTCACCCGTGCCGGGGGTGGGCGTCCCCGACCCGCTTTGGACGCGGTAGCCGTCGGCCATGTCGAGGACGGCCGCGTACAGCGCCGGATCGATCACCCACGAGAACGCCGGATTGGCCGCTGTCGTCAGCAGTGTGGACAGGGAGCCGGTCAGTTCGGCGGCCAGATGGTCGTCCGCGAACAGACCGGGCCGCAACTGCGAGGGCCGGCTGGTCAAGACGATCAGCGTCGCCACTTGTCCGGACGTCCCAGTCGTCGCCGGCGCCGGCAAGAACGTCCTAGACCGTCCCACGGTCTGGTAGTTGCTGCTCTCGTCGAGCGAGGCCCGAACGTGGACGCCGACCAGGTACACCGCCCCCGAACTGGGCAGGTCGAGTTCGGCTCGGGTGGCGCGCACCTCGAACGGGGCACTGGCGCCGGCCGCGAACGCTTGGCCGGGCTGCGTGATCCGGTAGAAGTTGCCCGCGCGCGCGGCCAACCGCTCGCCATAGGGAGAACCCACCTGGCTGTCGAGGGCGGCCCGGAAGAGTTCGGGCTCGGTGATCGGATCGCGGGTGCGCCAGATGAGAGCCTGGACGCTGTAGATCGTTTGCTTGCCGGTGTTGGTGACAACCCCTCGCAGGACGACCTCGTCGGTGGGTTTGGTGCCGGCCGCGCGCACCTCGCTGAGACTGACGGTGACCAGGGGATTCTCGTCGGCGCCGGAGGTCGGGGC
Source organism: Propionicicella sp. (assembly GCA_039811865.1). Lineage (GTDB taxonomy): Bacteria > Actinomycetota > Actinomycetes > Propionibacteriales > Propionibacteriaceae > JBDHZK01. The sequence goes on along the minus strand of JBDHZK010000053.1, from coordinate 16,650 downwards.
CCCGACCAGGCTCGCCAGGCAGGCCACGACCAGCAGCAGTCCTGCCAGGATCGGCCGGCGCCGCGGGGTCCGACCAGCCGCGGGTGCGCTCTCACGCGCGCGCGGATGAGGACGGATCACCCGGTCATCCTACGGTCGGGCACCCTTGGGGCCCGGGCTTGACGCGGGCGGCGGGACCCGGAGGCAACTCGGTTCGCCACCGGGATCGGCGGGGGTGAGCCAGTAAGCTTGCGCGTCGTGCCAGCCCTGACCCCGGACCAATCGCGTTCGATCGGCGCGCTCTTGGCCGAGACGCCGTCGATCGCGCGTCTTGGGGCGCAGTTCACGGCGGCCGGGCATTCGCTGCATCTGGTCGGCGGCTCCGTCCGGGACGCGCTGCTGGGCCGGTTGGGCAACGATTTGGATTTCACCACCGACGCCCGGCCCGAGCAGATCGAGTCCATCGTCCGCGGCCTCACCAAAGCGGTCTGGGACATCGGCCGAGACTTCGGCACCATCGGCTGCCGCCTCGTCGACGCCGCGGGGGATTGGCTGGTCGAGATCACCACCTACCGCTCTGATGCCTACTCCGCTGCCAGCCGCAAACCGGAGGTGGTCTTCGGCGACTCGCTGGGGGGCGACCTCCTGCGGCGCGACTTCGCCGTCAACGCGATGGCCGTGGACGTGGTCAGCGCCGAGTTCGCCGATCCCTTCGGCGGCTTGGGCGATTTGGCCGAGCATGCCCTTCGAACGCCGGCCGCCCCCGAGCTGTCCTTCTCCGACGACCCGTTGCGGATGCTGCGCGCGGCCCGGTTCTCCTCGCAGTTGGGATTCCGGCCGGCTCCCGACGTGGTCAAGGCGATGGTCGAGATGGCCGAGCGAATCAGGATCGTCTCGGCCGAACGCGTCCGCGACGAACTGAGCAAGCTGCTGCTGAGCGACGACCCGCGCCCGGGGCTGAACCTGTTGGTGGCCACCGGGCTCGCCGAGTACGTCTTGCCAGAGCTGCCCGCGCTCCGGCTCGAACGCGACGAACACCACCGCCACAAGGACGTCTACGAGCACTCCCTGACCGTGCTGGAGCAGGCGATCGACCTGGAGCGCGCCCGGCTCGACGGCCCGGACCTGGTCAACCGGCTCGCGGCCCTGCTCCACGACATCGGTAAGCCGGCCACCCGGAGATTCGAGCCGGGGGGCAAAGTGTCGTTCCATCACCACGACGTGGTCGGTGCGAAGTTGGTCCGCAAACGGCTGCAGGCTCTGCGCTTCCCCGGCGACGTCGTCGCGGACGTGGCCAAGCTGGTCGAGTTGCACCTGCGCTTCCACGGCTACGGCGACGGGCAGTGGACGGACTCGGCCGTTCGGCGCTACGTGCGGGACGCCGGCGACCAACTTCAGCGGCTGCACATCCTGACCCGCTCGGACTGCACCACCCGAAACCAGCGCAAAGCGGCCCGTCTGCGGGCCGCCTACGACCACCTGGAGGAGCGGATCGCCGAGTTGGCCGAGCAGGAGGAACTGGACGCGATGCGGCCCGATCTGGACGGCCAGCAGATCATGGCGATCCTCGGCATCGCGCCGGGCCCGGCGGTGGGCCGGGCGTACCGCTACCTGTTGGAGCGTCGGATCGACCAGGGTCCTCTTGGGGCGGAGCGTGCCGAGGCCGACCTGCGCGCCTGGTGGGTTCAGCAGGCCGAGTAGGGGCTCAGGCCAGCGCCAGGGCGTCCGCGTGGGCTCGGGCAAAGCCGCGGTACTTGGCGGCGCCATCGCGTCCGGCGCGGGCCTGTTGGGCGGTCAGTGTCCGCTTGACCACCGCGGGGACGCCGAGGACGAGCGAGCGGTCGGGGATCTGTGCCCCCTGGGAGACCACCGCCCCGGCACCGATGATGCATTCGGCGCCGATGACGGCACCGTTGAGCACGGTGGCGCCCATGCCGACCAGCGTCCCGACCCCGATTCGGCACCCGTGCAGGACGGCCCGATGGCCGACCGTGACGTCCGCGCCGACTTCGACCGGGAAGCCTGGGTCGGCGTGGACGATGACCCCGTCCTGCAAGTTGCTGCCCCGCCCGATCGTGATTCGTTCGCGATCGGCGCGGACGACGGTGGTGTACCAGACGCTCGAATCCTCGCCGAGGTGAACGTCGCCGATCACGACGGCCGTGGGGGCAACCCACACGTGGGCCGCCAGCTCGGGCGCGTGTCCATCGATGGTCAGGAACATCAGGCCTCCGGATTGCTTCGGGTCGGTCCCAACCAGTCGCCCAGGGCAGATCTCGGCTCCGATCGCGCCGCCCGCTGGCTGCGGCCCTCCCATCGGGGAGCTGCCACGGCCGGAGCCCCCACCGCAAGCCGGCGATCGTCGCGCTTGGTGAGCCGGGCGGGTCTCATTAGGTGACCCTAACGCGAGCGTCCTCGCCCGGTGGGATGAACCAGGGCGCCCACCCGCCGGAACCCGAACTTGGTGGAATCGTGCGGCGGGTTGGGTGACGATTCGGCCGCCGCAGGCGAGATTCGAGCGATGCCCGCAGACTGGCCGCAAGTTTCCACACCCCCGGGCCCACGCCCCACCCGGTGCGGCCGAAGTAGAGAGCACGGCTAGGGTGCCCGGGTGGGTCCGCTGGCACGGTTGGGAGCGCGAGTAGCGCGGATACCGCCGGTTTGGCTGGTGGTGGCCTCGATCCTCGCCGTTCAGGTCGGCTCTTCGGTGGCGAAGATCCTCCTGGGCGTGGTGGCGCCGGTGCAGGTGGCCGCGCTGCGACTGACGTTCGGTGCGCTGATCCTCATCCTGGCCGCCCCGCCGCGGCTCGGGGGGCGTCGTTGGCGGGATTGGGCGGTCGTGGTTGGCTACGGCGCCTGCCTGGCGGTGATGAATCTCGCCTTTTACGCAGCTATCGAGCGCATTCCGATCGGAACCGCCGTGACCATCGAGTTCCTGGGTCCCCTCGCGGTGGCGGTATTCGGTTCGCAGCGGGCGCGCGATCTGGTGTGGGCGCTGCTTGCGGCTCTCGGAGTAGCCCTGCTGGGTTTCGATAGCTCCCGCTTCGACCTGGTCGGCGCCGGTTTCGCGCTGCTGGCGGCGACTGGTTGGGCCGGTTACATCGTCCTCGCCCGTGGCGTGGGTCGCTCCTGGGAGGGGATCAGCGGGCTGACCGTCGCCACCCTGGTCGGCGCGGTGAGTGTGGTCCCGTTGGCCCTGCACGACGGCGGGGAGCTGTGGCGACCGTGGATCGTAGGAGCGGGGGCGGGCGTCGGGTTGATGTCGACGGCCCTCCCCTACGGACTGGAACTGGTCGCCTTGCGGAAGATCCGGCCCGGTGTGTTCGGCATCCTGATGAGCCTCGAACCGGCCGCGGCCGCCCTGGCCGCGCTGGTGATCCTGCAAGAACTGCTGAGCCCGGTCGAACTGATCGCGATGGCGTTGGTGATCGCCGCCAGCGTCGGCGCGACCCGAGCGGGGGCTCGGCTGAGCGACGGTGAGGCGTCCGAGTCAGTGGGCGTCGCCGACGACGGCGAACGCGAGGGCTAGCACGACCAGAACCCCAACACACACCGCGGCGACGATCGCCAGCATTCCGAACGTGGTCATGATCTCCTCCTTTGATGATCGTTATTCAATGATCCGGGAGCGAGTCGCTCGCGACATCGGCCTCAGGGCTGTAACAACCCTTGTCCTGGGCCATTTCGAGTGGGTCTGACGGGCCAAACGAGTGCCACCGGGGTCACAGTGACCCCGGCCCGGACTCGGGGGAGGTCCCGGCCCGACGGATCGGGAGAGCGCTCATTGCTGAGGGGCGGGGCCCTTTACGCCTGCCCGTGTGAGCTCCTGCTGCGCCCGTTCGCGAATCTCGCGTGCCACCCCCCACTGCTGATTGGGTGGGCTCTTGATCGAGATCTGGAAGGTCAGCTGGCCGCCTTTGATCGAGTCGATGCCGAGCACACTTGGCGACTCCAGCAACTGTTCCTTCCACTCTGGCGACGCGTCGATCTGCTCCACGACCCGGCGCAGGACGTCCATCACCTTCTCGGGATCCTCGTCGTAGGCCACCGGAATGTCGATTGTGCTGGTCGACCAGCCCTGCGAAACGTTGCCGATTCGCGTGATCTCGCCGTTGCGGATGTACCAGACCATGCCGTTGCCGTCGCGAATGCGAGTAATCCGCAGACCGACCTCTTCCACCGTGCCTTGCACGGTGCCGGTGTCGATCCAATCGCCCACGCCGTACTGATCCTCGGCGATCATGAAGAAGCCCGACAAGAAGTCCTTGACCAGGCTCTGAGCGCCAAATGCGAGAGCAATGCCGCCCACCCCGGCCGATGTCAGCAGCGGGGCAAGCGGGATGCCCACGACCGACATGACCGTCATGATCGCGATGCTGGCGATCACGAAGGCCGACAGGCTGCGCAGTAACGACCCGATGGTCGCCGCCCGTTGCCGGTGGCGTTCGGAAGTCAGCCCCGCGGCCCGCGCCAGCAACCGCTCCGCCCGGCTGGTTTCGCCGCGGCGCCGCGCCTCTGAGCGCCTGATCGTATGTTCGACCACAATCTTGATGCCGTGGTTCAGGAGCCAGTGGACCACCAGCGACCCCAAGAGGACGATCGCGATGGCGATCGGCGTATCGGGCCACGACCAAGTCAGGGTTTCCAGCGGCAGCATGTGCCCATTCTGGCGTCCGGCACGCGTTCAACCGGGTGGAGGCCGCCCTTCGAGGCGACCCGAGATGGTCAGGCGCGCGGGGAGGGCTTCGGACGCAGGTAGGCGGGCAGGACCTTGCCGCCACCGTCGGCCCCGTTGGAGGAGAACAGGCACACGATCTGGTCCTTCGTCCGAAGGATCGCCCACCCCTGAGCCACCGTCCCGCCGCTTTCGCTGTTGAAACTGGTCAGGCCGGCAAGCCCCTGGCTGGCGTCGGCCTTGTAGGGGGCGGCTCCACCCTGACTCACCCCGGCCGTGAGGATCCCCCGCAAACCCGCCACCTCGCCGGGGGTAAGGGGTGCCGCCACGGACTTGGGGACGCGGTTGACCAAGAGGTAGGCCAAAACGGTCTTGCCGGCGACCACGGACGCCACCGCGCCGGCCATGGCTACGGGCGACACCTCCACCTCACCTTGGCCCAGCATCAGTTGGGCCAGGCCCTCCGGGCCGTCCGGGACGGGAATCTGACCCCGCTCGACGGCGAAGCCGGCCTCCGCGGCCGCGCCGATCCCAAGGGACGCGCCCGCGTCCCGGATCGCGGTCCCGCTGAGTTTGTTCGCAAGCGGGATCAGCGCGGTTCCGCAGCCGTTCGCGACCGCCTGGGTGATCGTCATCTTGCCCAGTTTGTTCGCCGGGTAACCGGGTCGGGTGGTGAACGTGCGGGCCCCGACCTTGATCGAGCGGACACAGTTGACGCTCGTCGAAAGCGGCACCCCGCTGCGCATCAGTGCCAATGCCGTGACGAGCTGGAACGGCTCCCCGGGGACGGTGAACCCCTCGAGCGCGATGTCCGTCGACTCGACGGTTTCCCCCACGGCTTCGATGGCGCCCGTGGCAGGGTTCAGCGCGACGGCCGAGGTGACCGCCGCCTGTCCGGATAGCGCGGCGGCCAGGTCGGCGCTGCGCTTGGCGTCCAGGGTCAGGCGCAGCGGCTGACCGGCTACCGGGGCCACCTGGTACAGCAAGACAGGTTTGACACTCGTCGTCGGCTTGGTCGTGGGTTTCGGGCTAGGGCTGGGGAGGGCCGGACGCGCGACTAGCCGAACCCGGATCCCGGCCTTGCCTCGCAGCTGGGTGTCGTAGCGCAGTTCCAGCCCGTCGAGCCCGATCCGATCCCCGGGCTGCACGAGGCCCCCGGTGCGCCGCCAAGTGTTGACATCTGCCGTAACGACGAGACCGACCACTTGGCGGGCCGCACCGGGTTGGGTGGGTTCGACGACGTTGACGGCTCGGAAGCCAGGAACCTTGCGAGCGGCCGCGGGAACGTCCGCCGGATTGAAGTCGCCGAGCACTACGAAGTCCGTGCCGCCGGCAACCGCCACCTGCTCGGCGTACATGGTGGACCGATTCATCGCATCCGCCAGGCGGAGGGCCGACTCCTGTTGAGCCGACTCCGACAAGCCCCCCTTGTCGATGCCGATCCGGACCAGCTTCTTGATCGGCGTCAGCGCGACGCCCTTGGCGCCCAAGACGGCCCCGCGCTGGGGTTCGGTGTGCTCGAACACGATGCGCGACGAGGCGGACAACTGGGGGTGCACGATCTTCGACTCCCAGTGGACAACCCACTGACCGCCACGCCGGACGACCTGTGCGGCGCTGTCGTAGGACCATGTGCCAGACAGGAGTTGCCAGGAGAAATGCAGCGGGACGAGCGCAGCCCGGGCCGATCCATCCGTAGTGGCCAGCTTCGGCGCGCCGGACTCGACGATCGGCAGGAAGCTGCCCATTCCTCCGGTGGCGGCGACGAAGTCCGCCTGGGCAACCTCCGAGGAGATGTCCAGCGGCACCGGACCGACGTCACCCAGCCGTAACCCCGAGACCAGTTCGGCAACCGCTTGGCGCATCCCCAGCAACTCGTCGGGGGCGAGCGCGGGGGGTGTCGAACAGCCCGTCAGCACTACCAGCGCCAGCCCGAGGCCCAGGCCTCCCCGTAACACCCGACGCAAAGCTCCCCCTTTTGTCGCCCAGACTCTAACCGAGTCCGAGCTAGCCCCCCTCAACCGGGTCCTCGCCGGGGTATTGCACACAAGCCACTTCGACCCCGCCGGCGCGGCGCAGGCGGACGTCCGGGGCGGGAGCGAAACGGAACTCGACGCCGGTCGCGGTCGTCTCCACCGATTCCACACCGGGCCATAGCGGCTCTGTGGCAGTCGCCTCGCGGATGCCGTCCAGGACGGTCCGGACGTCGGCCGGCGTTCCTGACTTGGCCATGATCTCGCCGCTTTGGGAGGTGGCACCAAGCCGACTGAGGTCGCCGAGGACGGTCGACTCGCGTTCGTACTGCTCCACGCTGACCCGAGTCCAGTGCTCCTCGACCAGGGAGCGCACGTCGCGCAGCTCCCAGCCGCAGTCAGGACGAGCTTCGGGGCAGCGCGGGTGAAACGCGCACCCGACCGGGGGGCGGGCGGCGTCCGGGATCTCGCCGCGCGGCAGGTCCCGTGGAATCGCCTTCGTCGGATCCGGCTCAGGGATGGCTTTCAGCAGCGACTTCGTGTACGGGTGGCGCGGGTGGGCGAAGATCTCCGCGGTGGGACCGATTTCGACGATGCGGCCGAGGTACATGATCGCCACCCGGTCGCAGAAGAACTTCGCCGTGGCCAGATCGTGAGTGATGTAGACGTAGGTCAGGCCTAGGTCCGCCTTCAGCTCGAGCATCAACTCCAAGATCTTGGCCCGCACGCTCATGTCGAGCATGGACACCGGCTCGTCGGCGACCAGAACCTCGGGATCCAAGATCACCGCCCGGGCCAGCACCGCGCGCTGCTTCTGCCCGCCGGACAGGTCGGATGGGTACTTGGCGAGGTATTGCTCCGCGGGGCTCAACCCCACGCGTTCGAGGGCGGCCACGACTCGCTCGCGCAACTGCGCGCCCGAGGCCCGGCCGTGGATGACGAGGGGATGGCCAACCGCGGTTTCGATCGTCATGGAGGGGTTCAGCGCGGCGTGCGGATCCTGGAAGACCATCTGCAGCCTCGTCCGGGCTTGGCGCAAAGCCCGGCCGCGCAGCTTGGAGACCTCGACCGCTTCGCCGCCGGCTGGCCGGTAGGTGATCTTGCCGCCGGTCACGCCGGTGAGCCCGAGCAACCCCCGGCCCAAGGTGGTCTTGCCGCTGCCCGACTCACCCACCAACCCGAGCACCTCGCCGCGGTGCAGGCTCAGGTTTACCTGGTCGACGGCCTTGACGGTGCCGGTGTCGCGGCCCAGGAGCCGGGCGAAAGAACTGCCGCGCAAGGCGAACCAGATCTCCACATCGTCGGCGGCCAGGACGATGTCGTCAGGCTTCGTCGGCAACGTCCAACTCCTCACGTGGGCGGGGGACGGCTTCGGCCGGCGTCAACCGCACGGCCCCGGTGGCGGCTGCGGCCGCCCAGCAGGCGAAGTCGGTCGTCCCAGTCCTGGGCGCGCCGCCGCCGCGGGCGATCATCGTGGGCCGTCGCTGCGCGCACACGGCCAGCGCGTCCGGACAGCGCGGGTGGAAGGCGCAGCCGGACGGTGGGTCGATCAGGTCTGGTGGGGCGCCCGGGATGTAGTTCAACCCGGTGGTCGACAAGGAGATCGTCGAACGCAACAGTTCCCTGGTGTAGGGGTGCTGCGGGGAGGCGAACACCTCGCGGGCGTCGCCGATCTCGACGATGCGGCCCGCGTACATGACAGCGACCCGGTCGCAGGCCTCGGCGATGATGCCGAGGTTGTGGGTGATCAGCAGCAGCGAGGTGTCGAAGTTCTTGCGCAGGTCGTGCAGGATCTTGATGATCTGCGCCTCGACCAGAACGTCCAACGCCGTGGTGGGCTCGTCGGCGACGACGAAGGCCGGACGCAGCACCAGCGCGAGCGCGATCATCAGTCGCTGCCGCATTCCGCCGGAGAACTCGTGCGGGTAGGACTTGAAGCGCGACGGCGGAATCCCCATCACGCGCAACACCTCAAGCGATCGCTGTTCGATCTGCGCGCTGGTGATGTGGGGCTGATGGGTGCGCAGCGTTTCCGCGAAGTGCTGGCTGATCCGCATCAGGGGGTTCAGCCGGGTCAGCGGCTCCTGGAAGATCATGCCCAGGTCCTTGCCGCGGCGGCGGAACAACTCCTTCTTGGACGCCGCCAGCAGGTCGGTACCGGCGAACCTGAGTTGGCCGTCCATGACCGCGCCGGCGGGCAGTAGCCCCAGTAGTGCTCGACCGAGCGTCGACTTGCCGCAGCCCGATTCGCCGACCAGGCCGAGGATCTCCCCCTTGCCGACGGTGAACGAAACGCCGTCGACGGCGCGGACGGCGCCCCGTGGCGTCCCGTACCAGACGCGAATCTCCTCGGCGTCGATGACCGGGGCGGACGGATCGTCCGTGGTCCGGCGGGGGGCCGGGCCGGAAGTGGTGTCGAGGATCTCGGTCATGCACGCACCTTTGCGGAGTCCTTCGTCGACGCCGATTCCCTGGGTGGCATGGTGATCGTGGCGAACCGTCGCTTGCGCAGCGTGGGGTTGACCGTCTCGTTCAGCCCCTCGCCCACCAGGGTCAGGCCGGTCACCAACAACACGATCGCCAGGCCAGGGAACGTGCCCGTCCACCAGATTCCGGACGCCGCATCGTCCATTGCGCGGCTGAGGTCGTAGCCCCACTCGGCGGCGTCCTGCGGCTGAATGCCCAGACCCAGGAAGCCGAGGGCGGCCAGCGTCGAAATGGCATCGGCCGCGTTGAGCGTGCCGATCACGGGGACCGACTGGATCACGTTGGCGAACAGGTATCTGGTCATGATCGTCAGGTTGGACGCCCCGATGGCCCGGGCGGCCTCGACATAGGTCGCCTCCCGCGCGCTGACCGTCGTGTTACGCACGACTCGGAAGTACTGCGGGATGTAGATCACGGTCAGCGACAAGGCCGCCGAGACGACGCCCGAGCCGATGCTGCTCTGCAGCAGGAACGAGAAGACGATCGCGAGCAGCAGCGACGGGAACGCATACATCGCGTCCATCAAGAAGACGAGGATGCGATCGGTCCAGCCACCGATGAAGCCGGACATCAGCCCCAGTGGAACCCCGATCAGACCGGAAAGGCCGACCGAGAGAAGCACCACCACCAGGGCCGTGCGGGCCCCCCAGATCACCCGGCTGAGGATGTCGTAGAACTGGTCGTTCGTACCGAACGGGTGCGCGCCCCCGGGCGCGGCGAGCTTGGGGAAGTCGACGCCGCCGGCCGAGCTCTGGGCGAAGCCGTAGGGCGCGATCCAGGGCGCGAACAGCGCGAGGACCACAAAGACCGCCGTCAGGATCAGGCCGGTCACCAGGATCCAGCGAGCGAGACCACTGGTGTTGCGAAACGGGGCGAGCAGTCGGCGCAGCATCAGTAGCTCACCCTCGGATCGATCAGCGCGTTGACGATGTCGACAAGCACGCTGACGATCACAACTACTACGGCAAAGAACGTGACGATGCCCTGGACGCCGGTGTAGTCCAAGGCGGTGATGTAGTGGATCAGATCGGTCCCCAGGCCCGGCCAGTTGAACGTGTTCTCGGTGAGGACGGCGCCACCGAGCAGTTGGGCGGCCTGCAGACCCACGACCGTGACCACAGGTACCAATGCGTTGCGAAAGGCGTGCCGCCGCAGGACGTTACCCTCGCCGATCCCGCGGGCTCGGGCGGCCTCGACGTAGTCGGATTGCAGCGTCTGCAAGATGTTCACTCTGACCAGGCGAATGAACACCCCGCAAACCAGGAGCCCGAGGGTGAGGCAGGGCAACAGGTGGTGGACGAACACGTCCCAGAACGCTTTCGCATTGCCTTGCAGCGCGGCGTCCACGAGCAGGACGTGCGTGATCGGTTCGCTGGCCACCGCGTACATGACGCGCGGGGAGGCGATGCCCGACGTGGGCAGGCCGAGCGGTCGGGCCACGAACATCTGCATCAGCAAGCCGACGAAGAAGATGGGAGCGGCGTAGGTGATCACGCCGAAGATGCGAAACACGATGTCCGGAACCGAGTCGCGGAAGCGGCCCGCCAACAGGCCCAGCGGTACGCCGATCAGCAGCGCGAACACGAACGCGCCGAGGGTGAGGGTCAAGGTGGCGCCGCCGTCGTCGCGGATGATGTCCAGGACTGGCCGGTTGTCCGAGATCGTCTTGCCGAAGTCGAACCGCGCCACCTGCCCGAGGTACTCGAAGTACTGGACGTACAGCGGCCGGTTCAGGCCGAGCGCCTCGCGGCGGGCCTCGATCACCGCCGGGTCGAGCTTGCCGCCCACCGCAGCCGTCACCGGGTCGCCGGGGGCTACCCGCAGCAGCAGGAAGACGACGGTCAGCAGCACCAGCATCATCGGGATGACGAGCAGGACGCGCTGGGCGACGTAGCGGGGCAGGGACCCCTTGGCTGAGCTCACTTGGATTCTTCCCGGTGGACCAGGGGTGCGCGGGCAGACCGCGCACCCCCGATCGAGTTGGTTACTTGTTCTTGCCAATCATCCAGAGCCGGAAGATGTAGGTCGGGTCGAGGGTGTCCTTGACCCCGCTCATCGACTTGGAAGCGACCGCTACGTTCTTGCCGTTCCACGATGGGATCAGCGGGACGTCCTCGGCGACGATGTCCTGGATCTGACCCAGGATCGCCTCACGCTTGGCCTTGTCGGTCTCGCCCTGCTCCTTGCCGACCAGGTCGTTGACCTGCTGGTTGTTGTAGTTGTTCTTGTAGAACCCGCCCTTCACGACGAACGGCGCCAGGTAGTTGTCGGCGTCCAGGAAATCTGGGTACCAGCCGAGGATGAACAGGTCGTAGGCGCCCTGCTTGTAGAGGGTTTGGTATTCCTTCCACTCCGCGCTCTTGACGGTCACCTTGAACAGCCCCGACGCCTCGAGCTGGTTCTTCAGCTGGGTGGCCTCGTCCACCGCGTTCGGACCGTAGTGGCTCGGCGTGTACCCGAGCGTGATGTTGACCGGGGTCTTGATGCCCGCACCCGCCAAGACGGTCTGCGCCTGCGCCTTGTTCGGGGTCGCGCCGTACTTGGTCTTGAACGATTCCTTGGAGCCGGCGAACGTCGGGGGCACGATCGAGTAGGCCGGGGTGACGACCGAGTCGTAGGCCTTGGCCGCGATGGCGTCCCGGTCGATCAGGTAGGCCGCCGCCTGGCGGATGGCCTTCTGCTTGCCGGTCGCGGTGCTGAACTGCCACACCCAGTAGCGGAACTCGCTGCCCTGGCCCTCGATGACGTCGGCCTTGCCCTTGCTCTTCAGATCCTTGAGGTCGGTCGGGCTGAGGGTGCGCCACGCCACGTCGACCTCATCACCCTCGACGGCCTGCTTCAGGGGCGAGGCGTCCTTGTAGAACTGGACGAAGATCTGCCCCGACTTGCCCTTGCGGTCACCGACGTAGTTGGGGTTCGCCTTCAGCACGGCCTGCTGGCCCTTGGTGTAGGACGCCAGCGCGTACGGGCCGGACCCGACCACCTTCGCGTCGTCCAGCAGCTTGTCGGCCGGGTAGACCTGCTCGTCGACGATGGATGCAGCCGCTGTCGTAAGCACCTTGATGAACGTGGTGTCGGGCGCGTTCAGGTGGAAGACCACCGTGGTCGCGTCGGGGGTCTCGATCGCTCCCGTCTTGAGGGCGGGGGACTTCTCGTCACCGTTGGAGATGCTGCCCAGCAGCACCGACGCGCCGTTGGGATCGGCGATCTTCAGGTTGCGCTCGAAGGAGAACTTCACGTCGGAGGACGTCAGCTCGTTGCCGTTGGAGAACTTCAGGCCCGCCTTCAGCTTGCACGTCAACGTCTTGGCGTCGGAATAGGTGCAGCTCTCGGCGGCGTCCGGTGCCTCGGTGGCACCGTTCGCCGGGATCACCATCAACTGCTGAAACAAGCTGTACTGCAGGTTCCAGGATCCGACGTCATAGGCTCCGGCCGGATCCAGGGCAGTGATGGTCTCGGTGGTGCCCAGCGTCCAGTCTTCACCGCCGCCGGTTGAGCTGCCCGGACTCGAAGCGGGCGTGCCCCCGCAGGCGGTCAGCGCGACCGCGCAGGTCGCGGCAGCGGCCCCGAGTGCCGCGCGCTTGAAGTGCTTCATGTGTACCCCTGATTGTCATGCCCGGATCTCGGGCGGTGAGACTGTTGCGGACACTACCGGTCGGCTCCGACAACCCCGCAAGACCCACCCGCCACCGGCGACCAGATCGTTATCTCAAACGGTCCTGAAGTCGATCCTCCCCATCGAGACCGATGAATCCGGAGTGCGCGCCGACGCCTGGACGTTCTACTCTTGGGACACCGACGGATTGGGCCGAAGGCGATCGGTTATCCGCCAGAACGGGAGGCCGCGGGTTCGAATCCCGCTCCGCGAGCCCGGCTCGCGCGGTAGCTCAGTTGGAAGAGCGCCCGTGTTATTTCCGGGCGTCGATTCCATGCCCGGTCCGTCGGCCTCATTGCAGGTTTCGTCGGGTGCGGGCCGATTGGCATCGGTTATTTGGCAAGCACGGTTCGAATCCGCCCGCGGGCAACCGCGGCTCCGGTGCCGCAGCCATGCCCGCACCCGGCTTCCCTCGCCGTCGCCGGCTTTGGAGTCAGTCGTCCAGGTCCTCGCCGGACAAGGCCCGTTCGGCCAGTTCCTGCTCGCCGGCCAAGCGCCAGACCTCCCGCGCGGAGCTGAGATTGAGCGCGACGATGGCCAAGCCGACGATCAGGTCGGGCCAACCGGTGGGCCACACATACGTGACGCCGGCGGCGGCGATCACGGCCAGATTGGCCACCACGTCGTTGCGGGCCGCCAAGAAGGCGGCGCGCGTCATCGCGCCGCCATGGTGGCGAACGCGCGCCAGGATCAGCGCGCAGACGGCGTTGACGGCCATCGCCCCGAGAGCGGTGAGGCTGAGTGCGGCGGCATCGGGGACGTCCGGGTTCACCAGGCGGCCAAGGGCCTCCCAGGCCGCGGCCGCGGCGGGAACGCAGATCAGGATCGCCAGGACGCGACCCACCCGCGCCTGAGTTCTCGGGTGCCAGCCGAGCGCCAAGAAGACGAGCACGTTTACGGCCACGTCTTCGAGGAAGTCAACCGAGTCTGCGTACAGGGCGACCGAACCGATCGTGGCCGCGACGACGACCTCCACCACGAAATAGGCGAGGTTCAATCCGGCGACGAGCGCGACGATCCTGCGCAGCCTCGACCGTTGCGCGTCCGGGGCCGTCACGCGCGCTCCCGGGCGGCGCCCCCGAGCCCGTAGGCGGCGTCCTGGCCACGGGTCACGGCGGCGAATCCGATCCCGGTCAGCAGGTACCCCACACCCATGGCCACGAAGACGGCGAAGCCGGCGCCATCGGCGGGCAGGAGCATGGCGGCGAGCACTGCCGAACCGACCTGGACGACGTTGAACACCATGTCGTAAAGGACGAACACTCGGCCCTTGAAACCGTCACCGACGTGCGCCTGAACGAGCGTGTCCACGCAGATCTTGATCGATTGCGCTCCGATTCCGATGGCGAATGCCGCCGCGACCTGCGCCCAGCGCTCGAAGATCGACCCCGGCACCACCTGCAGGACCGCCGAGACCGTCAGGAGCACGATCAGCCAGCGCCGCAGTCCCAGCCGCGCGGTGGCGGCGGGTGTGACGAACGAGGCCAGGACGAATCCGGCGGCGGTCGCGCCCGCCCAAAGGCCGAGGTCGCCCATGGCGGCGTTGACCTCGTGTTGGGCGTGGAAGTAGTTGCGGAACAACAAGATGGAGCCGGCCATCACGACGCCATGCCAGATTCGATGGACGCCGATGGTGACCAGGCCGACACCGGCCGGTCGTCGCTCGCGCAGGTGCGCGACGGCGGCGACCAGGCCGCGGACGACGTCAGTGGCCCGCGTTCGCGGAGCGTCTGGTTCGGGTCCGAGGACGAGGCGCCCGACGGGCCACACGATCATCAGGCTCAGCGCGAACAGACCGGCGGCAAGGGTGAACACGATCGCGTCCGCCTGGTGGGTGGGGATTGCCTGCGCGAGCCCGAGACGAAGCGCGCCGGCGAGTCCGGCTCCGATCAGGGCGCCGACCGGGCCGACGATGGGCATCACGGAGTTGGCCAGCAGGTACTCATCCACCTCAACGGTGTGCGGCATGGCGGCGGCGAGGCCGGCGCCGAGGAAGCGCCCGAGGCTCATTGAGATCAGTACGGCAACGAAGAACGCGGCGGCGACCGGACCGCCCCGTTGGCCCCCGACGATCAGGGCTGCGAGCGCGATGCAAACCACCGCCCGCACCAGCGCGGTAACGGCGATCACATCTCGTCGGCTCCAGCGGTCCAGGACCACGCCCACGAACGGCCCGAGAATGGAGAAGGGGAGCAACGTGATCGCCAGGACGCCGGCGATCGACCAGGCGTCGGGCTGTTGCTGCGGGGAGAACAGAACATAGGCGGCGGTGCCCACCTGGGCCGCGCCGTCGGCTGCTTGGGCGGCCACCCGAAGCGTGAGCAGGCGACGAAACAGCCGGTGCCGCCAGAGGCGGCGCAGGCTCGCTACGAAACTCACGTTCCCCCTCTTCGGCGTCGGCGGCATCGTACCCGCGCGCCCTGACTCGTTGACCGGGTCCACCTACGACGGCGATTGTGTGGAAACGTGCGGCGAGTCGCGCTACAGCACGACGCTCCCGGCTGGCGCCGCGGCTTTCCGGCTCGGACCGCCGCACGTTTTCCCTCGACCGGCCTAGGCTGCGCGCATGGGGGACGAGTCGGACGAGGGCGGGGCTCGCGCGCACGGGGCGAACGAGCGCCGGGCCGCGGCGGCGCGGCGCGAGCAGTTGGCTCAAGCGGCGGCGCGCCGCGAGGCGGCGGCGGCGCAGGCCCTGATCGATGACTTCGTGGCCAACGCCACAGCGACCGGACTGCCACCGCAGCAGCTGAGGGCCCGGCTGCTCGGAGGCCAGGAGGTGCGTACCGACAAGTCCGGCTGGTACCTGCGCAAGGACCACAGCGTCGCCGTCGGCACCGATCGCGCCTATTACATCCTCACCGTCGCGGGCGGGGGCCTGATGACCCGCCTGCGTGGAGTCCAACTGAAAGCCACGCCGCCCACACTGGTGGTGGGGCTGGGCGGGCGCGACGGCGAAACCGGCGACCTGGCCGAGTTCCTGGCCAGGGCGCTGGCGGGCGAGGTGGAGTGACCGCCGGCCGCGGCCTCCGAAAAGTAGTCCCGGCCGTCGCGGGAGTGCTGGGGTGGACCCCCTGGTCGTGCTCGCAATGGCGTGATGCCAGGAGCAACCGCGTCGCGGCGAATGCCTCGAAGCTGAGAGTTTGTGCCTGAGAAAGCTCCAGGGGGCTGCGGTTAGCTGGGCCCGGCAGCCCCCTGGGCGATACTTGGAACCCCGACGCAAGGCCGGAATTGACGTCAATGCTACAGCGGCGAAGCCAGTGTTTCTCGTAGTGGACACCACTGTTGCCATTCCGTGACCTACTCACAAGTAGCTTCTGACCAGCGCAGTCACCGCGGTCCGAGACGATCGGTGCCGGCAGTGCGACACGACAACAACATCACCGGTCCTGACAACACTCGCGCCCTTTGTGAAGACACTCCTGGCCACACCGGACCAGAAGAGTTGTCGCCGTGGCTGAGAGACACCTGAAACAAGGACGCATTGCACTGCTCAACAGGCTCAACCAGGAATGGGCGGTCCAGTGTGACGAGCGCGTCCCCCAGCGCTGGGGCGAGCAGGAGCCGACCCTGCCCTCTGGCCGGTTGGAGGACGTCTTGGCGTCGGTTCGCCAGGACCCGGACGCCGTGCTCGGGGCGTTGATTCGCCTGCTGCAGGGCGGTGACGAGTTGGCCGGCCGGATCGTGCTGCAGTCGCTTCTGGGTGGGCTGGTCCGCTCTTGCGGGGGCAGGGCGGAGGCCGTGGAAGACCGGATCGGGCAGGCATGGTTGGTGATCCGGTCCTACCCGATCGAGCGACGCCCGATCCGAATCGCGGCGAACGTCATCCTCGACTCACTCAAGGCCAGCCGACGCGAACAGGTCCGGGCTTGGGCCGAGCTAAG
>JBDHZK010000052.1:0-17624 GCA_039811865.1 Propionicicella sp. | reverse complement strand
CATTCCCGCTAGGTGACCTTGAGACCGGCGGTGGTCCGATCGAGGACGGCGATGTGGTCGGCCTTCTCCATCGGCACGGCGCCGAAGAAGAAGCACGGGGTCGGGGTGGAGTCGAAGACGATGATCCGCAGCCGGGATCCCTTCGTCTTCAGCCGTGGCTCGGTGAAGGTGATCAGTGCGTCGGCGCGGACTCCGCTGGCCGATCCAGACTTGATTTCGATGGTGGCGTACTCGGCCAGCTTCACCGAAACGCCGGTGTAGAAGGCGGAGGTGAGGATGCACTGCAGGATCGCCCGAGCGGCGTCCTTGGGACCGGGATAGCTGTCGAAGGACGTCAGCCCGATGGTCACGCTCGACGCCCAGCCCATCTGGGTTTCTTCGGTGATGATTCTCGTGAACCCGTGAGCGTCGCGGCCGTAGGGGACGCGGTTCTCCGACACCGGACCGGACCAGCCGGCCGGAACGGGCATGGAGATGGGACCGACGGCCAGCCGTCCGTCCGCTATCGATGGGTCGGGGAGGCGATTGGCGCCCGGGAGGTCGCAGGCCGCCGGTCGGGTGGCACTCGCCGAGGCCGACGATGTCTCGTTCCAAGCCGAGATGGTCGGCGTGGCGCTTTGTTCGCCCGGGCCGGAAACCTGCCCGCCCGGGCGGAACAGCCAAACCATGACCAGGGCGAGGACCACCAAGAACACCCCGGCTGCGCTCACCCAAAGCCAGCGGCCGCGGCTTGGGGGAGTCGTCCTCACCCCGGCCGGGTCTGCCGACGCGCCGGGTGCGGACCCCTCCTGTTGCACTTGCTGAGTCCAGGCAGCGCCGTCGAAATAGCGAAGCTGTCCGGGGACGCCGGCGGGATCGGGGTACCAGCCGGGAGCAGCCACCCGGCCACCTTATTAGCGCCCGGCGGCGTGCCTGTAACGCGGTTGTAACAAACCGCCCGCAGACTTGCGTCATGGACAAGCAGACCGAGTTCGTGCTCCGGGCCATGGAGGAAAAGGACATCCGGTTCGTCCGGTTGTGGTTCACCGACGTGCTCGGGTTCCTGAAGTCGGTCGCCATCGCCCCGGCCGAACTCGAGGGGGCGCTGAGCGAGGGGATCGGTTTCGACGGGTCTGCCATTCAAGGCTTCGCGCGCGTGTACGAGGCGGACATGGTCGCGCACCCCGACCCGTCCACCTTTCAGCTATTGCCCTGGCGCGGGTCGCAGCAGGGAACGGCGCGCATGTTCTGCGACATTCGCCTCCCCGACGGCTCGCCGTCGTTCGCCGACCCGCGCTATGTCCTGAAGCGATCGCTGAAGAAGGCCGCCGAGCTGGGCTTCACCTTCTATACCCACCCCGAGGTCGAGTTCTACCTGTTCAAGCAGCCGATCGTCCCCGGGTTCCCACCGGAGCCGGTCGACCAGAGCGGCTACTTCGACCACACCACCAGCAACGCCGGAACGGACTTCCGGCGCAAGGCGATCACCTTGCTGGAGCAGATGGGCATCTCGGTCGAATACAGCCACCACGAGGGTGGGCCCGGCCAGCAGGAGATCGACCTGCGCTACGCCGACGCGCTCACCACGGCCGACAACGTCATGACCTTCCGAGTCGTGATCAAGGAAGTCGCGGCCATGCAGAACATGTTCGCCTCCTTCATGCCCAAGCCGCTGACCGAGCACCCGGGCTCGGCGATGCACACGCACGTTTCGCTGTTCGAGGGGGACACCAACGCCTTCTACGACGCGTCCGCCGAATACCACCTGTCGAAGGTCGGCCGGGCGTTCATCGCGGGCATCCTGCACCACGCCGCCGAGATCACGGCGGTCACCAACCAGTGGGTCAACTCCTACAAGCGGCTGATCGCCGGCGGTGAGGCCCCCACCTACATCTGCTGGGGGCAAAACAACCGCTCGGCCTTGGTCCGCGTCCCGATGTACAAGCCGCACAAGGGCGCGTCCGCGCGCATCGAGCTCCGTTCGCTGGACTCGGCATGCAACCCGTACCTGGCGTTCGCGGTCATCCTCAACGCGGGTCTGGCCGGCATCGAGAACGGTTATGAGCTGCCCGAGGGCGCCGAGGACGACGTCTGGTCGCTTACCGACCGCGAGCGCCGCGCCCTGGGCATCAAGCCGCTGCCGCGCAGCCTGGATTCGGCGATCACGCTGATGGAGAACTCAGAACTGCTCGCCGAGACGCTCGGGGAGCACGTCTTCGACTTCTTCTTGCGCAACAAGCGCGCCGAATACGCCGAGTACCGCAAGCAGGTGACGCCGCAGGAGCTGACGAAGCTGCTGCCGGCTCTCTAGCCTGGCTGATCGGCCTGCAACCGGGCCGGCGACCTCTGGGCGAGGGCGACCAGCGCCTCGCCGCTGACGCGATGGACCGTCCACTCGTGCATGGGCAGCGCGCCGAGGGTGGCGTAGAAGTCGATGGCGGGGGTGTTCCAGTCGAGGACGGCCCACTCCAGGCGGCGGTAGTCGCGCTCGATGCAGCGGGCGGCCAGTAGTTGCAGGAATTTCCGGCCCAGGCCGAGGCGCCGATACTCGGGCTCGACGAACAGATCCTCCAGATAGATGCCGGGACGCCCCGTCCAGGTCGAGAAGTTGAGGAACCAAAGGCAGATCGCGACGACTCGGCCGTCCACATCGGCGACGTCGCAGCCCACATTGCCCCCGCCGAGCGGGAAGAGCACATCGAGCAGGCCGTCCTGCGTGGCGACGACGGCGTCCGGGTCACGTTCGTAGGTCGCCAACAGGCGGATCAGCCGCAGGATGTCGCCGACGTCCCCGGGGACGGCCGGGCGAATCAGCGCGTCACTCACCTCAACTGCGCCGGGTGGTCGGGGACGGACTGGCCGAGCCGGCTGCCGCGGTGGCCGGACGCCTGGTGAACGGGTTGTACTGCGGCAAGGGCGCCTGAGCGTCGGCCACGACGACGCGGTCGCCGATGGCCAGCCCGTCGCGGATCTCGACTCGGTCGCGTCCGATCAGACCGGTGGTGACGGTCACGTCGCGGACGTCGCCGGCCGCGCCGAGGACGCGCGCCGTGGCCTTGTTTTCCGACAGCCGGGTGAGCGCCGAAACGGGCAGGCACGGCACGTCCGCCAGTTGCTTGACGGTGATGGTGGCCGTCGCTCGAGAGCCGGAGGCGAGCAACTGATCCGGGTCGGCGGCGATGACGGTCGCGGTGTAGGACGGGTTACCGGACGTTCCCGGCGTGGAGAGCGTGTTGACCAAGGTGATCTTGCCTTCCACCGAGTCCGTCGATCCGGTCGGCGCGAGGGAAACCGCTTGACCCACGGCCACGTCGGGACGCTTCGTCAGGGGGATCTCGACGCTGACCTTCGCCGAACTCACGCCCACGATGGTGATCGAACGGCCCAGCGACCCGGCACCTTCGGCCAGGCTGACCGCGCCGATCGTCCCCTCGATTGGGGCGGTCAGGGTCGCGTTGGCCAGACTCTCCTCGGCCCGCCCGACCGCCTGTTGGGCCTGCAAAACCTGCGCCTGCGCGGCCTTGACGGCGGCCGCGTCCACGGTTGGGGTGGTGGTGGCCGCGCTGGGAAGCTGGGCCGAGCCGCCGGACGTCCCGGCCGAGCCCGCGCTGCCGGCGCCACCCGAGCCGCCGGACGCGCCCGCTCCGCCGGCTCCTCCCGCCAGCAGCTTCGATGCCGTCAGCAACGCTCCGGCCGTTTGTTGCTCCGCCATCGCGACCGCGGCCGTGGCCTTGGTGCACTTCGCGATCATTGCGGGAGTCGGCCCGTTCGGCGAGCTGGGGCGTCCGGTTGGGACGCCGCTCGGCACCCCGCCGCTGGGCGCCGCTGACGGGTCGGCGGTCGGCGTCGAACCGGGGCTGGTTGTGCCGCCAGGCGCCGGGCTGCCGTTGGCCGAGGAACTAGGCGCCGCGGTGGGCCGGGCGCCCCGGCCAACGGCGAACAGGGGAGCGCAGGCCTTCTGCTGCGCCCCCAACGCCTTGCGAACAACGGTGAGTCCACGCTGGACGCCGGCCATCGCCTGCGCGGTCGCTTTCGCCTGTTTCGCCGCGGCGGCTTTGGCCGCCGCCTGTTGAGCCGCCGCCGCCTTGGCCGCGGCCTGCTGGGCGGCGGAGTTGCCCGCCCCGCCCGGGATGGTGATCGCCTTGGGGTGTTGCTGCGAATACAGCTGCGCGTTGGCCTGAGCGAGCTGTGCCTGCGCCTCCAGCACGGCCAGCCGTAGCGGTCCGCCGTCGATGGCGGCCAGCGGCTGACCGGCGTTGACCTTGTCGCCGGGCTCGACGCTGACCGAAGTCACCGTGCCGGCGGTGTCGAAGGACACCGTCACCTGGTCGCTGCGCTCGACGGCTCCCGTCAGCGTCAGGACGCGCTCAACGCTGCCGTTGGCGACCAGGGCCGTGCGGTAGCGGTCGAGCGGGTTCGGCTTGGGGGAAAGCAGGACGAAGCCTGCGATCACGGCGATCACGACGACGCCCGCGCCCACCCACGTAAGGACTCTTCTGGCTGTGCTCATGGCCGTCTCACTCGCTCCGCAACGCGTCGATCGGGGCCATCCGCGCGGCGCGAACGGCGGGATAGACACCGGCGACGATGCCGATCGTCATGGAAACCCCCATCGCCAAGGCCGTCGCCGACCACGACAGGGTCACCGGAATCTGCAGGATCGGCGTCAGCGCCGCCGCCCCCAACAGCCCGATCAGAATGCCCAGGACGCCGCCCAGCAGGCCCAGGATCGCCGCCTCCACCAGGAACTGTCGCAGGATCAGGGCCGGGGTCGCGCCCAGCGCCTTGCGCAGGCCGATCTCGCGCACCCGCTCGCTCACCGAGACGAGCATGATGTTCATCACCCCGATGCCGCCGACCAGCAAGGAGATCGCCGCGATACCGCCCAGCAGGGCGGTGAGGATGCCCAACATCTGGCCCGCTGCGTCCACGATCGCCTGTTGGCTGAATACGGAGAAATCCTGGTCGTTGGCGCTGACCTGATGCTTCATCAGCAGCGCCTGCGTGATCTCCTGGTGGGCGGCCGACAGGCTTTCCTGATCGCGCGCCTGAATGTAGATCGCGCTCACCGACAGGATCTGGCTGCCCGCGGCCAGTCGGCTGGCAAAGGTGGTCTGCGGAACCACCGCCTGGTCGTCCTCGTTGGACAGCGAACCCGACCCCTGTGCGGTCAGGACGCCGATCACGGTGAACTGGCGCCCGCCGACGCCGACGCTGCGCCCAACCGGGTCGGACGTCCCGAACAGTTGCGCGGCCGTCTGCGGGCCCAGCACGGTCACCGTCGAGGCGCCGCTCATCTCGGCGGCGGTGAAGAACCGGCCCGACGACATCGTCCGGGCCCGGACCGTCAACCAATCGGGGGTGGTGCCGAGCACGCTGGTGGTCCAGTTGTTGGTGCCGGCCCGCAACTCCTGCCGGGTCGTCGACGCCGGCGCGACACCCGCGACGTCGGGCGCGACGGACTTGTCCATCAGTAGGGCGGCGTCGTCGACCGTCAGCGACGAGGTGACGCCAGTGCCGCCGGTGCCGGCGTTGCCGGCTCCGCCGGGGACGACCACCAGCAGGTTGCTGCCCAGCTGGTTGATCTGGTTGGTGATGGCGATCCGGGCACCCTCGCCGAGACCGACGGTCAGCATGACCGCCGCGATGCCGATGAGGATCCCGAGCACGGTCAGCAGCGATCGCATCCGCCGGGCGTGCAGGGCGCTGAGCGCCGTCCGGATCGTCTCGCCCCAGCCCATCATGAGGTGACTCCGGCGGGTTCGGTCAGCAGGCCGTCGCGGATGTAGACGACTCGCTCGGCGGCCTGGGCGACCTCGGCCTCATGCGTGATCAGGACGATGGTGCGGCCCTGGCCGTGCAACTCGGCGAACAAGGCCAGGACGTCCGCCGTCGACACCGAATCGAGGTTGCCGGTGGGCTCATCGGCCAGGATCAGCGCCGGGTCGGTGACCAGCGCCCGCGCGACCGAGACGCGCTGCTGCTGGCCGCCGGAAAGCTCACCAGGGCGGTGGTCGACACGATCGGCCAGACCGACGCGCGACAGCGCGGTCATGGCCCGATCCCGGCGCTTGGCTCGGCCCTCGCCTGCGTAGATCAGCGGCAGTTCGACGTTGCGCAGAGCGCTCAGGCTCGGCAGCAGGTTGAACTGCTGGAACACGAATCCGATCCGCCGATTGCGGACCTCGGCCAACTGTCGCTCGTTCAGGCCGCTGACATCGGCTCCGGCCAACTCGTAGGTGCCCTGGCTCGGGACGTCCAAGCAGCCGAGGATGTGCATCAGCGTCGACTTGCCCGACCCAGACGGCCCCATGACGGCCAGGTAGTCGCCCTCGGCGACGTCCAGGTCGACTCCGCGCAGAGCCTCTACCTCCACCGCGCCGGTGGAGTAGGTCTTGCGGACGCCGCGCAGGCGCAGTAGAGGATCGCTCATCGGGGCGTCGGGCTGGCGGTGTCGAGCAGGACCTCATCGCCCTCGCGCAACCCGGAGGTGATCTCGGTGGCATCGCCGAAGACGCGGCCGAGCTTCACCGGCGTGCTGACGATGGCGTTGCCGTCGCGTTGGTGAACGACGCTTTGCCCGTTCTCGGTGTGCACGGCCGCGGTCGGGACGGTGAGGACGCCCGTCAATTCCTTCACCGAAACGGCGATGTCGGCGTCCGCGCCGGCGTAGAGCCCGCCCGGGTTGCCGTTGACGTTGACCGTGACCGGGAACTGCGCCGGGCCACCGGTGGTTTGACCAGCCATGATGCCGACGGCGCCGACCGTGCCCGCGATGGTCCGGGTGGTGCCGACCGGGATGATCGTCACCGACTGACCTGCCGCCAGCAGCGGGAGATCGGCGGTGCCGACGGTCGCGTTGACCTTCCAGGCGCCGGTGGAGATGACCACGACGTGCGCGGCGGTCGCGGACGTCCCGGAGCCGGTGTTGATCTGGCTCGTGCCGGTCCCCGATGCGCCGCCGGCGTTGGTGACGGAGGTGCCGGTCGAAACGACGCTGGCCGACGCCGCGACGCGGTCGCCGGTCGCGATGTTGATCGCGGCGACCGTGCCGGCGATCGGCGAGGTCAGCGTCGCGTCGGCGAGGTCGTTCTGCGCGCTGGCCAGGCGGGCGTCGGCGGAGTTGACCTGGGCGCGGGCGGCGGTGATCTGGGCGTCGGTGGAGTCGGAGTTGTCAAGCACCTGGCTCAACTGCGCCCGCGCCGCCTCCAGGTTCGCGGCGGCGAGATCGACGGCGTCGCTGAGTTGACCGTCCTTCACCGAGGCCAGGGCCTGACCCTTGGCGACCTTCTGGCCGACCTTGACCCGAACGCCGTCCACAGTGCCGCCGACCGCGAAGTTGAGGTTCGCCTGGTCGCGCGGCGCGATCGTTCCGGTAGCGGTGACGCTGAGGCGCTGATTGGAGCGGGTGGCCTTCGCGGATGGGAAGTTGTTGCGCGCGGTCGCGGCACGGGGTCGGAGCAAGAACAGTGTGGTCGCCACGATGGCCAGGGCGGCCACGACGCCGATCACGATCAGCAGGACGCGCTTGGGGGAGCGCTTTCGTTTTGCCATTGGCCTTCTCCATGTCGGCTGCCTCGCAGGCTACCCGGCGTTCGGAAACTCTCAGGGTGGCGTTCAGAGAGGGAGCAGCGGCCCCAGATCGGCGTGGACGCCCGAGGCCGCGACCCGATGCTCGGCCTTGGCGGCGGCGAACCCGATCTTGCCGTCCAGGAGTTCGAGCAGCGTCGCGGGATCGGTTTCGATGACGTTGGGGGGCGTTCCGCGGGTGTGCCGGGGACCGGTGCCGTCCCCAAGCTGGACGGCGATCGCGCCCGGGATCCGCAGCTCGATGGAGCGGCCCGGGTGGGCGGCGGCGAGCAACTTGGCGCCCGTGCGAGCGGCTGCGATCAGGAGGCGGCCAGGCACTTCGATGCCCTGGCGGGCCAGTTCGAACGCGGTGGTCAGCTCAAGCCAGGAGAGCAGGTCCGCGCCCTTGATGCGCGCGGCGCCAAGCAGGCAAGTGGCGGGCAGGCGCGCAGGAAGGGCGGGCTGGGTGGCCACGCCCCGATCGTGTCGCGGGGGGCGTGGGTGACCGCCGCGGGACTCGTCCGAAGGCGTCTGGGGCCAGCCGTGCCGGACGTGCGTGAGCAGGGGGTCCGGACGTCCCGACGCCGGCGTGGCCCAAGCGGTCAGCGCGGCATCCAACCTGGCGAACAACTGCGCTGCGACTGCGGGGGGCAGCGCCGCGGCGGCCGCCAACCCGTCGGCCAGGTTGGCGCACGGGCCGGGCCGGTCGGAGTCCATGCCCGGCACTCTACGTGCGGCGTACGCTGCGCCTGTGACCAGGACGTCCACCCTCACCGGACAACTCGCCCGGCGCGGATTCGCCGACGCCAAGCGGGCCGCCGCCCTGATCGACGGTTGGCTGTGCCACTACGACGGCCAAACCTGGCAGTGCGAGCACGTCGTGGACGAGATCCTCGCCAGCGACGACCCGGACCTGGCCCTGGACGGCGTCAGCCGCCTGGTGGCGGCCGACCCGAACGTCCTGGAGGAGTTGGCGTCCGACCCCGCCTGGTCGGCTCGCGTGGTCGGCGTCCTGGGCGCCAGCGCGGCGCTGAACCAGCATCTGGCGCGCTACCCCGCGGACGTCTTGGAACTGCGTGGCAACTTGCGCCGCCGTCCCGCGGCCGAACTACGGTCCGAGTTGCTGACCGCGATCGGCGCCGACCCGGGGTCGTCCGAGCCGGTGGCGCCGCAGGCCGGGACGGCGCTGGCGGACGCTCTGCGGCTCGCCTATCGCCGTGCGGTCCTGCGAATCGCCGCGCGCGACCTGACGTCGCCCGACCCGCGGGAGTTGCTCCCCGACATCGCCGGCGAGCTCGCCGACCTGGCCGATGCCGTCGTCGAAGCGGCACTCGCGCTGGCGCGCGCCGAGGTCCCGGGCCACGAGCAGGTCCGCCTCGGCGTGGTCGCGCTCGGCAAGTGTGGCGCGCAAGAACTCAACTACGTCAGCGACGTGGACGTCCTCTACGTGGCTGAGCCCAGGCCCGGTCCGGACGGGGCTCCGGGATCGCTCGACCGCGCGCTGGCCATCGGGACGCGCCTGGCCGGCGCCCTGTCGCGGATCTGCTCGGCCCACACCGCCGCCGGGACGATTTGGCAGGTGGACGCCGCGCTGCGTCCCGAGGGTAAGGCCGGACCGCTGGTTCGGACCATGGCCAGTCACCGCGCCTACTACGAGAAATGGGCCAAGCCCTGGGAGTTCCAGGCGATGCTGAAGGCGCGGCCGATGGCTGGCGACCTGCCTCTTGCGCAGGAGTTCGTGGATCTCGTCTGGCCGCTGGTCTGGAAGGTTGGCGAGACCGAGCACTTCATCGCCGACTCCCAGGCGATGCGACGCCGGGTGATCTCGCTGATCCCCCCGAAGGAACAGGGCCGCGAGATCAAGCTGGGCGCGGGTGGGTTACGCGACGTCGAGTTCACGGTGCAGTTGCTGCAGTTGGTTCACGGCAGGTCGGACGAGCGGCTGCGGCAGACCGGCACGCTGACCGGCCTGCAGTCGCTCATCGATCACGGCTATGTGGGGCGGGCCGACGGTGCCGAGCTGGCCGTCGCCTACCGCTACCAGCGGTTGCTCGAGCACCGGATCCAGCTCTTCCGGCTACGCCGGACCCACCTGATGCCCGACGACGAGGCGGGGCTGCGCCGCCTGGCCCGCGCCGTGGCGGCCGCCGACGGAGCCGAACTGTCCGAAGGCTGGCGGGCCTGCACGCGACGCGTCCAGCGGCTGCATCAGCGCATGTTCTACTCGCCGCTCCTGGAGGCGGTCGCCAAGATCCCATCGGAGCGGGTGCGGTTGTCGTCGGACGCCGCCCAGACGTGGCTGACAGCGCTCGGCTACGGTGACCCGCGGGCCGCGCTGCGGCACATCGAGGCGCTCAGTCAGGGCATGACCCGGCAGGCGGAGATCCAGCGGCAACTTCTGCCGGCCATGCTGGGCTGGTTCGCCGAGGGACCCAACCCCGACCACGGGCTGCTGGCGTTTCGGCAGGTTTCCGAGGCGCTTGGGCGCACGCACTGGTACCTGCGTGCGCTCCGCGACGAGGGGGCGATGGCCGAGTGGCTGGCGCACATCCTGGCGTCCAGCCGCTACGCCGTCGACCTGCTGCTGCGCGCGCCGCAGACCGTCCAACTGCTCTCCGACCCAGAGCAGCTGAAGCGCCAGGGTTTGGCCGAACTGACCGCTGGCATGCTGCAGGCCGCGCGGCGGCATGAGTCGGCGGACAAGGCGGTGGAGGCGATCCGCGGGATTCGCCGGCAGGAACTGCTCCGGCTCGCAATGGGCGACCTCTTGGGGCGCATTGACCTGGACGAGCTTGGCTGGGGGCTGTCCGACCTGGCCGGCGCCACCATCGATGCCACGCTCGAGGTGGCGTCGCGGGGGGTCCAGCGGCCACCCAAGATCTCGGTGATCGCGATGGGCCGCTGGGGCGGGGACGAGCTGTCGTACGCCTCCGACGCCGACGCGATGTTCGTCGTGGAGGACTCCGCCGACCCCGAGGCGACCAGCAAGGCGCACAAGATCGTGGGCCGGCTACGGGCGATGCTCGCCAAGCCCGGGCCGGACCCGGCGCTGGCGATCGACGTCGACCTGCGTCCCGAGGGCAAGGGCGGTCCGATGGTTCGCTCGCTGGCGTCCTATCGGAAGTACTACGAACGCTGGTCGTCCACCTGGGAGGCACAGGCGCTGCTGCGGGCCCGCGTGGGCGCCGGCGATCGCGAAATCGGCTCCGAACTGCTGGCGTCCATCGACAAGCTGCGCTACCCCGAGGGCGGGTTGAAGGCGGGGCAGGTCTCGGAGATCCGCAAGCTCAAGGCCCGGATGGAGGCCGAGCGCCTGCCGCGTGGCACCGACCCCTCGCGGCACGTGAAGCTCGGCCCGGGCGGCTTGAGCGACGTGGAGTGGGTCGTCCAGTTGCTGCAGCTTCGGCACGGGGACGACAGCCCCGGGCTGCGCTCGACGGAGACGCTGGCCGCGCTGGGGGCGGCGCACGAGGCGGGGCTGATCGCGGCGGCCGATGCCGCCGCGCTGGCCGAGGCGTGGCGACTGGCCAGCCGCATCCGCAACGCCATCATGCTGGTGCGCGGCCGGGCGTCCGACTCGATCCCGACCGACGCCCGTGAGCTCGCGGCGGTGGCCGAGGTGCTGGGTTACGGAAAGAGTGAGTCGTCCACGCTGATCGAGGATTACCGTCGGCGCACCCGACTGGCCCGCGCCGTCACCGACCGGCTTTTTTGGGAGAGTTGACGTCCGCGGCGCTTGGTTCCGCACGCACCGCGCTTCGGCGGCGGGATTCACCAACCAAGGGGCCCTATGCGCCTTACCGGCCCGACTTGGGCCGTTGTTGGCTAGGGCTGTGTCGTTCAGGCTAATCGCGGGCCTCGCGATCAGTCCGTGCGGCCGAACGAGAGGGTGTGGACCACAAGTTCGCCAGCCTCGTCGCACTCGTCAAGGTCGATCCGGGCGTTGATCGACCAATCGTGGTTGCCGTCCGGGTCGGCGATGATCTGGCGCACCCGCCAGACCCGGCCCTTGGTCTCGACGACGAACAACGCCGGTCCGCGGGCGTTGGCGTCGGTGCCGATCCGGTCGTGCTCGTCCCAGTAGTCGCCGAGCGGGTCGTCCCAGTCGCGGCGGGTCATCGTCGCGCCAGGGCCCGACTCCAACGACAACAGTGCGTCCACGTCGTCGGCCGCGCAGAGTTCGACCCGGCGCCACATGGCATTTCGGACGAGCACGCGGAAGGCGCGCTCATTGCCGGTCACCGGACGCTCTGGGGTGAGCGCCGGCTCGCCGGCCGCGGCTGGCTCGGCTCCGGTGAGCGCGGCCCATTCGTCCAACAGGGAACTGTCGGTCAGGCGCGTGACTTCGCCGAGCCAGGCGATGACGTCCAGCAGTTCGGGCGTCCGGGCCGGCTCGGGCACGGTCTGCCGCAGTGCCTTGTAGGCGTCCGACAGGTAGCGCAGCAGCAGCCCCTCCGAGCGTTGGACGCGGTAGTGGGCGACGAACTCGCCGAAGTTGAGCCCGCGCTCGAACATGTCCCGGACGATCGCCTTGGGCGTGAGCGGGCTCTCGGCCAGCCAGGGGTGAGCCTTCAGCGAGGCGGCGAAGGCGTCGTCCAGCAGCTCCGCCAGGGGAGCGGGCCAGGAGACTTCGGCGAGCAGGTCCTGGCGTTCCTCGTAGTCGAACCCGTCGGCCTTGAGGTCGGCGACGGCCTCCCCGCGGGCCTTGAACTGTTGGGCGATCAGGATCGCCATCGGGTTCTCCAGCGTGGCCTCGATCACGCTGACCACGTCGAGCGCGTACTCCTCTGCCTGCGCGTCGAGGCGGTCGATCACGTCCAGTGCGAATGCCGACAGCGGCTGGTTGAGTGCGAAGTTGGCCTGCAGGTCGATGGCGACGCCGTAGCGGCGTCCCCCTGGGGTGGGCTCGGGTAGCCGGTTCACGACGCCGGCACCGATCAGCGAGCGGCCCAGTTGCGCTGCCCGGCGATAGAGCTTGCGACGAACCGGTCCCGGTGGGACGGCGGCGTCCACGATGTGCCGCAGGGCGGCCGCGGTGTCCTCGTCACGTTGCAGGAGATTGAGCAGCATCGAGTGCGTCACGCGCATCCGACAGTGCAAGGCCTCCGGCTGCGATTCGGTGAGCCGTTCGAACTGGGCCTGCGTCCAGTTGACGAAGCCTTCGGGCGGCTTCTTCTTGCGGACGCTGCGCAGCTTCTTCGGGTCGCCGGCGTGCTTGGCGGCGATGCGAGCGTTCTCGACTTCGTGTTCGGGCGCCTGCGCGACGACGTAGCCGACGGTGTCGAATCCGGGACGTCCCGCGCGTCCGGCGATCTGGTGGAACTCGCGGCTGCGCAGGAGCCGCTGGCGGCGTCCGTCGAACTTGGTGAGCTGGCCGAACAGGACGGTGCGGATGGGGACGTTGATGCCGACGCCGAGGGTGTCGGTGCCGCAGATGACGGCCAAAAGGCCTTGCTGGGCAAGGGATTCCACCAACCGCCGGTAGCGGGGGAGCATCCCCGCGTGGTGGACGGCGATGCCCGAGCGCAGCAGCGTCGCCAGGGTCTTGCCGAAGCCGCCGGCGAAGCGGAACCCCTGCAGCGCCTCGACCAGCGCCCGCCGCTGGCTGCGGTCGGTGATGCCGGACGAATGCAGCGATTGGGCCCGCTCGACGGCAGCGGCCTGGGTCGCATGCACGATGTAGACCGGCGCCTGCCGGGCTTCGATCAGCTCGGCGACCGTTTCATGGATCGGCGTCAGGGCCCACGAGAACACCAGCGGCACCGGACGCGCGGCGTCGGCGATGACCGCCGTGGGACGTCTTGTGGTGCGGGTCAGGTCGCGGGCCAACTGGGTAACGTCGCCGAGCGTGGCGGACATGACCAAGAACTGCGCCTGCGGTAGCTCTGACAAGGGGACCTGCCAGGCCCAGCCGCGGTCGGGGTCGGCGAGGAAGTGGAACTCGTCCATCACGACCTGGCCGACGCTGGCCTGGCGTCCCTCTCGCAGGGCGATGTTGGCCAGGATCTCGGCGGTACAGCAGATGATCGACGCATCGGGGTTGACCGCCGCATCGCCGGTCACCATGCCGACGTTCTCGGCGCCGAACCACTCGCACAGCGCGAAGAACTTCTCGTTGACCAGCGCCTTGATCGGGGCCGTGTAGTAGGTGCGCTGGCCGGCCGCGAACGCGGCGAAGTGGGCCGCCGTGGCGATCAGCGACTTGCCGGAGCCGGTTGGCGTGGTGACGATCGCGTTGGCGCCGGTCAGCAGCTCGAGGATCGCCTCGTCCTGATGGGGATACGGAGTGATCCCTTGCGCGTGGGCCCAAGCGACGAATCCGGTGTAGAGGTCGTCGGGGTCGGACGTGCCGTCCGGCGGCAAGAAGGGCAGCAAGCGCATGGTGGGCCCAGGGTTTCACAGGTCCGCGGGACGGTGCGCGCACCATCGACCGCTCAGGGTTCGGAATGGGGCGCGCCGCTTGACGAAGGATCTGAGCCGCGGTCCGTGAGTGCCCCAACGACCATGCCCATCCCATCCACCCCCGCCAGGGCGCCCAACGCGGCAAGCCGGTCGTCCAGATCAACGGGGTTGTGGTGGCTCAGGTGGACGGCGACAAGGCGGGTGGCGGCCGTAATCGCGCCGACCGCGCGCAGGTCGTCCAACGCAGCGGCGAAGGTTTCCAGGTTGAGATGCGACTCGGACATCAGGTCGGCATCCCCGAAGGTCTCCTCAAGCAGCACCAGATCCAGCGGAAGCCCGGCGAGCGCAGCCAGCGTCGCTCGCGGGAGCGGACCGGTGTCGGTCGCGTACAGCAGCCGGGCGTCCGAGCCCTCGACCAAGTAGAGCACCACCTCGCCGAAGGCGTGGTGCGCGGCGGGAAGGGCGGTGACCCGGTGCGCCCCGGCCTCCACGGTCGTCCCCGCGCTCACCTGCACGAAGTCCACCAGCGAATCTTGCGGCGCGACCCAGTCCCGACAAGCGGCGATGACCGGCTCCGGCCCGATTACCCGGAGCGGCGAATCCGCAACCCAACTGCGGTAGAGCAGGAAGGCGGGATCCAGGTGGTCGTGGTGAGCGTGGGTCACCGCGATGGCTTCGACTCCGCCAAGGCCGACCCCGGCTCGGACCGCCTGCCGCGGTGTCTCGGGGCCGCAATCGAGCAGCAGCACGCCGTCCACCAGGACGCTGGTGGGCGTCCGCACGAGCCCGCGCCGCGAGGCGTCCCGGCAGGATTCGCAAGCGCAGAAGGCGTTCGGCCAGCCGTCGGCCGAACCCGTCCCGAGCAGCACCACCTCCACACCCCGAAACTTAGCCCGCGCCGCCCGCGATATCGTGAACGCGATGCCCAAGCAGCTGCCCCACACCACTGTCCTAACCGGCTGGGGACGCACGTCCCCGAGCCGGGCAACGCTGATTCGTACCCCAGACGTCGAGGTCATCGCGGCCGCCGTCGCCCGCGCCGCCCAGGGCGGCACCCGCGGCGTGATCGCGCGCGGCCTCGGACGCTCCTACGGCGATGTCGCCCAGAACGCCGGCGGCGTCGTGGTCGACATGACCGAGCTGAACCTGATCCACAGCATCGACCCCGAAAGCGGCCTGGTCGAGGCGGACGCCGGGGTCAGCCTCGACCAACTGATGAAGGCGACCCTGCCGCACGGCCTATGGGTGCCCGTCCTGCCCGGCACCCGCCAGGTGACGGTGGGCGGAGCGATCGGCTGCGACGTCCACGGCAAGAACCACCACAGCGCCGGCAGCTTCGGCGACCACATTCGGTCGATGGACCTGCTCGTCGCCGACGGCCGCGTCCTGACCATCACGCCGGACGGGTCGCCCGACGATCCCGACGCCAGCCTGTTTTGGGCGACGATCGGCGGCATCGGGCTGACGGGGATCATCCTCAAGGTCACGATCCAGATGACCAAGACCGAGACCGCGTACTTCATCGCCGACGGCGTGGTCACCCACTCGCTGGACGAGACCATCGCCGTCCACTCCGACGGCAGCGAGGCGAACTTCGACTACTCCAGCGCCTGGTTCGATGCGATCTCCGCGCCCCCGAAGCTGGGCCGCGCGGCGATCTCGCGCGGCAGTCTTGCCAAGCTCGACCAGTTGCCCGAGAAGCTTCGCGCCAACCCGCTCGCGTTCGACGCGCCCACGCTGTTCACCCTGCCGGACGTCTTCCCCAACGGTTTGGCGAACAAGTTCACGTTCAGCACGTTGGGCACCGCCTGGTACGCCAAGTCGGGCAACTACACCGGGAAGATCCAGAACCTGACCGCCTTCTACCACCCGCTCGACCTGTTCGGCGAGTGGAACCGGGCCTACGGATCGAAGGGCTTCCTGCAGTACCAGTTCGTGGTGCCGCCGGCCGCCGTCGAAGAGTTCAAGCGGATCATTGGCGACATCCAGACCTCAGGCCACTACTCCTTCCTGAACGTCTTCAAGCTCTTCGGCGAGGGCAACCGAGCACCACTCAGCTACCCGATGGCCGGCTGGAACGTGTGCGTCGACTTCCCGATCAAGTCCGGCTTGGGTGGCTTCCTGCGCGGTCTGGATGCCCGCATCCTCGAGTTCGGCGGGCGGCTCTACACGGCCAAGGACAGCCGCGTCGATGCCGCCACGTTCCACGCCATGTACCCGCAGATCGACGACTGGATCGCCACCCGGCGGGCCATCGACCCCACCGGCGTGTTCGTCTCGGACATGGCCCGCAGATTGGAGCTGCTGTGATCGACGCCGTTGGTAACCCGCAAACGCTGCTCCTGCTGGGCGGGACGTCCGAGATCGGGCTGGCCATCTGCGCCGAGTATCTGACCCGCGCGCCGATGCGGGTGGTCCTGGCCGCGATGCCGGGCGACCCGGCCCTCGAGGCCGCGGTCGAGCAGCTGCGCGCCGCCGGGGCCCGCGAGGTGGACGTCCTGGACTTCGACGCCACCGCGTTCGACACCCACCCGGCGGTGATCGACGCCGCCTGGGCCAAGGCAGATGTGGACGTCGCGATCGTCGCGTTCGGCCTGCTCGGCGACGCCGAGGAACTATGGCAGGACCAGGCGAAGGCCGTTCAGATCGCACAGGTGAACTACACCGGCGCGGTGAGCGTGGGCGTCTTGCTGGGTCAGAAGATGAAGGCGCAGGCGCACGGCCAGATCATCGCGATGAGTTCGGCCGCGGGGGAGAAGGTGCGAAGGTCCAACTTCGTGTACGGCTCGACCAAGGCCGGCCTGGACGGCTTCTACACCTGCCTGGGCGAGGCGCTCGCGCCCTACGGGCCCAAGGTGCTGGTGATTCGTCCCGGGCAGGTGCGCACGCGCATGTCCGCCGGTGTGAAGGAGGCTCCGCTGACCGTGAACAAGGAGGACGTCGCCGCGCTCGCCGTCAAGTCGGCCGAGGAAGGCAAGACGCTCGTCTGGGCGCCGCCGGCGTTCCAGATGGTCATGATGGTGCTGAAGCACATTCCCGGCCCGATCTTTCGTCGGCTGCCGATCTGAGCGGCTGGCGAGTCGACCGATAGAGCCTCGTGGGCGCGAACGATCGCGCCCACGAGGCTCTGTCGCGACTAGCCGCCGGCCAGGACGCGCCGTAGCGAACCGAACCACAGCGGGGCGGCGGCGGCAATCGCGCCCAGCGACAGCAGGCAAGCGATCGTCGCTCGCAGCGGGTCGCCGGTCGCCGACGCACCCCAAGCGCCCGGTCCCGCCAGCCAAAGCGGGGTCGATGCGAAGTACCCGCCGAGGACCAGGCCCAGCACCTGAGTGACCAGAGTGACCCCGAGCGCCGAACCCGCTCCGAACCGCGTGGTCAACTACAGGCAAATGGCCGCCCCGGCTGCACCAACGAACACCGCCACCACAATGAACTCCCCAACGTGGTCGCCGCCGCTCAACGCGATCAGAACGCCGGCCAGCCCCGCCAGCGCCGTGCAGATCCCGGCGGGCGCGTGCGCCACCACGTCGTGCACCTCGCGGGCGATCCGCGCCCGCTCGGCCGCGGCGACGGCGTCCTGCGCGACCCGGCGGCGGTCGGCGGCGAACAGGTAGATCCCGACCAGGAGCAGCACGTGCACCAGCACCATGCTGGAGACCTGCTCAGTGACG
>JBDHZK010000051.1:0-17674 GCA_039811865.1 Propionicicella sp. | reverse complement strand
CGCCGGCGTGCCGGTGGACGTCCGTATCTCCCCTTGCCGGAAAGGCTGAACCATGGCCGAGAACCACCGCCGCCGCCCGCCGGTCGTCGTGATCGCGATCGTCGTGCTCGCCCTGCTGGGGGCGGCCGGCTACTTCTGGTGGCGCTCGATGCAGCCGGCCGGTGCGACCGAGCTGACGGCGTCCGGTGCGGTCGAGCAGCGCGAATACCAGGTCGCGGCGGTGACCGCCGGCAGCGTGACTGCGGTCAACGTCCACGAGGGCGACCAGGTGAAGAAGGGCCAGACCATCGTCAAGCTGGACGATGCGGCGCTGAAGCTGGCCGTTCAGCAGGCCAACGAGGGCGTCACCGCGGCGAACGCGGCCGTGACCAACGCCCGGGACGACGGCACGGACGCCGATGTGTTGGCGGCGCTGGCTCGGCTGGCGCAGGCGCGGGCGAACGTGAGCCTGGCGAGGGTGCAGCTCGGGTATGCGACGGTCGCCTGCCCGCACGACGGCATCGTGACGTCCGTGACGACCAATGCTGGGCAAAACGCCAGCCCGGGCAAGACTCTGGTCACCATCGCCGACCCGGCCGACCTGTACGTGCGGGTGTTCGTGCCCGAGACCGAGGTCGGCAACGTCAAGCTGGGCAAGGCGGCGAAGGCGACCACCGACTCGTCCCCCAAGACCTTTGACGGCACCGTCAGCTACGTGTCGTCCCAGGCGGAGTTCACGCCCACCAACGTCGAGACCAAGGACCAGCGCGTGAAGTTGGTCTACGAGGTCCGGGTGCGGGTGAGCGATAACTCCGGCACGCTCAAGGCCGGCATGCCCGTGGATGTGAAGTTCGGATGACCGCGGCCTCGCCCGCCGCGCCGGCGGCCGAGCCGAGCGTGCGGATTGCCGGCCTGACCAGGACTTTTGGGGACGTCACCGCGGTCGACCACGTCGAGTTGGAGGTGGCGCCCGGCGCGGTCTTCGGCCTGCTCGGACCCGATGGCGCCGGCAAGACCACGCTGATCCGGATGCTGGCCACCGTCCTGGACGCCGACTCCGGGGACGCGTTCGTGCACGGCGCGAGCGTCCGGAGCCAAACCGGCGCGGTGCGTCCGCGGATCGGCTACATGTCGCAGAAGTTCTCGATGTATCCCGACCTGAGCGTCGACGAGAACGTCGACTTCTTCGCCCGGATGCGCGGCGTCCCGCGCTCGGTGCGCCGCCGGCGCGGGCCACAGTTGCTGGCGTCCATGGGGCTGGCGGAGTTCGGCAAGCGGCAGTCGCAGTTCCTCTCCGGCGGGATGAAGCAGAAGCTGATGTTGGCCACCACGCTGATGCATGCCCCGGACGTCCTGCTGCTGGACGAGCCGACGACCGGCGTCGACCCGGTCTCGCGGCGGGAGTTCTGGCGGATCCTGGCCGGGTTGCATCGCGAGGGGCGGACCGTCCTGGTCGCCACCCCATACATGGACGAGGCCGAGCGCTGCACGCAGATCGCCTTCATGGACGGCGGCCGCATCCGCCACCAGGGCACGCCCGACCAGATCAAGGACCTCGTCCCCGGCACCCTCTTCGAGGTCGCCTCGGCCAACCCACGCGCTGCGCTGGCGGCGGTGCACGACCTGCCCGGCGTGACATCGGCTCACCTGTACGGCGACATCGTTCGCGTGCTCTGGGACGGACGTCCCTTCGACCAGCCGGCGCAGGAACTTCCCTTAGACCAGCCCTTCGACCAGCCAACCGCGGACGAACGTCGGTTCGACAAGCTCAGGGAACGAGAAGAGCCCGTTCACCCCATGAGCTCGCCCAATGGTGCGCGGGAACTCACCGACGCGCTGGAGGCGGCTGGCGTCCCGGCGGGGCTCCGGGTCGTCCGCCCGGACATGGAGGCGGCCTTTGCCTTCCTGGCCGAGGCGGAGCAACAGCGGCGGGCGGTGCGCTGATGCGCGAGTCGTTGGGCCGCATCGGGGCGATCGTGGCCAAGGAGTTCAAACACCTTGGCCGCGACCCGCGGATGTTGGCGTCGGTACTGCTGATGCCGATCATGCAGTTGCTGCTGTTCTCGTATGCGATCAGCTTCGACGTGAACAATGTCGCGACGGTTGTCGTCGACCAGGACAACACCCCGGCCAGCCGGGCGTACGTGCAGGCCTACGAATCGTCGTCCTTCTTCCACGTGCTCGGCTCGGCACCCGACGTCAACGCCGCCGACCGGCTCTTCGACCGCAACGCCGCGCGGATCGTGGTGATCGTGCCGTCCGGATTCGAGCGGGCGATCGGACGCGGGGAGAAGGCGCAGGTCGGCGTCCTGGTCGACGGCAGCGAACCGAACACCGCGAAGATCGGGCAGGCGTACGCCATTGCGCTGAACCAGGTCTACGGGCAGAAGATCACATTCGGCTGGGCCGACCGGCAAGGCCTGGACGTTCGCCAGTTCGGCCAGGTCGAACCGCGCGTGCGCACCTGGTACAACCCGGAGCGGCGCTCATCGGACTTCCTGATCCCCGGCCTGATCGTGGTGGTGATCATGATCGTGACGGTCCAGCAGACGGCGGTCACCCTGGTCAAGGAGCGCGAGCAGGGCACCCAGGAACAGCTCACGGTCAGCCCCATGAAGCGCGGCGAGTTGATGCTGGGCAAGCTGCTGCCGTGGACGATCCTGGCGTTCGCCGATGTCGCGGTGATCGCGGCGCTCGGGCTGTACGTGTTCGGCATCCCCCTTCGCGGGGACGCGACATTCCTGGTCATCTCATCGATGATCTTCATCTTCGCTTCACTGGGCATCGGACTGATCGTCTCGGCCGTCTCCCCGACGCTGGAGTCGGCGAACATCTTGGCCCTGCTGATCGCGTTCCTGCCGTCGTTCATGCTGTCGGGGTTCGCGTTCCCGCTGGACTCGATTCCGCTCCCCCTGCAGTGGCTGAGCTACCTCTTTCCGGCGCGCTACATGGTGACGATCTCACGCGGCGTCTTCCTCAAGGGTGCCGGCTTCGCCGAGCTGTGGCCCGAGTTGGTGTGGCTGGTCGGCTACGCGGCGATCGCCCTGCTGGCCGCGAGCCTGTTGTACGGACGCCGGCGGCGCGTCAAACCGCCGCGGGAGCGCAAGCCCGCCGAGGGGGTGGCGGCATGAGCTGGCGCCGGATTCGCCTGCTGATCTGGAAGGAGTTCTTGCAGTTGCGGCGCGACCCGCTGCTGCTGCGGATGCTGTTCATCATGCCGATCATGCAGTTGATCTTCTTCGGCTATGTGGTCGCCGCCGACGTGAAGAACCTGCGGACAGCCGTCGTCGACCTCGACCGCAGCGTGGCATCGCGGGCGCTGGAGGCGTCCTTCGCCAGCTCGGACTACTTCGTGATCGTCGCGCACCCGAACAGTGAGTCGGAGCTGCAGCCGATGCTCGATCGCGGCGAGGCCCAGATCGCGATCGTCATCGAGGAGGGGACGGCGGCGCGGCTGACCCGCGGCGAGACGGCGCCGCTCGGCATCGTCGTGGACGGCTCGGACAGCCAGATCGCCAGCGTCGGCAGCGGCTACGCATCGCAGATCGTCAGCGAGTACAACCAGCGGCGGATCGAGGCGTCCGGGATGAGCGTCGCCGGTCCGGGCATCGATGCCCGGGTGCGGGTGATGTTCAACCCGAGCCTGAAGATGGTGAACACGATGATCCCGGGGTTGATCGCCGCGATCCTGATGCTGTCGTTGATGGCGATCATGTCGCAGGCGGTGGTCCGCGAACGGGAGAGCGGAACCATGGAGCAGATGTTCGTGACGCCCATCTCGCGCTCGGAATACCTGATCGGCAAGCTGACCCCGTACGCGCTGTTGGCGATCGCGCAGATGACGATCGTCGCACTGACTGGGCTGTTCGTCTTCCAGGTGCCGTTCAACGGCCAGGTCCTGGTGATCGGCGTCGGGTTGGGGCTGTTCCTGCTCACCGCCATCGGACTGGGGCTGCTGGTCTCGCTCGTGTCGCGGACCCGGCAACAGGCGCAGCAGACGGTGATGTTCATCATGCTGCCGACGTTCATCTTGTCCGGCTTCATCTTCCCCATCGACTCGATGCCGGCGTGGATCGTCCCGGTCACCTACTTCATTCCGTTGCGCTACGCGCTCACCGTGCTGCGGGGGGCGTTCGTGAAGGGCAGCGGGTTCGACGCGCTGGCCGAGCCGCTGCTGATGACCGGGCTGTGCGCCGTCATCATCCTCGGCATCGCGCTGCTGTTCACCCGCAAGCGGATGGCCGACTGATGCGAAGGGAACCTCGATGAGCGAGCACCTCGCCGGGCTGCGCGGCACTGAACCCGACCCGGATCAGGCCATCTCGGTGCGCGGGCTGACCAAGCGCTTCGGGTCGTTCACGGCCGTCGACGCGGTCGACTTCGACGTGCCGCGCGGGGAGGTGTTCGGCTTCCTCGGACCCAACGGTTCCGGCAAGACGACCATGATCCGCATGCTCACCGGGACCATCGCCCCGCAGGGTGGGCGGGCGCTGGTGCTGGGCACCGACGTCGTCCGCAAGCCGGAGCAGGTGAAGCGCCGGATCGGGTACATGTCGCAGAAGTTCGCCCTCTTCGAGGACCTCACCGTCGATGAGAACCTGCGCTTCTACGCCGGCGTGTACGACGTGCCGCCGGACGTCTTCGCGCAGCGTCGGGAGTACGTCCTGCGGATGGCGGACCTGGTCGGACGCGAGAACGAGCGCCCGTCCAACCTGTCGGTGGGTTGGCGGCAGCGGCTCGCGCTGGGGACCGCGACCATCCACGAGCCCGAACTGCTGTTCCTGGACGAGCCCACCGGCGGCGTCGACCCCGTCGCCCGGCGCCAGTTCTGGGACCTGCTGTACGACCTGGCCAGCCGCGGCGTCACCCTCTTCGTGACCACGCACTACATGGACGAGGCCAGCAACTGCAGCCGCCTGGCGTTCATGTACCGCGGCCGCCTGATCGCCGACGGCAGCCCGCAGCAGATCCGGGCGTCCTTGTCGGACCAGCGCATCTTCGAGATCTCCGTGCAGGACGCCGACGGTGCGCTCGCGCTGTTGGAGGGCTCGCCTGACGTGACCGAGGCGTACCTGTCGGGTGCCGCCTTGCACGCGGTGGTCGGCGCTGGCGGGCCCAGCGGCGAGGAGTTGGCGCAGCGGCTGGTCGGCGGCGGTTTCGCGGACGCCCGCGTGGAGCCGGTCGAGGCGACCATCGAGGACGTCTTCGTCAACCTCGTCGCCCGGGAGCGGGAGCGCGGGTAGGGCCGCCGGGCTGCGCGCCAGTTTGGGTACGGTCGCGCATCGGCCGACGCCACGGCGCCGATCAGCGTTCGCGCGGTCGGTCCTGATTGCAGGTCATGCCGCCGCGCCCGCACCAACCACTCACACCTCGATCGCCCGGTTGACCCAGGTCTGGGTCACGACCATGCCCACCTTCTCGTAAAGGCTCAGCGCGCCGGTGCGGGTATCGGTGGACAGACCCGAGCGCGTCGCACCGTGTGCCCGGGCGGCGGCGAAGGCGTCCACGAGTAGGGCTTGGGCGAGTCCCCGGCCGCGCTGGTCGGCCCGCGTGGCCAGGCGCTCGACGTAACCCTCGCCTTCCTCGGTGAGCAGGACGACCGCTGCCGCGACAAGCGCCCCGGTGGCATCGGTGACCACCCGCAGCGTCCACGGTTCGAACCCGGGACGCCCGACTACTTGGGCGTCGAAGTCCTCGAAGGGTTGCCGCTCGCGTTCGGACCACTCGAGGAAGGCGTCCTCGATCAGGTCGTGGACGCCCGCGTGCTCGGCGGGATGCGCCTCACGAACGGCGTAGCCGGTGGGCAGATCGCGGGCCGGGATGACGGCCCCCTCGGGGAGTTCCAGCACCCACGTCGTCCAGCGGACGCGGTAGCCGAGCGCGGCCAGCAGTCGGTCCCCGGGCGAGCCCTGGCGCACCGGCATCCCGATCACTTTCGCCCCGCGCGACCGCGCCCGCGACTGCATCCAGTGCGCCAGCCAGGTGCCGATGCCGCGGCCGAGGTAGTCCGGGTCGACGCAGGCGTCCCCGCGGTCGCCGCCGGAGACCTCGGCGTAGGCGATCAAGCGTCCCGACTCGAAAACGCCGACCGTGCTGGACCCGATTTCGAAGCTGGGCCGCTGCCAGTCGCCGACGATGTCGGCCTCCTCGATCTCGACCCGGCCACCGGTGCGGAGCTGGTCGCGCGCCATCACCTCGAACACCGCACGGGCGTCCGTCATGGTGAGCGGGCGGGTGACGAGACGTGCAGGCAAATCCACCGACGAATTGAAGCGCTTCCGGCGCCAAGCGGCACCATGTTTTTCGCGACGGGAGGCCGACCACCGAGTCGGTCGGGGGGATGCGAACCCGAGAGTGTGAAAACGTGCGGCGCTTCGTCGCGGCAGCGGGGATTCAAGCGGCGCGCGCCCCTCGGCACGACGACCCGCCGCACGTTTTCACATGATCGACCCTCGCTCCTGGCCCGATGGCCGCACCCTTGGCTGTTCGGAACCAACGGACGAAGATGAGACATGGAAATCGTCACCAAGCGCATCTACGACGAGGCGAGTCCGGACGACGGCTACCGGGCTCTGGTGGATCGCCTCTGGCCGCGCGGCATGTCCAAGCAGCGCGCCGCCCTCGACGAGTGGGACAAGGACGTCGCCCCGTCCAACGAGCTTCGCATCGCCTTCCACCACGATGGGCTGCCGTTCGCCGACTTCGAGGTCCGTTACCGGGCCGAACTGGACGCCTCGGACGCGCCCGCCGCCCTGCTCGCCCGGGCTGAAGGGGCGCCTCGTCTCACCCTGCTAGGCGCCACCCGTGACCAAGAGCACGACCAGGCGGTGGTGCTGGCCGACTATCTGCGCCGCATCCAAGCCGGGGCTTAGTCGTCCCGTTCGCCCGAACCCACCGGCGCCTCGAACCCGGCGCCGTCAGACACCAGCCACGCCCGAAGCACGCCATCGGCTCAGAGCAGTCGTCGAGCGGACGGCAGGTGCCGGCCCGACCGCCGGTCCTGCCGTCCGCTCGCCCACCTCAGGTCAGCTTTGGCCCCTCGCCGCGGTCATGAACCGCCGCTGGTAGCTGACCACCTGGTTCGCCGACGCGAACCTGGCGAGGTATGCGGGCTCCGCGGTAATCACCACGCGGTCGCCCATGTCCGCGAATTCCGGCTCGGCGAGCAGCCGCTCGACGGCGGGGTACATCGTGGCCCCTTCCATCGAACAGATGATCAACCGGGTCTGTGGCAGGTTCGCGGTTCGAAGGACGCGCAGGTTGTGCCGGACATCGTCCAGCCCGTCGTCGCCCTCGCCGTCGAATCGCCGCAGCGCGAGCGTCTCCTCGGCCATTTGAAGCGCATCGCGCAGGCCAAAACCGCTGTCCGCGGACGACAGGTAGTCGGTCTTGATCAGGTAGTCGCGCAGGCGCACCAGGACGTCCTCGTCGCCCGACTCGCGATACTCGGCCAGCAACGCGGCCAGGTTCGTGCTTTGCAGCAGGCGGTGCCGCACGAAGCTGTTGATGTAGGCCGGGCGGGCCTGCAGCGCGAGCAGCGCCTGGTGCGGCTCGAACATCAGCGTGAAGTTGACCCGGAAACCGTGCTCGCGAAGCTTCAGCGCCAGCCGGTGCCCGGCCAGCGAATCGGCGGTTGCCGGCGCGAACCAGCGTCGGTCCAGCAGTTTGCTGCCGTCCAGCAACTGTCCGACGTTGGCTGAGTTGACCGGACCGGTGTGGGGCACCTTGATCACCGCCCGCCAGCGGCCGAGCATGTCGCTGAACTTCTGCGCCTCGTCGAGGATCTTGGCGAAGTCGGGATCGAACGGGTTGTTGAGCTCGACGCTGATGTCGCAGCCCGACCCCAGGATGCGGCCAATCTCGGCCATCACTTCGTCGCGGGTCGAGAATCGATGGTCAAGGTTGGCCTTGGGATTGTTGATGAACAGGTCGTAGATGATTCCCGGGTTGCAGGTGAGGTTGGCGATCAACGGGGCGATCGGCTCGAGTTCGTACGGGTTGGCCGTGTCGGCCGACAACAAGACCGGTGTCGGACGGAGCCGTCCGTCGGTGTCCCAGGCGATGTCGCGCACGAGGTCGGCGCGCAGGACGCCGTCCCCGGCCAACTCCCACTCGACGCGGAAGCCCGCCGGTAGGTGTCCCGCGGGGACCTTGAAGTAGTCGATCACCCGGTTGAACTCTTCGGTGCCGCCGAGGTGCCGCGCGCAGGCGCTGGCAAGGGCGAATGTCGCCTCTGACAGGGGCAGGGCCGTGAGCCGTGCGACCGTGTCCTCCTCCCCCGCCACCGCGGGCAGGCCCAGGCTCTCGACCCGGAGATTGATGGTTTGAACTGACGTGGGCATTTGGAAAGTCCTTTGTGGTTGCGCAGCCGCGCCACCCGCACGGGTTTGAGCTCGTCCGCGGGCAGGGCGGCGCGGCTGCGCTGGGGGCAGGGACCCGGGCCGGCCGGTTAGCTGTTTGCGTCCGGCCCGGGCGTCCTGCGGGGGGGTCGGTCAGAGCGCCGCGGCGCCCGCTTCGGCGACGGCCTGGTCCTCCTCGATCGTGCCGGTGGAGACGCCGACGGCTCCGACGATGACGCCGTCCTTGACCAGCGGGATGCCGCCCGGGAAGACGACCAGCCGGCCGCCGTGGGCATCGTTGAGGCCGTAAAGATCCTGATCGACTCTGGTAATCGCGGTCAGGTCGGCGGTCTGGCACTGGAACGCGATCGACGTGTAGGCCTTGTTGATCGAGATGTGGATGCTGCCGACGTTGGCGGTGTCCATGCGGACGTGCGCCTTCAGATTGCCGCCGGCGTCGACGACGGCGATGTCCTGCGGCACTCCAAGCTCGACGGCCTTGGCCTCTGCCGCCGCGATCACTCGGCGCGCGTCTTCCAGGGTTAGGCTGTCTTTGATCTTCGCTGTCATAGGAACTCCTTCGTTGGTGGTTCTTCGTGGGTGATTCGGACGTGGGGATCTGGCCCGGCCACGGCGACTGCTACTCGACGTGGCCGGTCTTCATGCGGATCAGAAGATCCGGTTCACGATCTCGGCTGGAGCCGCGAGCAACTCCTCGATCTCGTCGTCCAGCTTGACCAAGGTGAGCGAAGCACCGGCCATCTCCAGCGACGTGCAGTATTCACCGACGTAGCTGCGGACGATCTTGATTCCCTGATCGGCCAGCCGTTGCGCCGCGATCCCGTAGAGCAGGTAGAGCTCGCTGATCGGGGTGCCGCCGAGGCCGTTGATCATCAGCGCGACCCGGTCGCCGGAGGCGAAGGGGAGATCGGGGACGACGGCGTCCAGAAGGACATCGACGATCTCGTTGGCGGAGACGAGCTTGGCGCGCTTGCGGCCGGGCTCGCCGTGGATCC
Organism: Propionicicella sp.; assembly: GCA_039811865.1. Lineage (GTDB taxonomy): Bacteria > Actinomycetota > Actinomycetes > Propionibacteriales > Propionibacteriaceae > JBDHZK01. The sequence continues at coordinate 8,340 of JBDHZK010000051.1, read as the reverse complement.
CGACGCCGATCTCGATCTCGTCGTCGGCGATGTCGAACAACGGCGCGCCCTTCGCCGGCGGAGTGCACGCGCTCAGCGCGATGCCCATCGTCCTGGTGACGCTGTTGACCTTCTCGCCCACCCGGACGACCTCGTCCAGATCGGCTCCCGCCTCGGCCTTGGCCCCGCACGCCTTCATGACGAAGAAGTTGCCGGCCACGCCGCGGCGGCCGACCGTGTACAGCGAGTCCTGCACCGCGACGTCGTCGTCGATGAACAGCGTCGTCACCTTGATGCCGTCGGCCTCGGCCAGTTCCTGCGCCATCTCGAAGGCCATCTTGTCGCCGGTGTAGTTGTTCACCAGCAGCAAGACGCCCTTGTCGGAGGCCACCAGCTTGGCGGTCTGGTAGACGTAGTCCGCCGGCGGTGCGGCGAAGACGTCGCCCGGGCAAGCGGCGTCCAGCATCCCCTTGCCGACCACCATGACGTGAGCTGGCTCGTGACCCGAACCGGAGCCTTGCACGATGCTGACCTTGTCGTCGTTCGGCGCGTCGGCGCGCATGATCAGGTTGTATTCGGGCACGTACTTGATCGTGTCCGGATTCGCCAGCGCAATACCCTTGAGCATTTCGGGGACGAACTGCTTGGGATCATTGACGAACTTCTTCATATTGTCTCCCTTGACATAGGTGAACGGTCTTGTTGTTGCTTAGTTGCTTGGCCAGTCGGCGGCCAGCTTTTCGAGGATGACGGCGACGGCCATGGCGCCGGCGTCCACGCTCCCGACGCTGCGAGCCCCGGTGTAGGACGCCCGTCCGCGCATCGCCTGCAGCTTCGCCGTGTCGTCCGCGGCCTGTCGGGCGGTGACCGCCATGGCCCGCACGACCCTGTCAGGCTCGCTTCCGGCCGCCACCTCGGATTCGAGGGTGTCGATGGCGGGCACCAGCGAGTCCAGCAACGTCTTCTCACCAAGTTCGGCCTTGCCACGGGCCTTGATTCCCTCGACGGACGCCCGGAGGGCGCGGAAGACGTCCTGGGCGTCGAACTCGTCCCCGCCGCGCAACTGCGAGCCCGCCCGCAGGATCGCCGTACCCCAGATGGGCCCGGACGTCCCGCCGATGCGAGCCGAGATCGTGGCGGCGATCTTGATCAAGAAGGTGCCCGGATCGGACCGGTCGAAGGAGTCCCATTCGGCCTTGACGATCTCAAACCCGCGCGCCAGCGAATAGCCGAAGTCGCCATCGCCGACAACCGCGTCCAACTCGCCGAAATATTGCTCGTTGTCGATGATCGTGCCGGTCATGGAGCCGACGACGAACTCGACATCGGCCAGGGATCCGCCCATTTCGTTCTCCTAGCTAGGTGTTGTGGATCAATGCGTCCAGGTCGGCGAGCCGGACCATCGCAGCCGGCAGCCGCGGGTGCTCGACCGGGTTGTCGGGGTCACCAAGGTGGGCCAAGACGAGGACTGCTTCGTCGAAGTCCTCGTCGCCGGTAAAGGCGCTCTTGGTCACCACCGTGGGAAGGCCGGCGGCGCTCGCGGCCCGCAGCCCGATGGCGCTGTCCTCGATGACGACGCACTGGCTCGGGTCGAGCGCCAGGTCGGCCAAGACCTTGAGATAGATGTCGGGCGCGGGCTTCTTCGCCGCCACGATGTCGCCGGCGAAAACGTGCACCCGCCCGGCCAGCTCAGGCCCCACGGCATGGCTCAGCACCGCCTTCACCGAGGCCGGCGCCGAAGTGGACGCGACCGCAACCGTCCATCCGGAGCCGAGGGCCTCGGCGATCAGCCGAGCGATGCCTGGACGTCCCGGGAGGAGCCCCTGTTCGACGCGAGCCTTGAACAGCTCGGTCTTGCGCAGGTGCAGACGTCGCAGCAACTCGGCCCGCCCCTGGGGGTCGGTCGCCATGCCGTGGGAAGTCAAGGAGTCGTCGTCCAGGACGCTGGCGATGCGTTCCTTGCCGCCGCCGATCTGCAGCAGCTTGGCGTAGTCGTCAGGGCTCCAGACGATGGGCAGACCGAACTCGGCGAAGGCGGCGTTGAACGCGGGTAGGTGGCCGTCGCGCTCGGTGTCGGCCAGGACGCCGTCACAATCGAAGATCAGGGCGGGCATTTCAGGCCTTGCCTGCGCTGCCGAACAACTCGGCGAAGTGGACGGTCAGCTCACGCACCGCCTGGCTCACCGGGCGGAACAGCGAAGGCGGATCCCACTTGTTGGCTGCCTCGGCGGTCTTCAGGTACGCGAGGCTCGACTGCATGAAGGTCTCCTTCAGCGCCGTGGAGATGTTCACCTTCGCGCAGCCGCGGGCGATGCACTCGCGAAACTGCTCGTCGGACAGCCCGCTGCCGCCGTGCAGCGCGATGGGGACGGGGTGCGCGGCGATGAGATCGGAGACCCGCTGGAAGTCCAGGATCGGCGCCCGCTTGTAGGTGCCGTGAGCGTTGCCGATCAGCGGGGCGAAGCAGTCGACGCCCGTGGCGTCCAGGTAGCGCAGGCTGACCTGAAGGGTCTGCCGCTTCGCGTCTTCGTCCGAACCGATGCCGTCCTCCTGACCGGTGATGGACTCGATCTCGCCTTCCACATCCGCGCCGTGCCGGCGAGCCTGCGCGACGACCTCGATCGTCTGCCGCTGGTTCTCCTCCACCGGCAGGGTGGAGGCGTCGAACAGGACCGAGCCCCAGCCGGCGCGCAGGCACTCGGTGATGACGTCACGGTCGGGACAGTGGTCCAGGTGCAGGCAGGTGGGCACCTCGATGCCGGCCGTCATCGCGTTCCACATCGCGATCAGGACCGGCGCGGTGATCGTCTTTACCGTCTTCACCGAGGTCTGCACGATGACCGGCGACCTAGCCTCCACCGCCCCGCCCAGGACGCTTTCCATTGTCAGGTCGTTCACGATGTTGATTGCCGGAACCCCGTAGCGCTCCTCAAACGCGGGGCGCAGGATCTCGCGCAAAGGCTGCACTGGCATGTTGCGCTCCTGAATGTTGGGCCCTCGTTGGCCTAATGGCGAAGCTAGTCGCGCCCCCGTCGCCGGGGTATGGGGAATTACCCGACCCCACTTGTGCGGGTCGACATGGGGGATCGGTCACCCGCCCCGACGCCGACCGCTGCGCTGGCCCACGGAGCAACGAACTTGCTGGTGACGCCTTGGCAACCGAGGTCGGCACGTCCTGATCCGCGACTGGCTCAAGCCCGCTCCCCTCAAGGGGGTCGCCTTGTCGAAGCCGATCGTGATCGCGCTCGGGAGCGGCACCCCAGGGAGCGTCCTCTCGGACGCCGCCCCTGGCGGCCGGCGGGGCTCCCCGCGTGAAAAGTTGCGGCGCATGGCGGCCCCTGGATCAGTCTTCGCCTTGTCGGCCGCACGGGGGCTAGGACTGGCCGCACGTTTTCACATCTGACGGGGGCCAAACCCCGGCCCCACGTTCCAAAGCGCTGGCCACGGGTGCCCTTGCCGGCCTCAGTCGCCCGCCCAGGCATAGCGGGCAGCGCGTGGCCCGGTGCTTGGCTCGATCCGGGCTGTGCGGGCGTTGAGCTAACTCGGCCGGACCAACAACTCGACCCGAGAGCGCACGCTCTCCTTGCGCAGGATCGAGCCGACGTGCTTCTCCACGGTCTTCACCGAGATCCCTAGTCGGGAGGAGATCTGCTTGTCGGCCAAACCTTGGCCGAGCAACCGCCGCACCTCGAACTCGCGATGCGTGAGCCGATTCGGATCAACCACCGGCGCACCGCCGAGCCGTTCCAACAGCTCGCCGAACACGAGCGCATCGCCCCGGGCCGCCGCCATCACCGCCCGGCCCAGCGAGGTTGCGTCCACGTCGCGCTGGACGAAGCCCCGGACGCCGTCCCCGGCCCAGGCGCGCATGTCGGCCTCGGCGGCCGGATCGTCGTTGACAGCGACCACGGCGACGTCGGGGTCGACCTCACGAAGCGCACGGACCAGGGTCGCCTCGGGCGTGGCCAACCGCATCCCTGCGACGACGACATCGGGCCGAAGCAGCCTGGCCGCATCCACCGCCGCAGCAAACTCGCTCACCTCGGCGACTACGTGGACGCCCGGCTCGGCGTGGGCGATCAGCCGAACGAGGCCGGCCAGCATCGCCGGCTGGTCGTGCGCGACGAGGACGCGCAGGCGCGGGTTCTCCGGATTCCTCGGACTGCTCTCCCACGGCAGATCGGCCCGGATCCGGGTCCCCCACCCCGGCGTCGAGTCGATGTGGAGTCGGCCGCCGACCTGGGCTGCGCGGGCAACCAGGCCCGCCAACCCGACCCCGCGCAAGTCCACGGAGGCGACGTCGAACCCGATCCCGTCGTCCTCGACGATCACCGCCACACCGTCGGTGCCGAATACCAGCCCCACCCGGACCGACTTGGCCTCGGCGTGCTGGGCGACGTTGGCCAGGCACTCCTGAACGATCCGGATCAACTGCAGCGACACCTCCTGGACGACGTCGCGCCGGCTTCCGAACACCCGAAAGCTCGTCTCGACGCCCGCGGTTGCGCAAGCCCAGTCCAGCTCCAGCTGGATTGCCTCGTCGATGGAACGCCCCTCCAACAGGGCCGGTCCAAGTCCCATGACCGCGCGGCGCCCTTCGTCCAGGGTGTCGCTCACCGCGCGCTGCGCTCGCAGCAGCGCCGCGGTCACGTCCTGGCCCCTGGCCGCGAGTTGCTGGGCCTCGCGCAACCGCACCATCAGCGCCGCCAGCCCACGTCCGATGGCGTCGTGGACCTCGAGCATCGAACGTTCTCGTTCGGCCGAGACCGCTGCCTGCTTGGCGCGGTTGGCCGCCTCCTCGTGCAGCCGAGCGTTCGCCATGGCGATGGCCGCATGGATCGCGAAACGTTGCAGGCGGGACGCGTCCTCGTCGTCGAAGGCGGCCCGACCTGCTCGGGCGAACACGATCACGGCACCGATCAACTCCGCGTTGAGCCGGATGGGTACCCCGATCACACCCCTCGTGTATCTCGGCTCATCGGGGTCGATATGTCCGAACGGGACGTCGGCGTAGCTGTCGAAAATCACCGTCCCCCCGGCGCGGGCGACCGCACCGGTGACCCCCTCGTCGAGCGGGAACGACCTCCCGGCGTGACAGCCGTCATCTAGGTCGATCTCCTTGCGGTAGGTGTGTTCGGCCTGGTCGATCAGGCAGATCGAACCGCTGGTGCAGTCCAGCAACTCGGTGGCGCTGAGCAGGATGCGCTGCAACAGCGGTCGTAGCCGAAACTCACCGGCCAGTTCGTTGGCTAGCGCGGTCAAGGTCTCCAAGCCGTCGCGCGAGCGTGCGGCTCGGTCGACTGCCGCCGGTCGCCCATCACATCCTCGTGAAGCGGTCACGACATCTCCCCCTTGCGGCGAGGGTACTCGCGGGGGCCGGCGACAACCAGGCCGGGACGCTGCGGCGCCGGGAATCGGGCCGGAATCGACTCCCCCAGATGGTGCCTGCCGGCCGGCCCTCAATCCGCGCGGCGCGTTGATGACACCGCCCACCGAGCCCGGCGTCCCATCGATCAGGAGTCCGAAGCAGGTTTGAGCCGTTCGTCCAAGTAGGCCTTGATTTCAGCAACGGCCGCGGTCAACTCGTCGCGCGTGGCCGACTGCTCGCCGCGCTTCAGCTTCACCATCAGTTCACCGGACGGCAGCAGCGCCGCCCGCTGGACCTCGTGAGCCGCGTCCGCGCCCTGCTGGCGCAGGGCCGCGACCAGCTCGTTGTCGGTGATGCCCAGGCGGGTCACGGCCACGTGATCGATCTTTCCGTCGGTGATCACGTCGGCGGGCTTGCCGTCCAGGAGCCACTTGAGCGTGGGCCAGGCCTGCGCCAACCGGTCGAGCAGCGCGTTGAAGACCACGAGGACCAGGGCGCCGAGGAGCCCACCGGTCAGCGAGTTGTCGTTGCCGATGATGGCGTTCTGAACGACGTTCGACAACAACAAGACGACCACGAGGTCCATGTTGTTCATCTGGGCCATCAGCCGCTTCCCCACCAACCGGAGAATGATGGTGATCCCCAGGTAGACCAGGATCGTCCGCGCCACCTTCTCCCAGACACTCATCGGCAGGTCGAACAGGTTGGCCAGCGTGTTGCCGTCCAGCGGCACGAGCAGCGAGAGCACGCCTCAAGCTATGCCCTCGCGCGAACGCGCCCCGACAGGCGCGGCTCGAGGCCCAGCCGGGCAGAGTCTCAGGCGCCGTCGAGCGCCTGACGCATCGCCCCGGGGCGGTCGGTGATCACGGCGTCCACTCCCAGCTCGACGGCGGCGCTCCATTGCGCCGGATCGTTCAACGTCCACGGGTGGACGCGCATCCCGGCGGCGTGGGCGGCCGCGACCAAGCTCGCGCTCGTCTCGGCGAACGGTGGGTGCAGCGCGGCGGCGCCGAGTTCGCGGGCCTGAGCCAGCGGGTCGGCCAGGTCTTCGTAGAGCAGCGCCAGACGCAGCCCCGAATCGCGCATCCGGCCTAGCCGCGCGGGGTCGAAGGCGCTGATCCAGACGCGGTCGGCCATGCCCTTCTCGGCCACGACGGCAGCAACGGCCTCCTCGAGCCCAACCCCGCCCTTGAGTTCGACGTTGACCTCGATCCCGTGGGGATCGAGCAGCGCGAACACCTCCGCCAGCGAAGGGACGCCCAACTCGGCCAGCTGCTGCGCGGTGAACTCGTCGACGCGTCCCGAGCCGGACGTCGTCTTGTCGACCGTCTCGTCGTGGATGACGACCACCACCTTGTCGGCGGACAGGTGGACATCCAACTCCACCGCGTCCGCCCCCTGGACGACCGCACCCGCAAACGCCGCGAGCGAGTTCTCCGGCGAGTCGGCGCTCGCGCCGCGGTGAGCCCAGACGGCGGTCATCGCGCGCCGCCCGCGATCAGCAGCCGGGTGACACTCGCCACAGCACGCTCCAGGTTCGCCGGACCGTCCGCGAGCGCGGTCGGCAGGTCGGTCACCCCCTGGACGATCGGGACGAGCGCCGCGAAGCCCTGCTCCAGCAGGACGTCCGCGTCCGGCGTGACCCGCCCGCCGAAGCCGATCACCGGCACGCGGTGCCGTTTGGCCGCCAGCGCTATCCCCAGCGGCCCCTTGCCCATCGCGGTCTGCGCATCGAGCGAGCCCTCGCCGGTGAAGACGAAGTCGGCATCCACCAGGTGCGATTCCAGCGCAGTGAGCTCGATCACCACATCGATTCCCGGACGCATCACCGCCCCCAGGAACGCGATCAGGGCGAAACCCAGACCCCCGGCTGCACCCGCGCCGGGCTGCTCGGCCGCGCCGTGGCGTCCGGACAGATCGGCGAATCGCCCCAGCAGCGCGTCCAGTTCGGCTACCTGTTCCCCACTCGCCCCCTTCTGCGGCCCGTACACCGCGCTGGCGCCGGCCGGCCCGCACAGGACGTTGGTCACGTCCGACGCGATCTCGAACTCGACCCCGGCCAGGCGCGGGTCGAGGCCGGTCGCGTCCACGCTCGCCAGGAGGCGAAGCCCTTTCGGAGTCGGCGGGACGTCCCGCCCGGCCTCGTCGAGCAAGCGAACGCCCAGAGCGGCGAGCATGCCCGCGCCGCCGTCGTTCGTGCCGCTGCCGCCGAGGCCGACGACGAGGCGCCGCGCCCCCCGATCGAGCGCGGACAAGATCAGTTCCCCCACACCGAGGCTGGCCGAGTTCATGAGGTCGCGATCGGCCGGTGGAATCTGACCGATGCCGACCGCCTCAGCCACCTCGATCACCGCCAGGTCGCCGGCCAGGGCGAAGCGGGCGGCGTGCGGGCGTCCGAGCGTCCCCCGAACGGTGACTTCGACCACCTCCGCGTCCAGCGGGGCGGCCAGCGCCGCGACGAACCCCTCGCCTCCGTCCGCGATCGGTGCCGGGATGCAGACGGCATCCGGGACGACGCCGCGGACCCCGCGCGCCATCGCTTCCACGGCCTGGGCGGCGGACATGGATTCCTTGAACGAGTCCGGGGCCAAAACGATGCGCATGGCGGCTCCTTTCCGCGCCTACGTTCCCACCTGGACGCCCGCGGCGGCGCACGTCCCGCCAGCTATTTCTCCTGGCGCCGTGGACAGCCGGGCCAAGGGAGTCCGCCCGTGGATCAGACGCGCCATCCCAGGGACGGACGCGTGGTGAGCCCGCCAGGAAATGACCGGCGGCGGGTGAACCCGCGAAGCTAGCCTCGATGGCATGACCGAGACCCCGGTGACCAGCCTCGACCAACTGCTCGGACTGCTTGGGCCCCCGCCTAGCACCCGGGCCGTCGAGAAGGTCCACAGCACTCTCACCGAGGACGACCGGAGCTTTCTCGCCCAGGCCCGCTTCTGCGTCCTGGCTACGTGCGATGCCGAGTCCAACCTGGACGCGTCCCCGAAGGG
>JBDHZK010000050.1:0-17781 GCA_039811865.1 Propionicicella sp. | reverse complement strand
GGCTAACGACCGAGGCGCTCCCGCCGTGGGCGGCCATGACGGCCTGCACGATGGCCAGGCCGAGGCCGGTGCTAGTGCTCCCGGCCCGCCGGTCGCGGCTGGCGTCCGCCCTGGTGAAGCGCTCGAAAATGCGGTCCATGATCTGTGGCGGGACACCGGGACCGTCGTCGTGGACGTCGATCTCGATCCATTCACCGGCCGAGCGCACCGAGGTCGTCACCGTCGTCCCCGGGGGGGTGTGACTTCGAGCGTTCGCCAACAGATTGGCGACCACCTGGTGCAGGCGGTGGGCATCGGCTTGGCCGGTGAGCGGGTCCGGCGGCACCGACAGCTTCCAGACGTGATCCGGCCCGGCCACCTGGGCATCGGTGACGGCGTTGAGCACGACCTCGGTGACGTCGATGGGTTGCAGGTCGAGCGCCGGGCCCGAATCCAGCCGGGCGAGCAGCAGCAGGTCCTCGACCAGCGCCGACATCCGATCCGACTCGGCCTCGATGCGGTTCAGCGCGTGGGCCGCGTCGGAGGGCAGTTCCTGACGCCCTCGTCTGGTCAGTTCGGCATACCCGCGGATCGTCGCCAGCGGGTTGCGCAGTTCGTGCGAGGCGTCGGCGACGAAGCGTCGCACCTTGGTCTCGCTGCGTTGGCGGGCGGCCAACGCGTCCTCGACGTTGTCGAGCATCAGGTTGAAGGCCGCGCCCACGCGGCCGACCTCGTTGACCGGGTTCGCGTCGGCGTCCGGGACCCGCACGGGCAGTTCCACCTCGCCGCGCTCCAGCTCCAAGCGGGAGACGTGGGTCGCTGTCGCCGCCAGGCGGTTCAACGGCCGCAGGCTCCGCACGACCAACGCCCGGACCGCCCAGACGGCCACGACGATCGCCAGCAGCACCAACCCGGCCTCCAGCGCCAGACGGCTGACCAGCGCCGAGGTCACCTCGTCGAGGGCGAGCCCGACGATCAGCACGTGCCCGTTTCGGGAGCCGACCTGCAGGCGGTAGACGCCGAGTGCTGGCAGGTTGACGCTGACCCGGTCCGTGCCGGTGTCCAGCATCACCAGGACGGCTCGGGCTTCTTGGGGCAGGTCGACGAAGCCCGATTCGGTCAACACCCCCTGTGAGACCACGGTGCTGCCGACGCGCTCGAACACGATGGTGCCGATGTCTTGGCCGATGCCGCCGGACGGGGGTCCGCCCTCGTCGTCGGGCTCGTGATGCGGACCCCGGCCGTAGCGCCCGGCGGCGGCGTCCAAACGGTCGTCGACCTGGCCGAGCATCATGCGATAGGTGGCGAAGCTGGTCATCGCGCTGAGCGCGATCGCGATCGCGGCCACCAGGGCCACGACGCGGACGACCAACTGGCGACCGATCGTCCCCTTGCCCAGTGGACTGGGGGCGGGCGGCACGCTCGGCGGGATCGCGGGTGCCGACGAGGCGGGCAGCGTCATGGGCTTACTCTGCCGCGGGCTTGAGCACGTAACCGGCGCCACGCAGCGTGTGGATCATCGGCGCGCGGCCGGCGTCGATCTTCTTGCGCAGGTAGGAGATGTAGAGCTCCACCACGTTGGCCTGGCCACCGAAGTCGTAGTTCCAGACGCGGTCGAGGATCTGCGCCTTACTGAGGACGCGGCGCGGGTTGCGCATCAAGAAGCGCAGCAGTTCGAACTCGGTCGCGGTCAGGTTGATCGCGGCGCCGCCCCGGGCCACCTCGTGGCTGTCCTCGTCCAGGACGAGGTCGCCGACGACCAGTTGCGAGTCCGACCGGGCCAGGCTCGCGCCGGACCGGCGCAACAGAGCCCGCAGCCGCGCAATCAACTCTTCCAGGCTGAACGGCTTGGTGACGTAGTCGTCACCCCCGGCCGTGAGGCCGCCGATGCGGTCCTCGAGGGCGTCCTTGGCGGTGAGGAAGATGACGGGGACGTCCGGTTGCTCGGCGCGGATCCGTCGCATCACCTCGAGCCCGTCGAAGTCGGGCAGCATCATGTCCAGCACGATCGCGTCCGGACGCACCTCGCGCGCGGCCTTGACGGCCGTGTTTCCGGACGCGGCCGTGGCCACGTCCCACCCTTCGTAGCGCATCGCCATCGAGAGCAACTCGGTGAGGCTGGGCTCGTCGTCCACGGTGAGAATCCGAATGGGCGTGCCGTCGGGGCGCGTGAGCTGCGGTTCGGCACCGGGTCTGGCGGAGGTCGTCATGAGGAAACCCTCCCAGCCGACTCACAGGTTCGTCTTTGCGTTCGCTGTGAGTTTCCTGTGAGCGCGGGGCGCCGCAGGATCCACGCTCTGCCCGGGCGCTGCGGTCTAGGCTTCGGAGCGGTGATCGGCGAGGTTGCGTCCGTTCGCCGTGGTTCGACCAGGTTGTGAGGCGAGCATGCGACCAAACGTTCCCCAGCCCAGCCCTGAGCGCATGGTGCCGATCCCGGGGCACCCACTGGTCGTTGGCATCAAGCCCGGCCAGCCCGACCTGGTCGCGCTCAGCGCCGCAGCCTGGGCGCGGGCCCTCGGCGGGGTCGATCTGTACTTCGCCTACGCCGACCCGGCGCGCATCCTGGAGGAGGAGTTGCCCGGCGGCTACGTCCGGCATGCGCCGCTCAACCCAGACATCGAGGACGACGCCTGGCGCGACCGCGTCGCCAGCATCAACGCCTTCTTGGACCGCACCCTCGGCGAGCGGGACGTGAACTGGCACTTCCGCTATCTGGCCGGGCGGGCCGACCGAGCGCTGACCCACCTGGCCCGAACTGTCGACGCGTCCGCGTTCGTCATCGGCGCCAAGGAGCCGTTGGGGGACGAGCGGCTGCACGACTTCTTCGCATCCTCGATCGGGCTCCACCTGGCCCGCCACCAGCACCGGCCCGTGCTCTTGGTGCCGTTGCGGGTGGTCGATTGGAAGGCGCCGACCCCGTGGTGAGCGCCGTCGCCCGGACACCCCGCTACCGACCACTGACGCTGGTGGTGATCGCCGCCGGTGCCAGCGTCGGGACGGCGATCCGAGCCGGCCTGTCGACGGCGTTTCCGGTCGCCCCCGGCACGTGGCCGTGGGTGACCTTCTGGATCAATCTGGGCGGGGCCTTCGTCCTGGGCGCCTTGCTGCAAACGCTGTCGTCCACCGGCCCGGACGAGGGGTGGCGCCGCCTCGTCCGTCTCGGGGTCGGGACCGGGACACTGGGCGGATTCACCACCTACAGCACGTTCTCGGTCGAGACCGTGCAGTCGCTGCGCGCCGGGGAAATGCCGCTGGGCATTGCGTATGCCCTGGTCAGCGTGGTGATCGGAGTGAGTCTGGCGTTCGCCGCGATGTGGCTGGTCCGGTGGACGGTGGGGTCGCTGCGAGGGCGGCGGACCGCGGGCGCGGCATGATCGCCTTGTGGGTCGCCCTGGCCGGAGGGCTGGGCGCGGTGGCCAGGTTCATCGTGGACGCCGAGGTCGCCCGGGTGAATCGTGGCCAGTTCCCCCTCGGAACGCTGGTGATCAACGTCACCGGCTCGCTGCTGCTGGGCTTGTTGACCGGCGCCTGGATGTTCCACGGCGCGTCCGGGGAGTTGAAGGCGGTCCTGGGCACCGGTTTCCTCGGCGGCTACACCACGTTCAGCACCGCCTGCGTCGAGAGCGCCCGCCTGGCTCGCTCGGGACGCCGGTGGGTTTCGGTGGTGCACGCCGCGGGAATGGTGATCGCCAGCGTCCTGGCGGCTGGCGTGGGCGTTTGGGCAATGGCCTGGTAGTGGCGTCCATGGAGGGGTCCGGCGGAGCGGCCTGATCGGCCGTCCTGAAAGGATGGGCCCGACAGGAGGCCAATGTTCTCGATCGAACCGATCAACCCGCCCGATGAGCCAACTCGCCTTGCTGCGTTGGCACGCAGCGATTCCCAGGCCAAGCCGCTCGGCGCGCTGGGACGCCTGGAGCAGCTCGGCGCCTGGGCCGCCGCTTGCCAAGGCAAGTGTCCGCCCGATCCGCTCGACAACGTCCGCCTCGTCGTGTTCGCCGGCGACCACGGGGTGGCCGCACACGGCGTCTCGGCGTATCCGTCGGCGATCACGCCGATCATGGTCCGGGGTTTCCTCGCCGGTGGGGGCGGCATCAACGCCCTCGCCCGGCAGCACGGCGTCGCGCTCCGCGTCCTCGACATCGCCGTGGACGACGATCTCGCCGGCCTGCCGGCGGAACTCGGCCGCTACAAGGTGCGCCGCTCGTCCGGGGCGATCCATCTCGAGGACGCCCTGAGCTCGGCGGAGTTGGCGGCGGCCCTGGCCGCCGGCGACGCGATCGCCGCCGAGGAGATCGCCGCCGGGGCGCAGTTGCTGATTGCCGGGGACATGGGCATCGGCAACACCACACCGGCGGCGGCGCTGATCGCGGCGGCCTGCGGCGCGGACGCGGAGGCGGTGACCGGTCGCGGCACCGGCGTCGACGACGCGGGACTCGCCCGCAAGCGGGCGGTGATCGCCGCCGCGCTCGAGCGGGCCGGATCCCGCGACGCGCTGGGCCGCCTGGCCGCGCTGGGCTCCGCGGACATGGCGGCGGCCGTGGGCTTCATGATCGGCGCGGCCCGGCGGGGCGTCGGTGTCCTGGTGGACGGCGTGATCGCCCTCGCCGAGGCGGTAATGGCCGAGGAACTCGCGCCGGGGACGTCGGCCTGGATGTGCGCCGGCCACCGCTCGCCCGAGCCCGCCGTCAATCTGGCGCTGGCACGGTTGGGGCTCGACCCGATCATCGACCTGGGAATGCGCCTGGGCGAGGGGACGGGAGCGGTCACCGCGCTCCCGATCCTGCGTTCGGGGGCGCTCACGCTGCGGGAAGTGGCCCTGCTGGCCGACCTGGTCGGCGGCGCGTAGTGGCGTTGACGGACGGCCTGCGGTTGGCGTTCGGGACGCTGACGGTCGTCCCGGTGCCGCCGCCGCGCACGTTGGACGCGCCGACCGCGCGCCTGGCGATGCTTGCCGGGCCGATCGTCGTCCTGCCGCTGAGCCTGGCCGCCGCCTCGTTGGCGTGGGGCCTGGTGGCGCTGGGATTGCCAGGTGTGGGGGGCGGCCTGCTGCTGGTCGGGCTGTTGGCCCTGGCCACGCGCGGGATTCACCTGGACGGGCTCGCCGATACAGCCGACGGCCTGGCGGCCAGCTTCGACCGCGCCCGGGCGCTCGAGGTGATGCGGCGCGGCGACGTCGGCCCGATGGGCGCGGCGACGCTGGTGGTCGCGCTGGGCCTGCAAGGGGTGTGTCTGGGGGAGCTGCTGACCCGCCCGTGGGGCTGGCTGGCCGCTGGGGTCGTCCTGGCTTCGGGACGCTCTGCGCTCGCGCTGGGAACGGCGGTGGGAGTCCCGGCGGCGCGGCCGGAGGGGCTTGGGCAGACGGTGGCCGGTGTCGTCCCGGTGTGGGCCGCGGCGGCGTCCTGGGCGGCGGTGGCCGCGGCCTCGGCGCTGGTCAGCGTGGCGTTGGGCGGGCCGTGGTGGCAGGGCGCGCTGTCCGCCTTGGCCGCCGCGTTCGGCGGGGGGATGCTGCTGATCCGCTGCGTGCGGCGCCTGGGTGGGATCACCGGCGACGTACTGGGCGCACTGATCGAGATCTGGGTGACCATCCAGGCCCTCGTCCTGGCCCTATAGCGCCGCCTGGGTGCGAGATCGCACCGCCGAGGCACCTAGGCCGTGGGCAGGTGCAGGGGTCGGCCGGCCACCATCAAGACCACCACGTCGCTGACCGAGGCGATGGCCTGATTCGTGCGACCCAGCTGGTCGGCGAACAGGCGCCCGGATCGATGCTCGGACACAACTCCCCAGCCGACCTCGTTTGTGACTCCCACCAGCGGTCCGGGGGTCGCTTCCCAAGCCAGCCGCAACCGCTGGAGTTCGGCTGCGAACGCCGAGCGCCAAAGAGGCTCGGGGCGGTTCCAGGCGTCCAGTTCGTCGAGTGTGCGCGTCACCCAGGTGCCCAGGCAGTCGACCAGGAAGGGCCCCGGGCGCTGCAGCGCGCCGGCCAGGTCCAGCGTTTCGATGGTGGCCCAGTTCGGGGGCCGTCGCAGCCGGTGCGTGGCCACGCGGGCCGCCCACTCCGGATCGGCCTCGGGATCAGGCAGGTAGCCGGGGGTCAGGTAGGTGACGTCGTCCTGACCCGCCAACAGCGATTCGGCGTAGGTCGACTTACCCGATCGGACGCCGCCGGTGACCAGCGTCCGCACGATCAGACGTAGGTGTCGTCCAGCGTTGACGTCTCGGTCTTCGGCTTCGCGCGTCCGCGCCGGAAGAGACCGTCGATCGAGGCGCGGCCGGCGCCGACCCCGACGAACGCCAAGGCGAACGCGCCCAGGGCGAGGTGGTACTCGTAGCCCTGCGTGGCCAGGAACGGGCCGCGGAACCAGTTCGTCCAGGCGATCGTCATGCCCATCTGGGCCGCGTAGGCGAGCGCCACGAACGGAGTCAGCGCGCCGACGATCAGGAACACCCCGCCGACCAGTTCCAGGATCGTCGCGCCGTAGGCGAAGATCGCCGGCTGCGGCACCGCGAACTGGTTGAGGTAATCGATCTGGGACTGCATCCCGTCGACGAAGTAGCGCCGCCAACCGTGGGCGATCATGATCGCGCCCAGCACCAGCCTGGCTAGCAACAAGAAGATGTCGGAAATGACCTTCACCGGGCGTCCTCGCTCTCAACCGTCGACGTCGCCCAACGCTATCCGACGCCGCCGCATCGGCCGCGGCGCCGGGCCGTGGTGCCGCGCGTCCGGCGTCGATAGCCTGGCCCGATGCCTGCCTGGTTACAGCCTGTCGAACTGCTCGGCTATCTCGCGTCGGTGCTGGTCGTGGCCTCCTTGGCGATGACCTCGGTCGTGCGGCTGCGGATCATCTCGCTGCTCGGCGCGATCGCGTTCGTCGGCTACGGGGTGATGCTGGGCAGCGTCCCCCTCATGATCACCAACTCGGCGGTCGCCGCTCTGAACATCTGGTTCCTGCGCAAGGAGTTCGCCGGCGGACGCGACCTGGGCGCGGTCCCGATTGCGGCGGACGCACCCTTCCTGAAGGACTTCCTGGCCAGCCATGCGAGCGATATCGCCCATCGCCAGCCAGACTTTCCGGGGTTGTCGGACGATGCGGTCGCCTTCCTGCTCACGCGCGACGGGCTGCCCGCCGGGGCGCTGGTCGGACGCCGCGAGGGCTCGACGCTGTGCCTGGACCTCGACTACGTGATGCAGGCTTACCGCGACACCCGGCTGGGCAGATGGGTCTACGGCGACGGGGCGAAGGTGCTCCGCGACGCGGGCTTCAACCGGGTCGTGGCCCTACCCGGATCGTCCGGCCATTCCGCCTATCTGGAGAACGTCGGGTTCGCCCGCGAGGGTGAGCGGTACGAGAAGTCGCTTTAGGCGTCAGTACGGGTTGAAGCGGCGCAGCCCGGGCTTCTCGTCCCCGTACTCGAGCTCGTGCCTGGTCACCCGGCCGGGACGCCCGTGGTCGCTGGGTTGCTCGATCAGCCGATGGACCAGGTCCACGACGGCCCCCCGCTCGCCCTGCGCCCAGACCTCGACGCGTCCGTCGTAGAGGTTCTCGGCATAACCGACCAGGCCCAAACTGTCGGCCTGCAGCTTCACCCACCAGCGGAAGCCGACGCCCTGAACGGACCCGTCGACCGTGATCTTCGCGCGCATCACACCTCCCGGTTGGTACTGCCAGGGCTCCAGTGTCGCGCCTCGTGCTCGGCAGGTCAGCGTGGCGGCGCAACTCGTAGGGCTCAATGCTGAGGGTGGGCCGAGACGCCGGCCGCAGTGGTGGCAGACGGCTGACGGCGGGGTCGCGGGGTGTGAGACTGACGAGGTGACCACCTTCAGCTTTGCCACCGCCGGTCAGGTGTTGTTCGGGCCCGGCCGTGCCCGAGAACTGTCAAAGATCGTCGCCGGCCTAGGGGATCGCGTGTTCGTGTGCACGGGTTCGCGGCCCGAACGCCACGCCCACCTGCTGGAAGGGCTTGGTCCGGCGGTCGCCACCTTCCCGATTGCCCACGAGCCGACGATCGAGCTGGTCCGGGATGCGGCCGCGGCCGCCGCCGACCACGACGCGAACGTCGTGGTCGGGCTCGGCGGCGGCAGCGTGGTGGATGCCGCCAAGGCGGTGGCGGCGCTGGTCGCCAACGGCGGTGACCCGCTCGATTACGCCGAGGTGATCGGCAAGGGCCAGCCGCTGACCAAGCGTTCGTTGCCGTGCGTCGCCGTGCCCACCACGGCCGGGACCGGCTCGGAGGTGACCGCGAACGCGGTCGTCGCGTCGCTCGAGCACGGGGTCAAAGTCAGCCTGCGGTCCACCTCGATGCTGCCGACGGTCGCGCTGGTGGATCCCGAACTCACCCTCGACTGCCCGGCGGCGGTGACCGCGTCGGCCGGACTGGACGCCTTGACCCAATGCATCGAACCGCTGGTCTCCCCGTTCGGGACGCCGGTCACCGACCAGTTGTGCCGTGAAGGGCTGCGGCGGGCGGCGTCCGGCTTGCGACGCGCCTACGCGGACGGGGGCGACCTGGACGCTCGCACCGACATGTCCTTGTGCTCGCTGTTCAGCGGAATGTCGCTGGCCAACGCGAAGCTCGGCGCCGTGCACGGCTTCGCGGGCCCGCTGGGCGGCATGATGGACGCCGCGCACGGCGCCATCTGCGCTGCGCTGCTGCCGGCCGTTTGCCGGGCGAACATCGCGGCTCTGAAGCAGCGAGACCCCGAGAACCCGGCCCTGGCGAGGTACGACGAGGTGGGCGAGCTGCTCACCGGGGCGCCGCGCGCCGAGGCGGCCATCGCCTGGATTACCGAAACCGTCGAACTGCTCGGGGTGCCGGGGATCGGGCAACTCGGCCTCGATGCCGAGCGCATCGACGAGGCCTGCGAGAAGGCCGCGCGGGCGTCCAGCATGAAGGGCAACCCCATCGAACTGGCCCACGCGGAGTTGCGAGCGATCCTCGAACAGTCCTGGTGAGGCTAGCTGTCGATCGAGGCCGGATAGCACCAGGACTATCGCCACGAGCGATCGAATCCGGTCCCGCCCGGTGGATAACCCAGGCTTGAACAACGCGTTGATTTGGGCCCCTTATCCGGACCGAATCAACACCGTGACGGGCCGGCGGCTCAGTCGCCCAGGCCGACTCCCAGCCGGCGGGCGGTTTCGACCCAGCCGTGGTCGGTGGGAACCAGCTTGAGCTTGCCCGCGACCTCAACGAGCGGGACTGGTTCCGTGCCTTCGCCGCGGGCGGCGACCATGACGCCGTACTGGTCGTGGGAGATCAGATCGGCCGCGGCGGCGCCGAGCCGGCTGGCCAGGAGCCGGTCGGTCGCACAGGGCGTCCCGCCCCGCTGCACGTAGCCCAGGATCGTTACCCGCGACTCCAGGCCGGTCGCCTCTTCGAGTTCGCGAGCCAGCTTGAACGTGTGCTCGCGCTGCTGGTCGACCACGTTGGCCAGGTGCTTGTTCGCCGCCCCGCGCGCCTCGGGCGTTTTCGCGTTCTTCACCAGCAGTTCGGCTGCCTCCAGGTCGGCGGTGTCCTCCAGGTCACGAGCGCCCTCGGCGACGGCGACCACGCTGAAGCTGCGCCCGCGGGCCATGCGGGCCTTGACCGTCTCGGCGACGCTGTCGACGTGGAACGGGATCTCGGGCAGCAGGATCACGTCGGCACCGCCGGCGATGCCCGCGCCGAGCGTCAGCCAGCCGGCGCGGTGCCCCATCACCTCGGTGAGGATGATGCGGTGGTGGCTGTGCGCCGTCGAGTGCAGCCGGTCGATCGCCTCGGTGGCGATCTCGGTCGCGGTCGCGAACCCGAAGCTGGTGTCGGTGCGGGCGATGTCGTTGTCGATCGTCTTGGGCAGGGTGATCACGTTGAGCCCCGCATTGGCCAGCCGCATCGCGTTCTTGGCGGTGCCGCCCCCGCCGAGCAGGACGAGCGCATCCAGCTTGTTGCGTTGGTAGTTCTCCACGACCGTGGGGATCATGTCGCGGACCTCGCCATCCACGGCCATCCGGTGCACCTTGTCGCGGCTGGTGCCCAGGATCGTCCCGCCGATGGTGAGGATTCCGGCCAGAGCCGTGCTGTCGAGCGGTATCCAGCGGTCTTCGACCAGCCCGCGGATGCCGTCCCGAAAGCCGATCAGCTCCATGCCGTGGTAACCGATGGCGCTCTTGCCGAAGCCGCGGATCGCGGCGTTCAGCCCTGGGCTGTCCCCGCCAGCGGTAAGGATTCCGACCCGCTTGGCCTTGCTCTGAGCCATTTCGCCTCCGCTGTGTCCGTTGCGCTCAGGCTAGTCGGGACGCGTCCGTCGGGCCGATGATCTACGCTTCCGGCAGCTTCGGACTGGAGGTCAATGATGAGCAGCCCTGTCTCGCATCTGCCGGTTCCGGCGCTGGAACAAACCCTCGCGCAGTACCTCGACGCCGTCGCGCCGCTCTTGGGCGACGCCGAATACGCCCGGACGACCGGCGTCGTCGTGGAGTTCGCAAGGGGCGATGGGCCGGCCTGCCAGGCGGAGCTCGAACGGTTCGCGGAGCAGGAGAACGCGGAGGGCCGAAGCTGGCTGTCGAACGCCTGGTTCTCGGCCTACCTGACCGGACGATCCCCGCTGACGCTCAGCACGAGCGTTGGCTTCGAACTGAACTGGCCACCCGTCGCCGGCGACGGCTGGACGCTCGCCGCGGACGTCCTGCACCGCCTCGCGGCCGCGCATCTGGCCTACGTGCGCGGCGAGATCGAGCAGGCATACACCCCGCGCGGGACGCCGTTGTGCATGCAGCAATGGCATTACCTCGCCGGCGGTATCCGCCACCCCCTGCCCGATGAGGACGTCTTCGTCCCGGGCTCGGACGACCCCGCCAACCGGGAGGTGGCAGTGCTTTGGCGCGGACGGATGTTCGCGTTACGGGTCACCGACGAGTCCGGACGACTGCTCTCGCTTCCCGCGATCGAGGCCGCGCTGCGGGGGCTGCCGCACGAGCCGGCGTCCGGTTCGGGCTTCGCCGACGTCTCCTACCTCGGTAGCGAGCACGCCGCCGGCCTGCTCGGCGAGCTACTCGAGCTACCCGCGAACCGGAGCACCTACGAGCGGCTCACCGACGCCCTGTTCGGCTTCACGATCGGCGAGGACGCCGCCGATGTCGACACCCAGGTGCGGCAACTCTCGTTCGAGCTCGGGCGGGCGTGGGCCTACAAGCCGGTGACCTACTCGGTGTCCCTGCCAGACCGCTTCGTCGGCATGCACGTGGAGCACAGCATGATGGACGGGGGGACGCTGAAGTCGGCGGTCGCGCTCGGACGCTCCGTCGTCCCCGACGCCACTCCCGCGCCGCCGGCGTGGGTCGAGGAACTCGCCTGGCAAATCGACGCCGACCTGCTCGGCCGGATCGACGCCCAGTCGCGGCACTACGCCGCGGCCGCGGCCGACTACCGCGTCCGGACGCTGCCGGTGAGGACGCTGCCACAGGCGGAAATGCCCAACCGATTCAGCCACGACGCCGGGCAGCAGTGGGTGCTGCTTTACGCCCAACTCGCCACCTACGGCCGGCTGCGCAGCACCTACGAGGCCGTCGACATGCGCGAATACCAGGCCGGGCGCACCGAGTGCCTGCGCCCCAACACGGTCGAAGCCGTCGCGCTCGTGACTTCGCTAATGGCAGGGGACGCCACCTCAGACCAACTCCAAACCGCCGCCGCCGCGCACCGCGAGCGGGTGATCGCGTGCAAGACCGGGCAGAGCATCGACCGTCACCTACTGGGGCTTTGGCTGTCCGCCCAGCGCCTCGGACTGACACCCGAGATCTTCACCGACGTCGCCTATGGGCGGCTGACCAGGGACTTCCTCTCCACCACTTCGCTGGGAGACCAGACCGACATCGTCCGCTACGGCTTCGCGCCGAGCATCGCCGAGGGCATTGGCGTGGACTACACAGCCCTCGACGGGGCCTACGAGTTCACCCTGAGCTACCGCGAAGACCATGTCGAGCGCCTGGACGACTTCATCGCCAACCTGCACGCCGGCGCGGCCGCGCTGTTCGGCCTGATCGCGTCCGCACGCTGAGGTGGCTCAGCGTGCCTTGATCAGGTCGTCCAGCGTCGGGGTGTGGGCCAGGAGGTCCTGGGTGTAGGGCTGGGCCGGGCGGTCGATCACCTGCGCCGTCAGCCCGGACTCCACCAGGCGTCCCTGTTGCAGCACCAGGACGCGGTCGGCGATCGTGCGCACCAACGCCAGATCGTGGGTGACGAACAGCATCGAGATCAGGCGCTCGTTCTTGATCTTGTTCAGCAGCTCGGTGATGGACGCCTGGATCGACACGTCCAGCGCGGAGGTGATCTCGTCGCAGACCAGGATCTCGGGCTCGACCGCCAGCGCACGGGCGATGGCGACGCGCTGGCGCTCGCCGCCGGAGAGGCGGTTGGTGCGCAGCCGCAGCGTCTCCTCGCGCAACGAGACGGCGTCCAGCAGTTCGGCGGCCCGGTCCCGAGCGGCCTTCCCGTGGGCCAACCCGAACAGTTCCAGCGGCCGGGTCAGGATCTGCTCGACCGTCCGGCGCGGGTTCAGCGACAGGTACGGATTCTGAAAGATGTACTGGACGCGTCGGCGCTGCTCGGCCGTCCGCTTGCGGGCGGCGTGGGCCAGCGGCTCGCCGCGCAGCGAGATGTCGCCGTCCCACTGGGCGTGCAGCCCGCCGACGCAGCGCGAGATGGTCGTCTTGCCCGAGCCGGACTCGCCGACCAGGGCAACGATCTCGCGCTTGGCCAGGTCGAAGCTGACGTCGTGGACGACGTGGCTGCGGCCGTAGTAGACGTTCAGGTTCTCGACGGTGAGGATCACGGCGCGTTCCCGATTGGGATCGGTGTCGGCGACGACCCGGTCGCCGGCGTCCCAGGGGGGCAGGTCCGGGATGCGGATGCAACGGGCCACGTGCTCCGGCCCCACCTCGAACGGCGGCGGCTCGACCCGCGCGCACTCGTCGACGGCGAACGGGCAGCGGTCGTGGAAGCGGCACCCGGACGGCCGGTTCCCCGGCTGCGGCGTGCGTCCCGGGATGCCCTCGAGAGCGAACGCCTCGTGCAGGTGCGGGATCGCGTTCAGCAGCGCCCGCGTGTACGGGTGACTGGGCGAGGTGAAGATCGCCTTCGCTGGTCCCTGCTCGATGAGCTGCCCGGCGTACATGACCGCAACCCGGTCGGCGATGGACGCCACCACCGCCAGGTCGTGCGTGACGTACAGCGCGGCCACGTGGAAGCGGTCGCACAGCGCGTCCAGGGTCTTCAGCACCATGCCCTGGGTGGTCACGTCGAGGCCGGTGGTCGGCTCGTCCAGCACCAGCACCTTGGGCCGGGGCAGGAACACCATCGCCAGGGCCACGCGCTGCACCTGCCCGCCGGAGAGCTGGTGCGGGTAGCGCGCCAGGAACTCCCTCGTGTTGGGCAGGCCGACCTCCGGCAGGATCTCCGCGATCCGCTGGTCGCGCTGCGCCGGCGTCCCGGTCTGGTGCAGGTCGAGTAGCTCGCGCAGTTGAGGGCCGATCCGGATCGCCGGGTTCAGCGCCGAGCTCGGGTCCTGCGGGACGTAGCCGATCTCGACCCCTCGGATCCGGCGGACCTGCTGCCAGGTCATCGAGCGGATGTCGTGTCCGGCGACCAGGATGTTGCCGTCGGTGATCTCCGCGCCGGTGCGCGCGTACCCGAGCAACGCCGTCCCGGCGGTCGTCTTTCCCGAGCCGGACTCGCCCACCAGGCCGACGATTTCGCCGGGGCGCAGCACGAGATCAAGGTCGTCGACGACGTCCACGTCGCGTCCGACCAGGCCGACGCGGACGCCCTCGACCGTGCACACGGGCTCAGTGTTGGTCTGGCCGCCCATCACGCCCCCTTCGCCGTGCGCTGGCCGAGCCCGTCGGCGAGCAGGTTGGTGCCGATGGTGAACAGGCCGATGATGATCACCGGCGCCAGGACGCCCCACGGCTGGACCAGCAGCGCGAGCCGGTTCTCGTTGGTCATTTGGCCCCAATCGGCCGCGCCGGGGTCGGTGGCGAAGCCGAGGAAGCCGATGCCGGCGACGAGCCCGATCGAGTAGGTCAGGCGCAGGCCTGCCTCGGCCAGCAGGGGGACGGCGAGGTTCGGCCCGAGTTCGTTGACGACGATCCGCCAGCGCGGTTCGCCGATCGCCTCGGCGGCGGTGACGAAGTCGGCGTTGACGTAGGTGAGCGCAACGCCGCGGGCCACGCGGGCGACCCGGGGGGCGTGCGCGATGCCGACGATGCCGACGATCATCCACCAGGTCGGCTGCTGGACCGCCGTCAGGATCACCAGCGCCAGCAGGATCTGCGGGAATGCCAGCAGCACGTCGTTGAGGCGCATCACGATCTCGTCGAACCAGCCGCCGACGTACGCGGCGCTCACGCCCACGATCAGGCCGATGACCACGCCGACGACGGTGGCTAGCACGGCGATCAGCAACAGCGTCCGGCCGCCGTACAGGACGCGACTCCAGACGTCCTGGCCGAGATAGTCGGTGCCGAGGAACGATCCGGCCATGGTGAACGGCTTGCCGACGATCTGGTTCTCGCCGTACGGCGCCAGCCATGGCCCGAACAGGGCCAGCAGGACGATCACCAGCGAGATGGCCGACCCGACGGCAATCTTCGGGTCGCGCAGATAGGAGCGCAGCGTCCTCATCCGACCATCCCCGTCCTGGCGCGCGGGGTGAACAGGATCGACAACACGTCGGCCACCAGGTTCACCAGGATGTAAGCCGTCGCGATGATCATCGAGAGCGCCTGCACCATCGGGAAGTCGGAGTTGCGCACCGAGTCGACCAGCGCCGCCCCGATGCCGGGGTAGTTGAACAGGTACTCGATCAGCACCACGCCGCCCACCAACCAGGCCAGTTGCAGCGCGGTCACCTGAATGGTCGGCACGATCGTGTTCGGCAGGGTGTGACGTCGCATCACCAGGCCCTCTGGGACGCCCTTCAGCCGGGCCAGCTCGACGTATTCGGAGTCGAGCGTCTCGACCAGGTTCGAGCGCAGGATCCGCGTCAGGTACGGGACGACCGCGATCACCAGCGTCAGCACCGGTAGGACGATCGAACTGGGCCGCTGCCAAGGCGCGACCCCGACCGGCAGCACGGTCACGGCCGGCAGCAGGTGGAACACGCCGGTCGACAGCAGCGCGACCAGCAGGATGCCGGTGACGAACTCCGGGACGCCCGCCAGCGCCAGCGTGATCGTCTGGATGACGTTGTCGACGACTCCGCCGCGCCCGCGCGCCGACCACATCGCCAGCCCCAACGACAGCGGAATCATCACGATCGCCGTGACCAACACCAGGAACGCGCTGTTGGCGACCTTGTCGCCGATCAACTCGCCCACGGGCAGGCCGTTGGCGACGGACGTCCCCGGGTCGCCGCGCAGCAGTCCGCCGAGCCAGGTGAAGTAGCGCTGCAACAGCGGCTGATCCAGGTGCAGGGCCGCGCGGATGGCGGCGACCCGCTCGGGGCTGACCGCGTAGTCCTTGCCGAGGATCGCCCGGACGGGGTCGCCCAGGGCCGAGGTGGCGAAGAACACGATGATCGAGACCAGCCACAAGGTCAGGACGGCCATGCCCAGGCGGCGCGCGACCCAGAACGTCCACGCCCGGGTGGGGGAGCGGCGGGCGCTGGCCGCCGGCGCGGGGACGTCCGGGGTGGCGGTCACCACGATCTCGCCGCCCGCCTGGCCAGCGGCCGTGCGCTCGGGGTCCGCAGCGGCGTCCAACTCGACGACGCCTTCGGGGGCGTCGGGACGCTCGTCCGGGCCGGTCATTTCACGTCCGCGGCGGGTCGGAAGGTGTTGAACCGGTACGACGACACGGGCTGCTCGCGGGCCGGGACGACACCGGTGACGAACCTGCTGTAGGCGTCCACCTGGTTCTTGAACGCCCAGATGATCAGGCCGCCGCGCTCGTGCTCGATGCGCTGGGCGTCCTGCAGCAGGGTGCGGCGCCGCGCCGGGTCGATCTCGCGACGTGCCGCCTGGATCAGCCCGGTGAACTGCGGATCGTCGAAGTGGGTCTCGTTGTACGGCGAAGTCTTCAGCGCGCAGGCGATCGCCTGCGGCAGGTACAGCCGGGTGAACCAGAAGTCTTGGGCGAACGTCCAGGAAAGGTATTGGTCGCCGTAGAAGATGCTGCTGTCCACCTTGCGCAGCCGGACGTCCACGCCGGCCTTCTGAGCCTGCCGGACGAACAGGTCGGCCGATTCCACGCCTCCGCCGCCCACTGCCGTGGAGGTGACCAACTCGACCTGCAGCCCCTCCTGGCCGGCCTGCTTGAGCAGCGATCTCGCCTGGGCGAGGTCTTGCTTGCGCTGGGGGAGATCCCCGCCGAGGTAGTCGGTGTCGAAAGGTCCGTACAGGTCGTTCGCGGGACGCCCGAAGCCGTTGAGCGCCTGATCGATCATCTCCTGGCGGTCGACGATCAGCCGCATCGCCTGTCGCACGCGGACGTCGGCGAAGGGCTTGGTGTCCACCCGCATGGTGAACGGAATCCAGCCGCCGGTCTCGGAGATCAGCGTCTTCGCGCCCTGGGCCTCGATCGCGCCCGCGAGGTAGCCGGGCAAATTGTCGATCGTGTGCACCTGGCCGGCGAGCAGGGCGTTCACCTTGGCGGCGTCGTCGGCGAAGTCGAGGATCACCAACTCGTCGTAGGCGGCGTGGACGTCCCAGTAGTCGTCGAAGCGCAGGAACCGGCTGCGCTGGCCGGGCACGAACAAGTCGTACTTGAACGGCCCCGTTCCCACCGGGTGCTTGACGTCGAAATCGGCGGGCACGATCCCGAGGGAGTAGCCGGCCATCACCTGGTCGATGATCGAGTACGGCTGCTTCAGCTTGAGCCGATAGGTGCGGTTGTCCAGGACGCGACTGCCGTCCAGGTCGGCCAGGGGGGCCACGTCCGACAGGTACGGCGCCGGATTCTTCGGGTTCATCATCCGGGTGAGGCTCGCCTTGACGTCCTCGCTGGTGACCGGACGCCCGTTGTGGAACGTCAGCCCCTGCCGGAGCCGGAACGTCCACTCGGTGCCGTCGGGGTTGTGCTCGACCGACTCGGCGAGCGCGTGCTCGACCTCGAACGCGGGGTTGTAGCGCAGCAGCGGCTCATACAGCTGACGCACGCGCGCGATATCCGGAACCGTGACCGGAAAGTGCGGGTCGAGGGTGTCCTTGAGGCCTCCACCGGTGGCGCCGTGGACGAGTTGCGCGGTGATCGCGTCCGAACTGGGGGCCGCGCACCCGGCCAGCGAGGTGGCCGCGGTGCCGGCCATCGCACCTAGCCCGAGTTGGACCAATCGGCGGCGCGTCAGGCCAGGATGCCGCCCTCGCGGACGCTGATCAGGGCCTCCATTCACCGCTCAACCTCTCCGTTGGATACTTCACGGTAACCCGATTCGTGCCGATCGGGGCGAATAGAGGGCGAATCGCAACTCCGATTCCGTGGTTTGTCGGACTCAATCCGCTTTCGAATGCGTTCGGATAAGGGCGCAGGCACACCCGGGGCGAGGTGGTCGGATGGGCCCACGCTGGCTGGCGCCAAGGGGGCGCGAACCGGCGCATGGCACCATGGGGGGGCGTGCAAACCCCCAGAGGAGGTCCTCTTGTCCGGTAATTACCCGCCGTCAGGATCGGAACGGTCCCCGTGGGAGCGTCCTGAGGGTGACGCTGGCTCAGGCTTTGGGGCGCCCAACGAGTCGACGTCCGTCCACGCGAGCCCGTATAGCGGTCCCGTTCCCCAGGCGCCCTCGCCGGCGCCGGCCCCTGGCCAGGGCGTCCCCGCCGGTACTGG
>JBDHZK010000049.1:0-17918 GCA_039811865.1 Propionicicella sp. | reverse complement strand
CGGTCGGGGCGGCCCCCACCCGGGCGGACCGAATGAGGAGGGGCCTGAAGGGGGTTGCTGCCAACTAGGCGGATAACTCATCGCTCACCTTGCGGTCGGGACCATCGCTGCAAAGGGTACTGAGACCACAGCCCAAGGCCGCCCCCGGGTGGGTTCCGGGCGCCGCGCGCCGTTCCCGCCAGCCCACTGCCGTTCGCTGAAAACGTGCGGCCAGTCGCGGCAATAACCGACGGCTAAGCGTGCTGAGCGGGGTCGAACGACGAAGCGCCGCACAGAATCACCGAAGATCTAAACTCAGCCGCACCGACGGCCAGCCCGGGAGCCCGCCATGCAGATCTCGTTCGCCAAGTCCGAGCAGTCCACGCTGGGCATCGAATGGGAACTGGCGCTCGTGGACGCCGGCTCGCTCGAGCTGTCCCCTCGGGCGCCGATCGTCCTGGACGCCCTTGGTGGCGCGGAAACGGGGCCCTACCGCACCGAGTTCCTCAGCCACATGGTTGAGCTTGTGACGGGTGTCCACCGTGTTGTCGGCGAGGCCGTGGACGATCTGCGCACCAGCCTGAGCGGGCTGTACCGAGTCGTAGATCCGCTCGGCATCGAACTGCTGGCGACGGGGACGCATCCGTTCAGCCGCGCCCGCGACCAAGTGGTCGTCACCAACCCGCGTTACGCCCAAGTTCTGGAGCGCAGTCGCTGGTGGGGCCAGCGCCTGGTCATCTGTGGGACGCACGTACATGTCGGCGTCGACCGAGTCGAAAAGGTCATCCCGATACTGAACGGGCTGACGAACTACCTGCCTTTGCTGCTGGCCCTTTCGGCATCTTCCCCCTTCTGGGAGGGCGAGGACACCGGCTACGCATCCCAGCGGACCATGCTGTTCCAGCAGTTGCCAAGCGCAGGGCTCCCGGATCGGTTCCAGGTCTGGAACGACTTCGAGCGCTACGTGGCCGACCTCAAACGCCACGGGATCGTCCAGGACACCAACGAGGTCCGCTGGGACGTCCGGCCGTCCCCTGGGTGGGGAACGATCGAGAACCGCGTTCTCGACGCAGTCCCGACACTAAGCGAGATCGGCTGCCTGGCGGCGCTGACGCAATGCCTGGTGGAGCACCTGTCGCGGCGGTGGGACGAGCGCCACGCCGATGTGGTGCTGCCACCTTGGCTGACCAGAGAGAACAAGTGGCGGGCCGCTCGCTATGGCCTCGACGCGCAGATCATCGGCCCCTCGAAGGCTCAACCGGTGGTCGGAGTCCGGGACGCCATCATCCGACTGCTGGAGGTGCTGGACCCGGTCGCGGCCGACCTGGGCTGCTCGGCCGAACTGCGGTTCGCCGAACAGCTTTGCCGGGGTGGCTCCAGCTACCTTCGCCAGCTCGCGGTGATCGGTCAGGGCGGCAACTTGCACCAGGTCGTAAGGACGGTGCTCGCCGAAACCCGCTCCGGGACCCCTCGGTTCAGCTGAGCCGCGCACGAGCGCCCTAGCCGCGCCCGCCCGCTAACCTTGGCGCTCGTGAAGCCGTTCCTGATGCTGGGCACCCGCGACCATGACACCGCGGCCCTGGCCGAGTACGAGTCCGTCCGGAGAAACGCCGGTCTCACCCCCGATTCGCTTCGACACATTCGCGTCGAGTCGGCGCCGCTACCGCACCTCGATTTGGACGACTACTCCGGGATCATCTTGGGCGGCAGCCCGTTCAACGTCAGCGACGACGTCAAATCGCCGCTGCAGCAGCGGGTTGAAGGCGAGCTGAGCGCGCTCGTCAATCGCGCGGTCGACGTCGACTTCCCCTTCCTCGGCCTTTGCTATGGGGTCGGAATCGTCACCACCCACCTCGGCGGCACCGTCGACAATGCCCACGCCGAAGCTGTCGGCGCGGCGGACATCACCCAGACCGACGCGGGCCGGACCGATCCGCTCCTAGCCGGCGTCTCGCCGGTGTTCAAGGCGTTCGTCGGGCACAAGGAGGCGTGCAGCCAGATGCCGCCCGGTGCGGTGCAACTGGCGACCGGTACGGTGTGCCCCGTTCAGATGTACCGGGTCAAGACCAGTGTGTACGTCACCCAATTCCACCCCGAGCTGGACGTCGAAGACCTGGCCGCACGCATGCGGATCTACGCGCATGCCGGCTACTTCCGTCCCGAAGAGTTGGAGGATCTGATCGCCATGGCCCGCCTCAGTGGAGTCACGGGCGAGCAGCACCTGATCCTGACGAACTTCGTCAACCGGTTCGCTCGTCCATAGCCGATCGACGGCCCGGTTTCGAACCGGCGCCGGACGAACCTTCGGACGCGCCGCGTCGCGGGGCAACGCCCGGCACCGGCTCTGAAAGGGTGTGCAGCATGCGTGTCGCAGTCCTCGCCGGAGGTTCCATCGCCGACTTCGAACCCCTGGTCGCATTAGCCCGTGCGCTGACCGATGCGGGAGCCGAGGTCAGCCTGGCCGGGCCGGCCTCCGGCGCCGGGTTGGCGTCCGGGTTAGGGCACTTCACCGCGTTCGGCCGCGTCGGTCCGGACGGCGGGACTGCCCCGCTCACCCGCCGGCTGGCGGCACGAGCGATGCTGGCCGCATCGACCACCGCCGTAGAACAGGCAGACGCCCTCGTCTACGCGTCGGACGCCCTGGCCGGTCCGCATCTGGCCGAGCGGTTTGGGCTGCCGTCCTGGCGCGTCGACCAGGTGCCGACGGTCAAGCCGGCGGCACCATCGGGCCCCGTGGGCAGCTTGCTGGATCGCGCCGAGGTTTCGTCCTGGCGTGCCGGGCTCGGCTTGCCGCGCCGTGCGCGCCCCGTACCGGCCTCCGTTCTCGGCGCGTACCCGATCGACCTGGCCACCGGCGCCGAGACGGAGGTGACGGGAATCTGGACGATGCCCGAACCGCCCGCCTCCGGCCACGATTCGTCCCCGCGGGCGCTGGTGGACGTCCGGGATGCCGAATGCGGCATCCCCGACCTCGAACTAGCCAACCAAGCGGTAGCGGCCTGCCGCCGGGTTGCCTTGGGGGTGGTGCTGATCGGATTCCCGGAGCTGGCCGCGTCCGACGTCGAGGTGATCGACCGGCTTCCCGACCCAGCGGTCCTACGCGGCTGTCGGGTCGCACTGGTGACCCGCTCGGCTGCGGTCCCGCTGCGCCTCGGCGTGCCGACCGCCGTTGTGCCGGCCGGCGCCGCTGGACTGTTCTGGGCCGGCTTTGTCTCCACCCGCGGCGTCGGCGAGCGCATCGAGCCTCGGGGAATCAGTGCGGGCCGAATCGGCCATCACCTCGGGTTGGGCCGAAAGCCCGGAGTGGCGCGTCGGGCCGCCCATCTGGGACATCGCTGGCGAGCCGAGCCGGGCGCCTCCCGAGCCGCGCGGTTGGTAATCTCGGGGCGCTGAACACACCCCACGGGGACACCGATCGCGGGGCAGACGGATTCGTCACCGAGGGGCCCCCACCCGCAGGGCCCTTCCACCCAATCACCCCCCGGGTTAGCATTTGAGGGCCCCCACGGCATTAGCGTGACCCCCTGCAACGCGCCAAGCGGGCGCCGAGAGAGGACCCCCATGGTCGAAGCAGGTGAGCGCGCACGCTGGCCAGTCATCTCCCGGCCAGAGCCGGAAGCCCGGCTGCGGGCGAGTCTGGTGGCGGGCCACTTCGTGGTCACCGGCGCGACCGGCTGCGGCAAGACCACCTTGTGTACCCGTGTCCTCAACTCGATGCTGGGGCACACCGGCGCGGGTTCGCCCCCGCGGGCCACGAGCCACTGGCGACTGATCACCGGCAGCCAGGCGGGCCGCAACCTCGCCTTTGCGGCGATCGCACCGCTGCTGGATGCGCACCCAACCAACCCGGCGGCGGTGCTCGCCTCGGCCCGGAGCGTCCTGCGTCAAGGGCGAATCGGCGTCGTGCTGGCAGACGACGCGCACGCCCTGGACGAGCCGTCCGCGTTGGTCTTACGCCAGTTGGCGACGGAGGGGACGGTGCGGCTGGGCTTGGTCCGGGCCGAAGGCGAACGCCTCCCCGACGCGCTGCGCGCCTGGGCTGCCGGGGACAACGTGACCTGGTTGACGGTCGGGCCGATTTCGACGGCCGAAGGCGAGAAACTCCTGGTCACGGCGCTCGGTGGACCGGTTGAGGCAGCGAGCGCCCAACGACTGATCGACGCCGCGGCGG
Organism: Propionicicella sp.; assembly: GCA_039811865.1. Lineage (GTDB taxonomy): Bacteria > Actinomycetota > Actinomycetes > Propionibacteriales > Propionibacteriaceae > JBDHZK01. The sequence continues at coordinate 13,768 of JBDHZK010000049.1, read as the reverse complement.
GCAACCTGTTCTATCTGCGCGAACTGGTCTTCCAGGCCCGCCAGCAAGGCGCCCTGGTCGAAAGCGACGGACTGTGGCGGCTGCGGGGAATGCTCTCGTTCGGGCCGCTGCTCTCAGAGGTCCTCTCCAAGCGCCTCGACCCGCTCAGCCGCGAGCTTCGCGCAGGAGCGGAACTGTTGGCGGTGTCCGGGCCCTTGACGGTGGACGAGGTGGAGCGAGTCGTCGAGCCGCGGCTGGTGGACGAACTTGATCACCTGGGCCTGGTTACGGTGAGCGCCGCCGGCGGTCCGCCTACGGTCGACCTGTCGTCGTCGCTTTACCGGGAGGCGCTGCTTGCCGGGCTCAGCCCGCTGCGGGCTCGGCGGATCCGGCGCCAACTAGTGGCTGGGCTGGACGACCCGACCGACGATCTGTCCCGCCTGCGGCTGGCGTTGTGGACGCTCGACGCGGGCCTGCCGCCGGACCCGCAGCTGACGCTCGCGGCGGCCTTCACCGCGATCGCCGCTTCGGACACGCGCACCGCGTCCCGGCTGGCGATGGCCGTATGGGACGCGCGCAGCCCCGGGGAGCCCGCCGAGCGGGCCGGGCTGCTGGCCGCGCGCACCCTGATCGACGCCGGCGATCTGGCCGGGACCGAACGGTTGCTGCGCGAGATCATCGCCGACGGTACCGACCCTGTCCTGCGCGCCTGCGCGGCGGTGTTGTTGAGCGAGCACGAGCTCCAGGTCAACTTCGACGAAGCCGCGAGCGAGGAGGCGATCCGTCTGGCCGAGCAGCAGCTCGACAACCAGACCTCCCACGGTCTCATCGCGGGACGCCGGGCCCTCAACGCCATGGCCGCCGGCCGTCTCCTGGAGGCGGCCGAGTTGGCCAGCCCCCTACTCGACCACCCCTCACCCGAGGCGCGAGCCATGGGCGGTTTCGCCCTGGCCAATTGCCTGCTGCACCAGGCGCAGCCCTTTGCGTTGCTCGCCATGGCTACGACGACGCAGCGGTATGCGCTGGAAGCCGATCAACAGGTCTCCTTCGGCCTTGTCCAGGGGGCCAAGGTGATCGCGGTCCTTGCCCTACAACTGGCGGGTCAGACCGACGTCGCCTGGTCAAGCGCCGTTGCTTTCGACGAGGCCACCGCGTTCGTGCCCAGCCCGCTCGCTCGCGCCTCGGCTTGCATCGTGCGAGCCCGGATCGCGCAACTGCAGGACCGCCACCTGGACGCCGATCGGCAATACCGGGAGGTCATCCTGCTCTACGCCGACGCCCACCAGCGCTGCCTGGGACGCTGGGCGCGGATCATGCACATCGCAACTCTGATCGAGTTGGGCTCGCCGGAGACCGAGGCTGCGCTGGCCGCCCTGGCGCCGGAGCCGGTGGTCGGGATCCTGGACCCGCTCCTGCTTCGGCTCCGGGCCGTCTTCGCCCTGCGCAACGGCGAGCACGCCGCGGGTCTTGAACTGCTCGGCCAGGCGGTTGAACTGGCCAAGCGAAACGGCAACTGGGGACCGATTTGGGACTGCGTCTTGGATTGCGTCGTCAACGACGAGTTCGACTTGGCCGCGCAAATCGCCCAGGACGTCCCCGAAGGGGCGGGTTCGCTGTATGAAGTGGCCCGGCACGCGCTCCGCGCGGCCACGGCCCGCGACCAGGAGGCGCTGTTGCAGGCGGCTCAGGTGGCGGCTGGTCACCGGATGCCTGGGCGGGCGGCCGACCTGGCGGCCACCGCTGGGCGCCTGGCGCGGTCTGCCGGCGACGAGCACGCGGCCAGTCGGAGCGACCTGCTGGCGCACCGATACCTGCGCGATTCCGAGGGCGCGGTCCGGCCACGATCCTGGGCACCCGGCGCGCTGTCCAGCCGCGAACTGGAGATCGCCCGGCTGGCTCAGGAGGGCCTGTCGAACCGGGAGATCGCCGCCCGGCTCTACCTCGCCCCAAAGACCGTGGAGAACCACCTTGGCCGGGTGTTCGCCAAGCTGGGCGTCCGCGGTCGCATCGAGTTGTCCGCGGCGCTGGGGCCGATTGCCGAACCCGACGCCCTCGCGTCCGACACCGGGCCGCACTAACCGAGCCGGCCTACCAGGCCGATCGAAATCAGAGCGCTTGGCGGACCAGGGCCAGCGCCTGGCTGAGCAGTTCTTTCTCGAACGCGTTGATCGCGCCGCTGGCCCCATAGGTGTCGACCTTGGTCGAGAACGCATTCAGCTTGTCGGGGACCTGTTTGAGGTTCCCGGCTTGCACCAGCTTGGTGACCTTCGCCCACTCGCTTTGCAGATCCTGCTTGGCCTTGCGCCCGGCGTCGGTGCTGCCGCTCAGCGACGCCAAGGCGATGTCCATGGTCTGCATGGCCAGGTCGAGACTGGGGTTCTGTGTCTGGGGCGCGCTCGATTTGGTCGTGCTCTCGCTCGGCTGATCGGTCGAAGGCGCCTCGGTCGGTTGCTCGCTCGGCGGATTCTGCGTCGGCTGCTCCGACTCCACGGTCTTGGCGCCGGTGGCAGTCGGCTGGGTGCTGGGCTGAGCCCCTGGCCGACCCATCCCGAGGAGAACGGCCGTGGCGATCAACGCGATCGCCACGGTTGCCCCGAGAACCCAGAGCCAGCCCCGGCGCCGACGGGGACGCCCGGGCGCCGGCGGATAGCCACCGGGCCCCGGTTGCGGGGCCGGATACGAGGGCACCGACGGTGGCGGGTAGGCAGGGGTCGGTGAGGCGATGAACGACGGCAGCTCGCGCGTGGCGCCGAGCCCGGGCGGCATCGTGGCCCCGCCGCTGCCGACCTCGGCTTGAGGCAGCACGCGCGTCGCCGCGGGGCCGTCCGAGAAACGTTGGTCCAAGACGCCGAGCACGTCCTGGGCGCCCGGACGAAGGGCTGGGTCCTTGCTCAACAGGCCCGCGATCAGTTCGTCCAGCGCCTGTGGCAGGTCAGGACGACGCTGCCGCAGCCGAGGCGGTGACCCGGAGATCTGTTGGGCGGCGACGCCGATGGGGTTGGGCCCCACGAACGGCGGCTGTCCGGTCAGCATCGCCATCAGCACGCAGCCGAACGCGTACCAGTCGGTGGCGGTCGTCACCGGGGTGCCGGAGGCCTGCTCCGGCGACATGTAGGCGGCCGTGCCCATCGTGGTCGCGGTGGTCGTGAGCGTGTGGCCACTGTCGGGCGCCAACTGGGCGATCCCGAAATCGAGCACCTTGACCGAGGTTGGGGTGACCATCACATTGGCCGGCTTGACATCGCGGTGGATGATGCCGAGCCGGTGCAGCGCCGCGAGCGCCTCGGCGACGGCTCGCGCCAAAGGCAGCGCGACCTCCATCGGCAGCGAACCACGCTCGCGGATTACTGCCGAGAGCGTCTGCCCGCGGAGCAGCTCCATTACCAAGAACGCGATCTGCCCGTCCATCCCCGCGTCGTAGACGGTGACCACGTTGGGATGGGACAGCCCGGCGGCGGCCACGCCCTCGCGCCGGAACCGCGCCTCAGCAAGCGGGTCGGGATTGTTGGCCAGGTCGACGAGTTTGACCGCAACATCGCGCTCCAGCCGCCCATCGCGGGCTCGCCAGACCTCGCCCATGCCGCCGGACCCGATCCGGTCCACCAGCCGGTAGCGCCCGGCGACCACGGAATCGGCAGCGAACACGCGGCCATGATCCCACGATGACGGGCGCGCTGGCCGGGCCGACCCAGGCGATCGGTCATCCACGAGTCGCCGAGGCTCGCCAACTGGCAAAGTTGCGGGCGTGGACGCGGAACGATTGGCCGGCTGGGTCGCGCAGGACGCCGCCGCGCCGAGTTGGTGGCCTGCGCTCAACACACTGCGCCTCGTCGACGGCGACGCGGTCGTCACATTGGGCACCGGCGCTGCCGAGAGGAAGCAGATCGGGCAGCAGCTGTTGCAGATCCGGACGCGAAGCGGCGGCGGCGCAGTAGTGGTCAGCACCACCGAGATCAGGACGCTGAGCGCCACACTCGAGGACCCGGACGTCCTGGCCGGCACGACCGAGCCGGGCCAACTGTTCACCGCCGGCGGCATCGATCCGGCGGGCAACCTCATCGTGGCGATGACCTCGCCAAAGCCGCGGCAAGGCGGTAACGCGTGTTACCGGCTCGATCACGGCGCGCTCGTCCAGGTGGCCGCCGGGTTCCAGCACGTCGCGGCGGTGGCGTTCACCGCGGCCGGCAGCCACGCCTACGTCGTCGATTCGGCCGCCCGGCGGCTCTGGCAGTTCGACGCCGATCGGGAATCGACCATCGCCAACGGGCGCGGCCTCGTCGATTTCTCCGAGGACGCGGGCGATCCGGGTGACGTTTGCGTCGACGTCGAGGGTGGGGTTTGGGTCGCCATGCGAGGCGGCGGGCAGGCGCGCCGCTACGAGGCCAACGGCCGCCTCAGCGAGGTGATCTCGCTGCCTTTCGCCGGCGTGAGCGGCTGTGCGTTCGGCGGCCCGGGCTACGACGTGTTGTACCTGACGCTGCGCCGCGGAGCCACCGATCCCGAAGACGCCGGCTCGGTCTACGGCGTCCGTCCGGGCGTCGCCGGCGCCCCCGTGCCGGACTTCGACGACTCGACCTCCCCGCCGCCAGAGCGTCTTGAGTCAACGGCCCCCGGGGCGTCCCAGGCTGGATAGATTCCGCGCATGGCAGCCCGTCGGTTCGCGCAGGTGGACGTTTTCCACTCCAGCCGCTGTTCCGGCAATCCGGTCGCGGCGGTGATCGAGTCAGAGGGTCTGACCACTCGACAGATGCAGGCTTTCGCCCGCTGGATGAATCTCTCCGAGACGACGTTCCTGCTGCCGCCGACCCGGCCTGAGGCGGATTATCGGCTGCGGATCTTCACCCCGGCGGGCGAACTCCCCTTCGCCGGACACCCGACGCTTGGCTCGGCCCACGCATGGCTGGAGCACGGGGGTCGTCCACGGCTGGAGATCGGCCTCATCCAGGAGTGCGCTGCCGGACTCATCGAGGTTCGGCGTCGAGACGAGATCCTGGCCTTCGCCGCCCCGCCGGTCACGCGCACGGGACCGTTGGAGCCCTCGACGTTGTCGGCCGCGATCGCGGCGGCCGGTGTCACGGCTCGAGACGTAGTGGACCATCAGTGGGGCGTGAACGGCCCGCGCTGGGCCGTCCTTGCGCTGCGCTCGGCGGATGCGGTCCGGGCCGCCGAGCCGGTCGCCACGCGCCTGCGCGACTTCGATCTCGGCTTGGTTGGTCCGGAGGATTCGGGCTCGCCCTACGCCTACGAAGTCCGCGCCATCGTGGCTCCGCCTGCGCCCGCCGAAGACCCGGTCACCGGCAGCCTCAACGCCGCGATTGCCCAGTGGCTACGCCGCGAAGGGCGCGTGCCGACGTCCTATTTGGCCCACCAGGGCAGCCAGGTCGGCGCTGCGGGCGAGATCACCGTGACCGACGACGGCACCGCCATCTGGATCGGCGGCAGGACTTCCACACTCATCCGAGGCAAGGTGCGCATCTGAGCCGCGGGGGCGTCCGGGTGGACATCAGGCGACCCACCCGAACCCGCCCAGGAACCGTTGTCTCGGCACTAGAGTGCGCCCAGCGAAAGGAGACCCAATGACGTCGAGCTCCATGCACAGGGTGATCGCCAGCGTCGACGGCGCGATGTTCACCAGCGTTCGCGACGCCCCGACCAGCCGAGCCGAGCGCAAGGCACTCGGTAAGGCGCTGCGGGCGTCCGTGCCCCACAAGCAGCTCGGCAAATGGATGCCCGGACCAGATCGTCCCGACCCCGTGGCGCTGATCAGCGAGTCGCACGAGGGCCGGGTGGAGCACCTGGTGGGCATCCGGGTGGGACGCATGATCTCCTCTCCCTACGGGTTCCTGCGCGGCTCGGCCGTGGTGATGGCCGACGATGTGGCCAAGCTGCCCGCAACCGGCATTCAGCCCGTGGTGTGCGGTGACTCGCACCTGGGCAACTTCGGGTTCTACCGCTCGCCCGAGGGCGAGCAGGTGATCGACCTGAACGACTTCGACGAGGCGCATCCGGGCGGCTGGGAGTGGGACCTGCGTCGCCTCACCGCCGCCATCTGGGTCGCTGGGCGCGAGAACGGGATGTCCGAGTCGGACTGCGCCGACGCGGTCAGCGAGTGCGTCCACGCCTACGGCGACGAGGTCGCCCTGCTTTCGGAGCAGCCGCTGCTGTCCCGCTCGTTCAACCGTCTGGACGTCGAGCGGCTCCACGACACCGCCAGCGAGGAGACGCTGCGCTCCGAGATCCGGCGGGCCGCGAAGATCGCCCGCAAGCGGACGTCCGACCGGGCGCTGCCGCGCTTCACCAGCGAGCGGGACGGCCGCCGCCAGATCGTCGCCGAGCCGCCGCTGATCGAGCCGGTGAGCCCGGAGGATTTCGAGCTGATGGGCGCGGCGATCGACGAGTATCTCAACACCATTCCGCCGCACTGGCGCCGGATCGTGGGCGGCTATCACCTCCTCGACATCGCCCACAAGGTGGTCGGCGTCGGGTCGGTCGGGCTCCGGGCGTACGTCGCCCTCCTGCAGGGATCCAGCCCGGACGACGTCCTGTTCCTGCAGCTGAAGCAGGCCCGCCGCTCCGTCCTGGGCAGGTACGTCCACGGCGACAACGCCTGGCACGCCCACCAGGGCCAGCGGGTGGTGGAGTACCAGCAGGCGCTGCAGACGGTGAGCGATCCCTTACTGGGTTGGACGTCCATCGGCGAGCACCAGTACTACGTGCGGCAATTCCGCAACATGAAGGGCACCGTCCCGCTGGACTCGATCGATGCCCGCGGGCTGAAGGACTACTCGGGCATCGTCGGGCACCTGCTCGCCAAGGGACATGCGCGCACCAGCGGCGCGTCCATGATCAACGGGTACATCGGCGACGGCGACAGCCTCGCCAAGGCGTTCGGCAAGTTCGCCCGGCGCTACGCCGACCAGACCGAGGCCGATCACGCGGCCTTGGTGGCCGCCGCCAAGAGTGGTGCCGTTCCGGTCGCCGAGGGCGCCATCGAGGCGATGGGCTCGGCGTTCCGGCCCGGCGGCTAGCCAGGCGCCTCGACCGGCCGCCGGACAGACTAGTCCGCGGCCCCGGCGAGGACGGGTCGTCCTCTGGTCAACAGCCAGCGCAGATGCGTGCGCACCCTCGGCCACTCGGCGGCGGTGATCGAGAAGACGACGGTGTCGCGCAACTCCCCGTCCCGGGTGCGCATGTGGTTGCGCAGGACGCCGTCCTGCTTGGCGCCGAGGCGTTCGATCGCGTCGCGGGATTGGCGATTCAGCCAGTTCGTGCAGAACTGGACGGCAACACATTCGCGTTCCTCGAAGGCCTCGGTGAGCAGCAGCAGCTTCGCTTCGGTGTTGATCCCGCTGCGCTGGGCCGTCCGCGCCAGCCAGGTGTAACCGATCTCCAAGCGCGGGACGTCAGGCGCGAGATTGCAGTAGGTGGTCATGCCGACGATGGTTTGGTCGCTGCGCCGCCGGACCGCGAACGGCACCATTAGGCCCTGCTCGTGCCAGGCCAGCCGCCGGTCGATCTCGGCACCCAGGTCGACCGGGCGGGGAACGGAAGTGTAGTGCAACTCCCACAAGGACCCATCGGACGCCGCCGCGACCAGCTCGTCATGCTGATCGCGCGCCAACGGCACCAGCTCGACCAGGGCGCCCGTCAAGGTGGCGGTCCGCGCGAAATCCATGCAGGCTCCTGTCGTAGTCGCTCGATGCCGCGCTCGGCACTGTATTTCAACCTCCATTTCGATGCGCAAGAGATTCCAACGGCGACGCGTGGGTGCGGTTGGGCCGGGCCCCGTGGCTATGATCTGGGCATCCCTGCCAGGAAGGTCCGATGACGCAACCGCTCGATCCCGGCACCCGGACGAGCGCCCCTGCACGGCTGTGGATCATCCTTGCCGCCGCGGTCGCCGCCGTAATCCTGGCGCTGGTCGCGGCTTGGGCCCTGCTCGGGGGCGGGTCGGGTGGCCCGAAGCCTGGAGTGAACACATCGGCCACGACGACGCCACCCGCTACCCCGGGCCCACAAGGTGGCGGTCGGATGGAGGCCGAGAAGTTCGCCTTCACCGCACCGGACGGCTGGCGCCGCTCATCGCAGTGGGGCGCCGGCAACGATGCCCAGATCATCGACGCCAAGGAGAACTACATCACCCTCTCGGCGTTCTCCGCCGACGTTGGACCAGAAGTGCGGGTCAAGCGCCTGCTTGAGCAGATGAAGTTGTGGGTGCCTGGGGAGATTCGCGACCTCGCCACGACCGATATCGGCAAGATCTCCGCTCCCGGCGCGGAATTACGTGGCGACAAGGGAGTCTTCATCTCCAGATGCGTCAGCTACGCCAGCCGCGTCTACTGCCTCACCTCACAGGCGGGCAGGGACGACGTCGACGCCGTCGCGACTGCCTACAACCAGGTCGTCCGCTCGTGGGAGTGGCGCTGAGCCCTGGCCCGTCGCGATGCGAAGTCGATCCTTGGATGAGTCAAGAAGATGACGGCTGGGGCGGCTCAGGAGCCGCGCTCAACTCGGGCGGCGATCAGACAGGTCACCTCGTAGGGGATGGTGCCCATGAGACCGGCAAGCTCCGAGACGGTGATCTCCTCGCGTCCGCTGCGGCCGATCAGGACCACTTCGTCGCCCACACCGACCTGCGGGTCAGGACCGATGTCGATCATCGTCTGATCCATGCACACCTGCCCGACGATCGGGTACGAACGACCACCGACCAGCACCCGTCCTCGGTTGGACAGCAGGCGAGAGTAGCCGTCGCCGTATCCGACGGGGATGGTCGCGATCCAGGTGTCCACCGGGGCCCGCCACGTCCGGCCATAGCCGACGCTTTCGCCTTGCGAGACGGGTTTGGCGAACGACACCTGAGTCGTCCAGCGCAGTCCGGGGAGCAGTTCGACCGTGCGCGGGCTCTCGGTGTCGGGGTATGAACCGTAGACCATGATTCCCGGCCGGACCAGGTCGAACCAGGCGTCCGGGTGCGCCAGCACCGCCCCGGAGTTGGCCAGGTGTGCCAGGGGACGCTCGCCTCGGCCGGCGGCGATCTTGTCGATCAGCGCGGCGAACCGCGCGATCTGAGAGGCGGTGAAGTCGTCCCCACGGGGCGCGTCGCTGATCGGCAGATGGGAGAAGACCCCGCCCAGGCGCAGACTCGGCGCGGCGTCGATGCGGCGCGCAAGCTCTAGCGCCGCGATCGGCTCGCTGCCGATGCGACGCATGCCGGTGTCGATCTTCAAATGGACGCTGGCCTTGATCCCCGCGCGTTCGGCCGCGGCCGCGACGGCGTCGATGGTCTCGGCGTCGACGACGGTGAGCGTCAGGTCGGCGGCCAGCGCGCTGGGGATCTCGTTCGGACGCGCGTGCGAGAGCTTGAGGATCGGCAGGCCGATGCCGGCGGCTCGCAACTCCAACCCCTCAGGGACCGTCGCCACACCGAGCCAGTCCGCCGCACCTTCGGACTGGATCATTCGCGACACCTCGACCGCGCCGTGGCCGTAGGCGTTGGCCTTGACCGCCACGAGGATCTGCCGGTTGCCGACGCGCTCAGCGATCCGGGCGAGGTTCGCCCGGATATTGCCGAGTTCGGTGTGAACACGGGTCGCGTAGAGCATTGCGCCATTGTCTCTTGGCCCGGCCCCCACCCTGGTCAACGGCACCGACACGGACTCCGGCAGCCTCGAGTTGGCACCCGGGAACGTCCACAACAGGTTGTGGAAAGTTTCCCCCAATTTTCCACATCTTGTGGACGAAGCTGGCTCGGGTGAGTCAGGGTAGATCCTGGTCCCCCACTCGGGGGACGCGGTGGCGCCCACTCCGGGCCCCCGCCAAGCCAGATCCGAGGGGGTCCGATGCGGTTGCGAGCCAGCGTCCGTGGGGTTGTCGCCGCATGTTGGCTGGGGCTCTTCGGGGCCACTTTGGGGATCACGCCCGCGTTGGCGGATCCGCCGAAGCCGCCCCCGGGAGAGCGAACCCTGACGATCCTCAACTTCAACGACTTCCATGGCCGGATCGCCTCGGCCAACCCAAACACCGTCCAGTTCTTCGGCACCATCGAAGAGCAGCGCCAGGCGGCAGGTGCGAACAACTCCCTGCTGCTCTCGGCCGGAGACAACATCGGCGGCACCCTCTTCGCCTCGGCTGTCCAAGCCGACAAGCCCACCATCGACATCTTGAACGCGGTGCAACTGGATGCATCGGCCGTGGGCAACCACGAGTTCGACCGTGGCTATGCCGACCTCGCCGGTCGCGTGGACGCCCTGGCGAAGTTTCCCTATCTCGGCGCCAACGTCTACAAAGCGGGTACCAAGACGGCCGTCCTGCCTGAATATCGGGTCTTCGACAAGTCGGGTCTGAAGGTCGCCGTGATCGGGGCGGTCACCAAGGACCTGCCCAGTCTGGTCAGCCCTGACGGCTTGCGTGGGCTCGACGTCGGCGACCCGGTGGAGGCGGTCAACCGGGTGGCCGCCAAACTGACCGACGGCAACTTGCGCAACGGCGAGGCCGACATCGTCCTGGCCGAGTATCACGAGGGTGCCGCGGTATCGGGCTCGCTGGCGGCCGCGATGTCGGTTGGTGGCGCGTTCGCGCACATCGTCAAGGACACCAGCTCGAAGGTGGCCGCGATCTTCACGGCACACACCCACCTGGCCTACGTCTGGGACGCCCCCATGCCCGGCCAGCCGGGCATCACCCGTCCTGTGATCCAGTCGGCCTCCTACGCCTCGCTGGTCGGCAAGGTCACCTTGTCGTTCAACGGCAGCGGCCGGGTCAAGCGGTACACCGCCACCAACCTCGCCATGACAGCGACCCCGGTACCGGATCTGGTCGCCAAGTACCCGCGCGTCGCGGCCACTCAGACCCTGGTGACGCAGGCGCTGGCGCAGGCCGGTGTCATCGGCGGGCAGGTGATCGGGACGACGACCGCGCCGATCACCCGAGCGTTGAATCCCAACGGGACTGACAACCGGGCCGAGGAATCGACGCTGACCAACCTGGTGGCGAACATGTTCCGCGACCAGCTCGCCGATCCCCTGCGCGGGGGCGCACAGATCGGCTTGCAGAATCCGGGCGGAACCCGGGCAGACCTCGACTCCGGGGACATCACCTACGCCGAGGCCGCGTCCGTCCTCCCGTTCGCGAACACGCTGATGACCCTGACGCTCACCGGAGCCCAGTTCAAGCAGGTGCTGGAGGAGCAGTGGCAGCCGCCGGGCTCGGCGCGGCCCTTCCTGGCGCTCGGTGTGTCCGACAACGTCACGTTCACCTACGACGCCAATCGGGCCGTCGGGGATCGCATCACCTCAGTGACCGTGGACGGCCAACCGCTCGACGCGGCGAAGTCCTACCGGATCGCGACCGCAAGCTTCCTGGCCGCGGGCGGAGACAACTTCACCACGATGGCGCAGGGCACCGACAAGCGCGACTCGGGGCGGATCGACCTCGAGGCTTGGGTGGAGTATGTGCGTGCCAAGTCCCCGCTTTCGCCCAGCTACGCCAAGCACGGAGTTCAGGTGCAACCCGCACCGCAGACGCTGACCGCGGGCCAGGTCACGTCCGTGAACGTCAGCAAGGTCGACTTCGTCAGCAACGCTCCGGCAAACTTCGAACTGCGGCTCACGCTCAACGGGACGAACCTCGGCAGCGCCGCGTTCACTTCCGGCTCGGCACAGGTGAACATCACGGTTCCCGCGGATGCGCAAAAGGGTGCCGGCACGCTGGTGATCGTCGCCGCCGGCAGCGGCACCACGATCACGATTCCGGTGACCGTCGTCTGAAATCGCAGGCCTGAACGCCGCAGGCGGCTCCCCCGATGACCTCGAGGGAGCCGCCTTCAGCTTGCGATCCAGATCGCGATGCAGGGGTTACTCGCCGGCGTCGTCCGCCAGCTTGGCCTTGATCTCCTCGACGTCCTTGGCGGTCTGGTGCGCCGTGCCCAGGTACTCCAGTCCGAGGCGGACGATCGCGAGGAACAACACGACGAAGACCCAGCCGAACAGCAACGTCAGCAATCCCCACACCACCTGTCCAGCGGCCAGTAGCGAGATCACGTTCCAGAGCCACTGCAGGACGCCGGCGGCCGCGGCCAGCAGGTAGGTCGTCCGCAGGAGCTTTGGGGTGGCCTTCTGAGTGAAGGAGAAGTCGAACAGCTCTTTGAACGGAGCTTGGGTGGCCGGCTTGGGGGCGGCCTGCGGTGCGTAAACGGGCTGCTGACCAGCCGGACCGAAGCCCTGCGTACCGGTCTGCGGGTAGCCGGCGGAACCGGCGCTACCCGGGTAGGCGGCCGAACCAACACCTCCCGGGTAGGTGGCTGAACCGGCGCTACCCGGATAAGCGGCTGAACCGGCGCTACCCGGGTAGGTGGCTGAACCAGCACTGCTGACGTAGCCCGGGGTCGATTGACCACCGGCCGGGTCGTAGCCGTACTGACCGCTGGCGGGTCCCGTGGCAGAACCGGCACTGGCCGGGTAACCCCCGGCGTAGGGATCGGCCGAGGCCGGGTACGTCCCGTCCACCGACGGCAGGGGCCGGGTCTCGTCCTGCGCCCCGGCGGGCGGCTGCTCGGGTATGTGATTTGGCTGCTGTGCGGACATGCGCCTATCTTGCCCTGCCCGCTGTCGCACGGGCGCAGGCGGTTCCGCCGCGAACGGGGTGAAAACGTGCGGCTGTCGGCACGTTGAGGTCTGCCGCCAGGCGGGGCGGGCCGATCGGGTCGCCAGGCGCCGCACGTTTTCACCAACTTCGCCTAGTCGGGCCAGGACCTCGGTCGGCCCCCACGATCGAGCGCTTCATCATTCGGGGGGGGCGATGAGTCCTCCGTATGACTAGACGGTAACTAATGGGCCCGGATTCTGGTCGTTGGCACGCAATTTGCCTGTAACAATCGGATGTCGGTAGCATTTCGATGCGCTTCCTACTCACGGGGGGTGGCTGAAGCAAGCCACTGAGAGGATTCCATTCTTGGCTAATCGACGCCGGCTCGTTCGAGTTGAGCCACTCACGGCTGACCGCCTCTATTGGGCGAAGCGAAGCTTTGCAACGCGCCGAGTTCCCACGATCGCGATGCACACGCTCATCGGCGGCGCGGTTCGACCGCGGTCGGGGGACATCGTCTTGGCGCGGGTCGCCCGAATGGGGAATCACCGACGAATCGAGCAGCCAGACGGTCGCCGAAGTGGCCTACACCTAGGGGACACGATCATCGTCGCCTACGCCGATCGCTACGCCACCGATCAATACGAATCGTATGTACCGAAGACCCTCGGACCCACCCAGTTCGTCGCCTCGGGTGGGATCGCCTCCGAGGTCGCCACGAAGAGCGGCCTGGTGCGCAACGCCACCGACATCGTGCCCTTGGGACTCATCGGCGACCATCGCGGGGTACCGATCAATGTGGCGGACTATGCTTTGCCACGCATTTCTCGGCCGGAGGTTAGGCCCCGCACTATTTGCGTTATCGGAACGAGCATGAACGCCGGCAAGACCACTACCATCCACTACCTAGTGCATGGCCTTGCCAAACGAGGACTTCGCCCTGGGGTAACAAAGGTGACCGGCACCGGGTCGGGCAACGATTACTGGCAGATGCTGGACGCCGGCGCGCACCGCATGCTGGATTTCACCGACGCCGGGCTGGCGTCGACCTTCATGCATCCGATGCCGATCCTCGAGGACACCCTCGCCCAGCTTTGTTACCAGCTCACGAACTCCGATTGCGGGGTGAACCTCGTTGAGATCGCCGACGGCGTCTTTCAAAAGGAGACCGCCGCGTTGCTGGTGTGCGACACCTTCGCCGACC
>JBDHZK010000048.1:0-17926 GCA_039811865.1 Propionicicella sp. | reverse complement strand
GGGGCGTCCGGCGTGCTGGCCCGGCGGAAGACTTCGAGTTCGTCGTCCCAACTCGTACCGATCAGGTCGTGGAGGGCCTCGACGATGTCCAGGCGGCCGAGCGCGGCCTGCCCCAGGGCGTGCTTGATGCGCTCCTCGTGCACGAGGACGTCCCCGGTCGCGCCGATGGCCGACTGGAAGATCCCCAGGGTTGGGGTGTAGCAGTAGCGAACGCCTTCCGAACCAGCGGTCGCGTGCTCGGTGACCTCGAAGCGGAGGCGTCCCCAACTTTGTAGTTGGCTCGCCAGACGGGCCGCGCTGCCCACGGGGCCGCTCCACTCGTACTCGGCGCGGTAGGCCGCCCGTTCGGCGGGCTGAGGCGTCCAATCCAGACGTGCGGGCGCGCGAAACACACCGCCGACCGCCCACTCGATGTGCGGGCACAGGGCAGACGGTGCGGAGTGGATCCAAAGGACTCCACCGGTCGTCGTGTTCACATGTACCTCCCGAGGCCGACGTGTGCCTTCCCCAGCAACCTCGACCCGCACGGGAGTGCGTCCATTGTGCCTCAGGTGTCACATCCTGACCAGACGGGAATATTGACCACAACCGGCCTACGGTCCCGGACGTTCAGCCACGCTGCCCAAAGATCGCCGTGCCGATGCGGACGCAGGTCGAGCCGTGCGCGATGGCCAACTCGAAGTCTCCGGACATCCCCATCGATAGCTCGTCGTAGCTCCCAGGCAGCCCATCGGTGTCCCACAGGTGCCGCTGGGCCACGCGCATGACGTCGAAGCATGCCGAAACGGCGTCCTCCTGCGGGCTGGGTAGCGCCAGGGTCATCAGACCCATCACGTGCAGCGAGTCGAACGGACGCAGGGCCGCGGCGAACCCCACCACGTCGGCGGGCGGCAAGCCGAACTTGGATTCTTCGCCCGACGAGTTCACTTGGATCAGGACGTCCATCGCCCGGCCTTCGGCCTGTAGCCGCCGATCCAACTCCGCCGCGAGACGCAGGGAATCCAACGCTTGAAACTCAGCGGCAAACCGGGCGACCAGCTTCGCCTTGTTCGTTTGCAGGTGGCCGATCATCGCCCAAGTAAGACCCGGGACGTCCGCCAATTCAGCGGCCTTGCCCGCGGCCTCCTGCGCTTGGTTCTCACCGAAGCGGGACTCCCCCGCGGCAAGCGCTTCGCGAAGCTCGCGGGCGGGACGAGTCTTGCTTACCGGCAGAAGCCGCACCTCGCCAGGGTCTCGCCCGGACGCCCTGCACGCCTGCGCGATCCGGGCACGAACCGCTGCCAGCCGCCCAGCGATCGAGTCCATGGGACAGCCTTACACCCGATCGCGGGCACGCGCAGGGCTAGGGCCAGCGCGCCGCAAGGGAAATCAGCGCCAAGGACGCCAGCAGGCAGGACAGGCCGGCCAGCCACACGTAACGCTCGGTGACCTCTTGGTCGACCTCCTCGTAGCCGATCGATTGCGCGATGCTCTTGTAAACCTCTTGGAGTTCAGAGCTGTTGGCCGCCGAGAACTTCTTGCCACCCGAGGTCCGAGCGATGTCGGCCAGCTCAGCGTGGTTGACCGGCACCGGCTGACGTTCGCCGTGGTCGATCACATAGCCATCGGCCGTGCCGTAGGCGATCGTGAAGATCGGCACCTTCTGCTTCTTGGCCTCGAGCGCGGCGTCGTGGGACGAGCGTCCGATCGTGGTCTGCCCATCACTGAGCAGGACGATCGCCGCCGGTGCCGGATCGTTCGGGTGCGCCGGGTCCGGGGGCACCAGCAACAACGCGTCCAACGACTGATAAATGGCGTCGCCGATCGCCGTCGCCGGTGCCACTTGGAGATTGTCGATGGCTCGCGTCAGCATTCCGCGATCGGTGGTGGGTGGCACGATCAGGTTCGCGGTTCCGGCGAAGGCCACCAGGGCGAGGTTGAACCGCGGCGGCACCATGCCGACGAAGTTCTTCGCGCCGGCGCGGGCCGCGTCCATCCGGTTGGGCTTGACGTCCTCGGCGATCATCGACTTGGAGACGTCGAGGGTGACGACGACGGTCGCGCGATCCCGCGGGACGCGCACGACGTCCTTCGGCATCGCCCATGCGACGTTGAGGAACAGCAAGCTGAGCACTGCCGCCCCGACCGCCAGGTGTCGCTTCCAAGCGGCCTGTTGCGGCAGGAGGCGCTCCAATCGGCTCCGCTGGCCGGGGGCCGACTTCTTGCTGAACCCACCCTTTCGGGCCAACAGTGCGATGTACCCGATGACCAGGACGGGGATCAGCAGCAGCCACCAGAGCCGGTCCGGAGCCAGAAACGCGATCAACGGGGTCATCAGGGCCACCTCGCCGCCATCGAAACTGCGGCCAACGCGGCCACCACCGCAAACGCCAGCCCGTACCCCGCCCAGACGGCCGTGGTTTCCTTCTTCACTTCCTCATATCCCACCTGCGAGCGAATGCCGGAGTAGACCTCGTCGAGCTGATTCGCGCTGTCGGCCGTCCAGGCCTTCGCCTTGGTCGTTTCCGCGATCGATCTCAACAGCTCGACATCCGGCGGGACGCGCTCGCGCTTCCCGTCGAGGTCGACGTATCCGTTGGCGGTGCCGTAGGCGATGGTGTAAACGGGAACCTTCTTCTTTGCCGCCTCGTCGGCCGCCTGCATCGGCGCCTGGCCGGCGGTGTTCTGTCCGTCCGACAACAAGACGATCGCCGCCGGCGGGATGCTTCCATCGGGGCCCTTCGGGGCCGACTGCAGTGTGTTCAGGCTGGTGTAGATCGCATCGCCGATCGCCGTGGATTCCTTCAGCTTCAGCGCCTGGATGACGCGGTCGACCATCCCGCGATCAGTGGTCGGGGTGACCAACGCGGCCGGGTTCCCCGACAGCGAGACCACCGATACGTTGAACGCAGGCGGGAGCGACTTTACGAAAGCCGACGCGGCCTGCTTCGCCGCGTCAAGGCGAGTGGGTTTCACGTCCGTCGCCTGCATGGACAGCGAGACGTCCAAAACCAGCACGATCGTCGCGCGCTCGCGCGGCACCTTGTCGATCCCGACCGGACGTCCCCAAGCCAGCGTCAAAGCCGTCAGCGACAGCAACGACAACGCGACAGCGAGGTGGCGTCGCCAAGTGGACTGCTTCGGCACCACTTGTCCGAGGACTGCGGTGTTCGTGTAGCGCATGCCGCGCTGGTTCTTGCGCCTGGTCAAGATGACGTAGACGATCGCCAGGGCGGGCACCAGCACCAACCAGATCAGGCGTTCCGGGTTGAGGAACTCCATCAGCGGCTTACCCCCTGCGGCGGTGCGTGCAGCATGCCGGCCACCCGGCGGTATGCGAGCACGAATCGAGCGATGTCTTGCACCCAGTCTCTATCCGTACGCAACTGGATGTGGCCGACGCCCGCCCGGCGCAGCGCGATGCGGATGCGTTCCCGCTGGGCGGCCGCGGCGGCGTCCATCCGCTGGCGGGCTCCGGCATCGCTGGTGTTCACATAGCGCTGAAAGTCGGTTTCCGGGTCGCGGATCAGGATGTCGCCGACGTCCGGGAAGTCGATCTCATGCTTGTCGACGACCTCTATGCAAAGTACCTGGTTGCGGACGGCAAGCCGTCGCAGCGGCCGCTCCCAGGGCGGTTCGGTATTCGGGTCCAACTCGAAATCGCCCGGAGTCAGGAAATCGGAGACGACCACGCGCATGCCGCGGCGGCGCTGCGTCCTGGTGAGTTGCTCGATGCCTGCGGACAAGCTGTAGGGGCCCGTCGACTTGTCCGAGACGATCGGCTCGGTCAGCATCTTGCGCAGCAGTCCGTACAGCGCCGTCCGCCCCGAGCGCGCGGGGATTCGTTTGATCGACTCGGGTCGCATGATCAGGCCGCCGAATCGGTCACCCATCCGCTGCGACAAGAATCCGATGGTGGCGATCGCGGCGATGCCGAGATCGCGCTTGGTGACGCCTTCGGTGCCCCAGTTCATGGACGGCGTCACGTCGAGCAGGGCCCACACCTCTAGCTCCCGGTCGGCCATCGTGTCGCGCACGTGCGGGGTGGTCGTCCGGGCCGTCACCGCCCAGTCGATCTTACGGACATCGTCTTGGCCCGGGACGTAGGCCCGAGCGTCGTTGGTGTCGGAACCGGGCCCGGGGAGCAGGCCGAGGTGATCGCCGTGTAGGAAGCCCTCCAGGCGGCGCACGACCGCTAGCTCAAGGCGGCGCAAGGCCGCCTCGGGCGCGAGCTTGTAGAGCGGAAGCGTCGCCCCGGTCGGCTCGTGCAGGACGGAATCGATCGCACCGGCGCCCTCGGCGCCGGCGTCGTCCTTCACCGCGGGCTGGGTCACGGCGAGGCGCTAGTTACGAAACTCCGGCTGGTGCCGGTGCTGCTGGTGGGACTGCTGGCGCTGCTGGGCATTCCACACCGGCGTGGGCGGGGGCACCATCGCCACGATGCGCTCGACGACCTGCGCGGGCTGGATGTTGTCCGCGACCGCATCGAAGCCCAAGACGATGCGGTGGGACATGACGTCCTTTGCGATTGCCTGGACGTCGGTGGGCAGCACATAGTCGCGGCCGTGGATCAGCGCGAGGGCGCGTGAGGCGGCCACCAGGCCGAGCGTGGCGCGCGGGCTACAGCCGATCTGGATCACCGAAGTCAGGTCGGGCATGCCGAACTCCGCCGGCGTCCGCGTGGCCAACACGAGCCGGACGATGTACTCCGCCACCAGGTTGTGGACGAAGACGTTGGCGGCTTGATCCTGCAAGGCGATGATCCGCTGCGGATCGAGCACCTGAACCGCCTCCGGCGGCTTGACGCTCATCCGGCGCAGGATCTCGAACTCCTCGTTGCCGCGGGGGTACGGGACGTCCACCTTCACCAGGAAGCGGTCGCGCTGCGCCTCGGGCAGCGGGTACACGCCCTCGGACTCGATCGGGTTTTGCGTCGCGATCACGATGAACGGCTTCGGCGCGGGGTAGGTGTTGCCACCGATCGAGACCTGCTTCTCGGCCATCAGCTCGAGCATCGCCGATTGAACCTTTGCGGGCGCCCGGTTGATCTCGTCCGCGAGGACGAAGTTGACGAACACCGGACCCAGCGCGATATCGAACTTCTCCTGTTGGGCAGAGTAGATCCGGGTACCGATGATGTCGGAGGGCACCAGGTCGGGAGTGAACTGGACGCGGGAGAACTGGCCACCCACCACGGTGGCGAAGCTTCGCACCGCCAGGGTCTTGGCGACGCCCGGCACGCCCTCAAGCAGACAGTGACCCTTGGCGAGCAGCGACACCATCAACTGCTCGACCATGTGCTCTTGGCCGACGATCACCCGCTGAACGGACGCGATCGCGTCGCCGAGCAGCTTCGCCGCCTGCTGGGTGCTCAGCGCCGGAGCCGGCGCTAGCTGGGTCGGGTTGCTCACGCGTGTTCTCCTGATGCCGCCGCTTGGAGGTCTGTCCGGAGCCACCTTACCGGTCGGCCACCTCAATGCCGGGGTGCCGAGGAGGCGCAATCGCCGTTGGCCCAAGACGTTGTTCGAGCCGGTCGGTCGCGCACGCCCATCGGCTGACGCGATCCCGGCTCGGGCACAATGGAGCCGCGTGCTCGCCCCTGGGCACTGTGATGAGATAGGCACCGATGTCGAATCCCCCGCCACCTGATCCCGGCCAGCAGCCGTCGGGGCAGTGGCAGTCGTGGCCCGGCGCCGGTCCCGCCGTCTCACCGCTCCTGCCCGACGATCCGCCCAAGGTAGGCGACTTCTGGCTCGACTCTCGTTTGACGGCCTCACCGTCCGGCATCGCCTACCTCGGCCACGACGACGACACCCCGGTCATGCTGATCTTGTTGTCGGCGGGCGCGGCAGCCGACGCGGCCGCGCGCGATCGCCTCGCCGGGGTCGTCAACAAACTGCACATCGACACGGTGGTTGCTCGCGGCGGGCATGGCCAAGAAGACGGCCGGCTCGGACGCAAGTTCCGCAGCGAGGATGACGATCCCGTCGAACCGGACGACCTGCCGCTGGCACCCTGGGTCGCGCTGGTTTACGACGGCTCCCCCGCGGCGGTCGCCGAGGCGACGCGCATCCTGAACGAGATCGATCTTTCTCGCGTCCCCTTGCAAGGGGCCCCGTCCGGCCCCGACTACCGGCTCCACTGGATCGACAACGTCCGGCCCGGCATGAGCCGCCTCTGGCCGCTGCCTTGGCCGGGACGCCACGACCGCGCCGGCTGGGTCTCCATCCTGGCGTCCTGGCTGTTGATGCTGCTGCTGATGGCGCTGGCCGTCCTGATCGCGATCCTGATCTTCCAGAACACCCCGCCGCAGCAGCCGCCACCACCGGTTCCTCCGACCAGCTCACCCACCGGGAGCCCGTCGGGCTCGCCGTCACCCCAGTCGGGTTCGCCCAGTCCCCAGTCGGGTTCGCCGAGTCCGCAGTCGGGATCGCCCTCACCGCAGTCCGGATCGCCGAGCCCAAGCTCCAGCGGCGACAACCCAAGTCACACAAAGACGCCCACGATGAGTTCACCCAGCCCGGGTGGGACCGCGTCCGGCGGCGGCAACTCCCCCACGCCGAACTCAAAGCTGTGATCCGCCCGCGCCTGATCGCCACCGATCTGGACGGGACCCTGCTCGGATCCGATTCGAGAGTCTCCCGATTGAACCGTGCGGCGATTGAGCGGGCCACCTCCCAAGGCATCCCGGTCGTGATCGCAACCGGCCGCCCGGTGCGCTGGCTGGATGTCCTGGACGGCTTGACCGCGGCCCATCCGCTGGTGATCGTGAGCAATGGGGGCGGCGTCTACGACCTTTCGGCCCACGAGTTGGTGTCCGTCAATCCGGTGGCACCCGAGATCGCGCTGGAGGTCGTTCGCCGGGCCCGGGCGGTTTTCCCCGAGGCGGGATTCGCCTTCGAATACGCCGACGGATACGGCCGCGAGCACATCGTCCCGGTGCGGCCGGACTTGGCCGATCAGACCATCGCCGGACAGGTCGACGATCTCGCGCACCGGGCGCCGATCCTGAAACTGCTCGCCTACCACTCAGGAATCAAGGCCGCGGGCTTCGCCGCCGGCGTGCGCGGTGTAGCGGCCGACCTATGCACCATCACTCATTCCGCGTCGGACGACGAGTACGCCCTGCTGGAGATCAGCGGACCAGACGTTTCCAAGGCTTCCGCGCTGTCCCGGCTGTGCGCCGAACTGCACGTTGCGGCCGCGGACGTCGTCGCCTTCGGGGACATGCCCAACGACCTTGAGATGCTCACTTGGGCCGGGCGCGGGTATCGCATGCGCGAGGCTCATCAGGTGCTCCTCGATGCGGGCTTCCCGGACGCCGGCCCGCACGACGATTCGGGTGTGGGCCGGACGATCCTGCGCCTTTTGGGCGAGTCCGATGAATAGCCTGTCAATCCGTGACGAATATTCGTCACGGATTGACAGCTAACCAGCAGTTACGTCGTCGACGCGGCGTAGATCTCGTCGATCGACTGCGCGAGGATGGCGTCGAACTCCGCATCGGACTGCTGCGCGGTGAGTCCCTCCAACAAGGCCCGGCTGAAGCTGGCGATCAACTTGTGATTGCGCGCCAAGCGCTCGTTGGCCTCAGCCCTGGTGTATCCACCCGACAGGGCCACCACTCTGAGCACATTGGGGTGCGCGATGACGTCCGCGTAGAGGTTGTCGACCTCGGGGATGGACAGCTTCAACATGACCTGCCGCTCCCCCAAGCCGGAGAGGAACTCCAGCAGGTAACCGTGCAACAACTTCTCGGCGTCCGCCTTGTCGGGGGCGTGGACGTCCACCTCCGGCTCGATGATCGGGACGAGCCCGGCGTCCAGGATGCGGCCGGCGTAGTAGAACTGCTGGGCCACGGTCGCGGCGATCCCGTAGTCGTTGGCGTGCTTGATGACCGATCGCATCTTGGTCCCGAACATGCCCAGGGCGACGGATCGCTCGAGCAGGTCCTCAAGCTTTGACATCTCCTTCATCAGCTGAACGCCGTTTGCCTCGGGGCCCAGGCCCTCGTCCACCTTGATGATCGGGACGACGCGCTTGACCTCCCAGAGGTAGGCCGGAGTCGATCGGCCCTCGACCTCGCGCTCCATGGTCTGTTCGAACAGGATCGCGGCGAGGATCTTGTCTCCGCTGAAGCTCGGCGAGGTCATCACCCGAGTTCGCATCTGATGAATCAGATCGAACATCTGGTCGTCACCCGACCATTGGCCACCCCCAATGCCATACCGCTCCAGGGCCTTCGGGGTGCTGCCGCCGCTTTGATCCAGCGCAGCGACAAACCCGGCGTCATGTGCCATGCGTTCGTATTGTTCGGGGTTCATTTCGACTCACTTTCGTTGTGCCGTCGCCTTCGAAGTTACGCCTGTCGTCAGCGTCCGTGAAGGCGACCCCCGGCCCGACCGAGCCGAGCGCGCCGGATAATGAGCGAATGAGCGGCCGACGAGTGGCGCTGGTGTTGGGGTCCGGAGGCGCCCGGGGATACGCCCACATCGGGGCGATTCAGGTGCTCGCCGAGCGCGAGCTGGAGGTCGTCGCGGTCGCGGGGACCTCGATGGGAGCACTGATCGGCGGGTTGCTGGCCGCCGACAAGGTTGACGCCTACACGGATTGGGTCACGACCCTCACCCAACGCGACGTGATCAGGCTGCTGGACCCGGCTCTCCCAGGTCCGGGTGCGTTCAAGGCCGAGCGAGTGCTGGCCGCGATGAGCGAGATGCTCAACGGCGCCGTGATCGAGGACCTCCCGATCCCTTACACCGCCGTCGCCACCGACATCGGGGCTCGCCGCGAGGTGTGGTTCCAAAGCGGCCCGCTGGACGCCGCCATCAGGGCGTCGATCGCCGTGCCCGGGATGATCACGCCGGTGATGATCAACGGCCGTCTGCTCGTGGACGGTGGCGTGCTCAATCCAGTGCCGATGGAGCCGATCATCGGCGTGGACGCCGACTTCACCATGGCGATCAACCTCAACGGCCCCAGCGCCAACCAGTTCAACGCCTCTCCCGCAAAGGAGAGCGCGGCGCAGCGTCCACCGAACGAGTGGCTGGACCGGTTCATGAAGACCGCCGCAGGCGTCTGGGAGAACGACTTCATCGCCTCGATCCTGGCCCGATTCCAACGCTTCGAGGCGACCGAGAGCCAGGACCGCAAGCCAGGTCCGGGTTACGAACCGCCGCCGTCCTGGCTCGGGCTCGGGGATGTGACGTCGATGTCGCTTGACACCATGAGCGCCCTAATTACGCGCTTTCGCCTCGCCGCGCTGCCCCCGGACGTCCTGGTCACGGTTCCCGGGGACACCGCCAACAGCATGGCGTTCCACCGGGCCAACGAACTCATCGCGATTGGTCGCGCACTGACCGAGGCGGCACTGGACGACGCCTTGGGCCAGTTAGCTCAGCGGCCCGAGGAGCTGGGGCCGCCGAACGACGACGAGTAGTCGGCGAACACCGCACCGGGCGCCCCCCTCGGATTCGCCGGCCCTCGGCGGCTTACCGATCTGCGGGCCGGGCCTCGGCCGAGCCGGCGGCGCTGAGGACGTGAAACAGCGGGTCGGTGTGCTCGCGGACGCGGGCGTAACGCGCCCGGATCGGTCGGTAGGCCGCGATCCCCTCGGGCGTTGGGTGGAAGACCCGCCCGGGGCGCACCATCGCCATCCGAGCTGATTCGAAATCGGGGTGTAGGCCCACACCCACTGCGGCGCAGATCGCCGATCCGAGGCCCGCCGAGTCGTCCACCTCGGTGCGGCGCGAGGGACGTCCCAAGGCGTCGGCGACGATCTGCATCGTCAGGTCGCTCTTCGCCCCACCGCCGGTGACGACGACGGAGTCGAACCGGCGTCCCAGCGCGGACTCCATCGCCTCGATGTGGTCGGCCATGGTGAGCGCGATCCCCTCCAGGACGGCCCGGTACAGGTGCGGCCGTGACTGCGTCCCGTCGAACCCCAAGAAGGCCCCTCGACGATAGGGCGCATCGGTCGGCGCCAGCCAGTCGAGGACGGCGATCAGCCCGCCACTGCCCGGCGCCACCCGAACCGCCTCGGCTTCGAGGTATTGCTCGGCGCGAACCCCGGAGGGCAAAACGGCCTCCGGGGGAACGAGGAGGTCCCGTACCCAGGACACCGTCCACATGCCCCGGCGAATGCCGTTGCTCTCATACAGGTACCCGCCCGGCACGGACGCGAAGTTGACCCAGTAGCTGCGGGAATCGGTGGTCGGGCTCGTCCCCACGGTCATGGCGGCGATGTAGGTCCCGAGCGAGAGGTGGACGGTGTGCTCGTCGATCCCGGCGCCCAGCGCCTCGACGGCCTTGTCGTTGGCGGTCGCATAGATTGCCGTCCCGGCCCGCAGCCCGGTCGCGGCGGCGGCCTCGGAGGTGACCCGACCCAGCAGTTCGCCTGGATCCACCAGGTCGAACAGCTTGTGGCGCGGCATCCCGGTCGCGGCGAACGCCGCCGGATCAAGCGACCAGCGGGCGGTCAACTGGTCGATCGGCCACATCCCCTGGTAGTTGGCGGCGGTGTCGCGGAACTCACCGGTCAGCCGGTGCGTGATGTAGCCGGACGACGTGGTGACGAAGGCGACCTCGGGCACGTCCACGTGCGGACGCGGCACCCGGACGTCCATCCAGCTCAGCACCGGCTCGATCAGCCGGCCATCGGCAGCCAACAGCGCCCGGCAGAACCGGATCGTGCACAACCCGACTGCGACGATGTCGTCCGCCGAGCCGTCGTAAGCCGCGATGGCGGCCCTGGCGGCGGCGGCGATCGACTCCCACAGGTCGTCCCCCGGGTGGACGACGTGGCCGGGTTCGGGGAACTCGCAGGGTCGCAGCGGCTGCTGGGCGGACGCCAGCACCCGCCCGTCGGCGTCGAAGATGTGCACCTTGGTGCTTTGCGACCCGTTGTCGATCGCCAGCACGCACGCGCGGCTCATTACCGGGTGGGTTCGGCGTCGGTGAAGCCGTCGATCGGGAAGATCGTGGCGGCGTTCATGATGCCGTTGGGGTCGAAGGCGGCCTTGAGCCCCTCCAGCAGGAAGTAGGCCGAGCCATGCTCCTGGCGCACCCACGGCGTCCGGTACTTGCCGACGCCGTGGTGGTGCACCATCGACCCGCCCAACCGCAGCGCCTCCTCGACGATGATCGCGTTCAGCGGGATGTGGTAGGCCTGCAACTCCTCGCGCGGATCGCAGCGAATCTCGTAGTCGTAGACGAAGTACAGGTTCGTGCCGGTCTGGTAGCTGTGCGACGAATGGGCGCCCAGCATCGTTAGATCGGACGCCCGGTCGAACTCGCCACGGACGCGGGCCAGCACCGCCTCGTACAGCTCGTTGGCGCGCGACCAGTCCACGCTGACCTCGGTGGTGTAGCCCAGGCGCGCGTTGGCCAGCATGTCGGCCTTCTCGGCGTCGATCTTGTCCTGGCCCCAGTTGAGCTGCGCGAACCACCGCTCGACCAAGGCGCTGTCGACGCGGGTGTGCGGCACCTTGGCGAACAACTCCTCGATGGCGGCCGCCGTCGCGTCCGCCAGCGGCTTGGGCCCCTCGGCGACCAGGACGACCACGTTCTTGCCCTGGTACCAGTCCCAGTGCTGCCGGGCGTCCTGCGGCGAATAGACCCGGCAGACCGACGGGCGGTAGCCGGCGGTGACCAACTCGCGCAGAGCGTCCACGCCGGCGCCGAAGTCGTCCAGCAAGAAGCCGAAGAAGCGGTAGTTCTCGGGGTAGTAGCGGAACAGCTTGATCGTGACCTCGGTGATGAAGCACAAGGCACCCTCGTTGCCGATGATCACGTGCCGAATGTCCGGACCCGCCGCGCGGCGAGGCACGTTCTTGATGCGAGTGACGACACCGCCGGGGAAGACCGCCTCGAGCCCCACGACCATGTCCTCGATGCCGCCGTAGAGGGTGGAGAACTGGCCGATCGAACGCGTGGCCACCAGGCCGCCGAACTGCGCGATCGGCTTGGACTGCGGCGAGTGTCCGGTGGTCAGGCCCTGCGCGCGCAGGGCGTCCTCGAACTCCTGCAGCGCGACGCCGCACTGCAGCGTCGCCATCATGTTCACCGGGTCGATCGAGACGACCTGGTTCATCGCCGACCCGTCCAAGACGATCGTGTCGGCGACGACGGTCTCCAGCCCACCCTCGGTGGACGTCCCGCCTGTGCGGGGCACGACGTTGATCAGGTTGTCGTCCGCGAACTTCAGGACGGCCGCCACCTGGTCGGTCGACGTCGGGCGGACGATCGCGGCGGGGAACGGCCCGTCGAAGATACCGTGCACCGCCGGATACTTCTTGAAGCGATCGACGCTCGCGGCCCGCAGGCTCGCCTCGTCGGTGACCACGGCGTCGGCGCCGACCAGGCCGGTCAGGCCCTCGACGATGCCGGCGGCGTCCAATGCGGAACGTGAGGAGGTCATCTTGCCTTCCTGGTTTGACTCGTTGTTTCTTCGGGGTCCGCCTCAGCGAACCAGGTAGCCGCCGTCGACGACGAGCACATGGCCGTTGACGTAGTCGGAGGCCGGGCTGGCCAGGAAAACGGTCGCGCCCATCAGGTCGGACGGGTCCCCCCAGCGCCCGGCGGGAATGTGTTCGGTGATCCGGCGGTCCGCGTCGGCGTTGGCGCGAGTGGCCGTCGTGATGGCGGTCGCGTAGTAGCCCGGCGCGATGGCGTTGACCTGCACGCCGAAGCCCGCCAGCTCGTCGCAGTAGGCCTTGGTGAAGCCCACCAGGCCGGCCTTGGTGGCGGCGTACGCCGGAGACTGCTGGCCGCCGAGGAAGGAGAACAGCGACGCGATGTTGATGATCTTGCCGCTCCCCCGAGCGCTCATCACTTTGCCGGCCTCGTACGACATCTCGAACACGGCGTTGAGGTTGACCGCGATCATCGGGTCCCAGAGGTTGCGGCCGAAGGCGGCCACGTCGCCGAGCAGGCAGATGCCCGCGGAGTTGACCAGGATGTCGACCTCGCCCAGCCGCCGCGAACATTCGGCGATCACCGCGGCCGGGACCCCGGGTGCGGTGATGTCGGCGGTGATGAACTCGAAGCGCCGCCCGGCGTCCTCGACGAGCGCCGCGGTGGTGCCGTCGTCCGGCTCCAGGCTGGGCACGAGAACGTCGGCCCCGGCCTTGGCTAGGGCGACGGCGAAGGCCCTACCCAGGCCGGTGTTTCCGCCGGTCACAACCGCGGCCTTCCCCTCCAGCGAGAACTGCCGCAGCGAGAAGTCCGCGATGCTCATCGCGACCCGCTGAAGGGGTCGGCGATGGCCACATAGACCGTTTCGAGGTATTCGTCGATGCCCTCTGGGCCGCCTTCGCGGCCAAGCCCCGACTGCTTGACCCCGCCGAACGGTGCCGCCGGATTCGACACGACCCCGGCGTTGATCCCGATCATGCCCGAGTCGAGCCGTTCCGCCATGCGCAGGGCGCGGTTCAGATCGCGCGTGAACGCGAACGCGACCAGCCCGAACGGGGTGTCGTTGGCGATCGCCACGGCTTCGTCCTCGGTGGCGAAACCGACCACCGTCGCCACCGGTCCGAAGATCTCCTCGCGAACGATGGCCGAGGTGACGGGGACGTCGGTGAGCACGGTCGGCTCGAAGAAGTAGCCGGGGCGATCAACGGCGCAGCCTCCGGTGGCGAGCTTGGCGCCGTCGGCGATCGCTTCGTCGACCAGCCGGCTGATCTTCACGATGGCAGCGGCGTTGATCATCGGGCCGAGCAAGGTGTTTGGCTCGGTCCCGCGGCCGACCCGGAAGGACGCCATCCGCTGCGCCAGGCGCCGGCCGAACTCGTCGGCGACGGACTCGTGCACCAGGAAGCGGTTCGCCGCCACGCACGCCTCACCGCCGTTGCGCAGCTTGGCCACGATCGCGCCCTCGACGGCGGCGTCCAGATCGGCGTCCTCGAAGACCAGGAAGGGTGCGTTACCGCCCAGTTCCATGGAGACGCGCAGCACCTGGTCCGCGCTTGCTGCCAAGAGCCTTTGGCCAGTCGCCGTGGAGCCGGTGAACGACAACTTGCGCAGGCGCGAGTCGGCGATCAAGGGCGCGGTTACCGGTCCGGGAGCGGTGGTCGGGATGATGTTCAGGACGCCGGCGGGCAGCCCCGCCTCGGCCAGCACCCGGCCGAGCAGCAGCGCGGTCAGCGGCGTCAGCTCGGCCGGCTTGAGCACCATCGTGCAGCCGGCCGCGATCGCCGGGGCGATCTTGCGGGTGGCCATGGCCAGCGGGAAGTTCCAGGGCGTGATGAACAGACAGGGACCGACCGGGCGCCTGGTCACCAGCAGTCGGTTCACCCCGTCCGGGGCGACGGAGTAGCGGCCGGCGATCCGGACCGCCTCCTCGGAGAACCAGCGCAGGAACTCCGCGCCGTAGGCGACCTCGCCGCGAGACTCGGCCAGAGGCTTGCCCATTTCGAGGGTCATCGCCAAGGCGAAGTCGTCCACCCGGGCGGTGACCAGCTCGAACGCCTTGCGCAGGATCTCGCCACGGGCCCTGGCGGGAGTCTTGGCCCACGACTCCTGCGCCGCCGCGGCCGCGGCGAGGGCAGCCTGCCCGTCCTGCGGCGAGGCGTCGGCGACCGTGGCCAGGACGTCCCCGGTCGCTGGGTCGATCACATCGAACCGGGCCCCGGTAGAGGCGTCCCGAAAATCGCCGCCGATCAGCAGCCCGGTTGGAATCTTTGCAAGGAGTTCGCGCTCTTGCTTGCTGGTGGTCATGTCGTCGTCCTCCCCGTTCAGCCCGCAACCAGGCGCAGCGGGGTGCCGATCAGGTCCTCGTAGAGTTTGAAGGGGATCATTTCGCCGGCCCGGTCGCCGTAGGTGGCGCGCGCCCGCCGGAAGACCTGCTCCACCAGGGACGACAGTTCGGCGCTGACGCCGACCGCGCGGGCCAGGTCGATGGACAGGCCCAGGTCCTTGCAGGCCAGCGCGATCGCGAAGCCCTCGTCGTAGTCGCCGGCGTTGAGGATGCTGAGGACGTCGGTCTCGACGAAGTTCGACCTCGCCGGGCTGGCGATCAGCGAGTCGCGCAGGATGCCCAGGTCGACGCCGGCGCGGACTCCGATGGCCAGCACCTCAGCGGTGGCGACCAGGTGGCTGAACCAGAGTTGGTTGATCATCAGCTTGACCGCGTAGCCGGCGCCCTTGCGGCCGACGTGCAGGATGCGCTCGCGGTCGCCCATGGCCTCGAAGACGGGACGAAGGCGGCGGTAGTCGTCCGATTCGCCGCCGACGAAGATCTGCAGCATGCCCTTGGCCGCACCCACGGACATGCCCGAGACGGGCGCGTCCACGTAGTGCAGGCCGCGATCGGCGTACTGCGCCATGATCCGATCGACCACCTCCGGCACCGAGGTGCTCATGTCGATCCAGGTGCCGCCGTCGTGGATCCCCTCGAGGAGCCCGTTGTGCCCGTCGGCGACGTCCGCGACGTGACGAGGTGTGGGCAGCATGGTGATCACGAGATCGCTGTCAGCCGCGACGGCGGCAGGGGTGTCCCGCCACAGCCCCCCGCCGGCGACGATCTCGTCGGCCGCCTCCCGGCGGACGTCGTTGACGACGAGCGGAAACCCACAACGCTGGAGGTTTCTCGTCATCCCGGATCCCATGCTGCCCAGGCCGATGAAGCCCACGGTGGGCAGGGTGGTCGTGCTCATCAGTTCTCGCTCAAGGTGTCGGCGGGCGGGGTGTAGAAGGGGTTGGTGACGGCCGTCCGCGCGGCCACGACGTCGTCGAGGGCGGGAAGCTGATTGGCCCCGTTGCGCAAGGCGGCGAGCGTGGCCTCGCGGTTGTTGCGGTACACGGTGTCGGCGTCGTCGGCGCCGGGATTGACCCAGACGGCGGCGATGACCACGTGGCTGTCGGCTTGCTCGGGGGTGATGACGCCCTCGGCGACGGCGTCGGCGACACCGCCGGCGACCCCCGCCTGGGCCGGGCCCCAGATCAGCAGGCCGTGCCCATCGGACGCGGGCGCGGCCTTGGTCACGAACAGGGTGAGCGGCTTGACCGGCAGGGACGGCCGCAGCACCGCCACGAACGGCACATGGCCCTGGCTCGGGCTGGCCAAGGCGGACGCCCAGGCGACCCCGGCCGGACCGGTGCGGTCGCCGAAAACGGTGTTGATGTGGGCGGCGTTAACGCCCTGCCCGGTGAAGCATTCTCCGATTTGCATCGTGGTCTCCAGCTACTGCGTTCGTCCGTTGAACGGGTGGATCGATGTTGGCGACAACCTTGGCACAGGTGGACGAGAACGCATGTTAAGTTGCAACTATGGCAACGCCCCCTTCACCCAAGCAGCCATCGCGCCGCAACTCCAGCGGGCTCTCGCGCGACCTGGAGATCCTGGAGGTGCTGGCTGGCGACGAGGCCGCGGACGGGATGGGCGTCCTGCGGGTGGCGGGACTGCTCGGCCGCGACAAGGCGACCGTCTCTCGAGCGATGGCGACCCTGGCCGATGCCGGCCTACTCAGCCGCGACGACGAGTCGCGCGTCTATCGAATCGGACCCAAGATCTTCGCGCTCGCGGCCCGCACGTCCGAGGCGGCCCTGGTGCGCGAGGCGCGGCCATTTCTGCGCCAGATCGCCCGCCACTCCCGGGAGACCACCCACCTGTGCGTGCTGCGCGGCGGCGCCGTCCTGACCCTGATCAGCGAACTGAGCCCCAACGAGGTCCGGACGGCAAGTTGGGAAGGGCTCACGAGCGATCCGATCCGGACGCCGTCCGGGCGCGTCCTGGTCAGCGATTGGACCGAGGCCGAGTTGGCCGACTGGTACGCCCAGCAGGCCGCCGCAGCCTTGCACCTGGCCCCCGCCGCCCAGGTGGCGTCCCCCTTCGAGGAGGCTCAGCCCAGGCCGGCCTGGCTCGACAGCCTGGACGGGACCCGGGTCGTCCATGACCTGCCGAGCCTGCTGGTGGAGGCGGCCAGGATCAGGAGAGCCGGCTATGCCACCTCCGACGAGGAACTCGAACTCGGCGTCGTGGCGGCGTCCGCACCGGTGCGCAATCACACTGGACGCGTGGTCGCCGCGATCAACGTGAGCGCGCCCAAGGCTCGCGTCGGGACGCACCTGGAGCGCCTTGGCGTCTATATCGCCCGCGCTGCGGAGCGACTCACGGCCCGCCTCGGCGGGCCGACCCGCGCCCCCAGCGGAACTCTGCCGGTGGTGCCGTAGGGATTGCCAATGTGACAACATCAGGTAGCAGCTATTGCTACCAATCGGAAGCCACCTGCACACTTCCAAGAACCTAGAGACCATCACCGACGATGGTGAGGAGGTGCGGAAGGCGTGGACATCCCCTGGCACAAGTACTTCTTGTCGCAGTGGTCGCGGATTCAGCCGATGTTCATCGAGCAGATTCTGCTGATCGCGCTCACAGTCGTGGTGAGCACCGTGATCGGAGTCGGCATCGGGCTGCTCATCTGGAACAAGCCAAGGATCAGCGCGTTCGTGATCTCGACCGCCGCGGCCATCCTGACCATCCCGTCCCTGGCGCTGATGACGCTGCTGCTCCCCCTGTTCGGCCTGGGCTGGACGGGCACCGTGATCGCGCTGGTGCTCTACAGCCAGTTGCCGATCATCCGAAATACCGTGGCCGGCCTGCAGGGTGTCGACGCCGGCATCCTCGAAAGCGCCAAGGGCATCGGCATGACGAAGGCGGCGACCTTGCTGCGCGTCCAGTTGCCGCTGGCCTGGCCGGTGATCATCGCCGGCGTCCGGGTCGCGACGATGATGGGCTTCGGAATATCGGCCATCGCCGCCTACGTCTCGGGCCCGGGCCTCGGCAACCTGATCTTTACCGGATTGCAGCGCTTCGGTGCCGTGAACTCCCTGAACCAGGCTCTCACCGGCGGCTTCGGGATCGCGATCTTGGCGCTGCTGTTCGACGCCGGCTTCGTGCTGCTTCGCCGCCTCACCATCTCTAGGGGGATCAGTGTCTGAGATTTCA
>JBDHZK010000047.1:0-18224 GCA_039811865.1 Propionicicella sp. | reverse complement strand
ACGTCCTCGGCGCGCTTGGCGTCCAGGCGGGCGAAGTACCAGTCGCTGGCCAGCACCGATTCGCGCGTGAACAGTTCGCGGAACTCGGGTGAGTCCAGGTCATGCCCCTGCGCGGTTACGCCGGTGGCCATGATCTCCAGCAGCCCGCGAATCGGCGGCACGGCCAACTCGACGGTGCCGTCGTCGAAGAACGCCTGCGCGACGCGCTGGTGGGTGGCCACGATCGTCGCCACGGATTCGGCGAACATCGCCTCGTCCTGTAGCTCGGGCCGCAGCATCTCCTGCGTGAACACGACATCGGGGTGCATGAAGATCCGACCGAAGTAGAGCGTCGCGAAACGCCGGTTCATGCGGTAGCCCAGCCGGCTCGCCAGCACCGGCTTGCCGTCGTACTCGAAGTCGGTCAGGCGCTCCATGCAGCCCGCCGCGATGAGCGCGTCCGCCCGCCGCTCGGCCGGGGTCATCCGGCAGAACACCTCGGGCACCAAGAGGCTGATGTCGTGGTCGACCCGGACGTGCGGTCCGACGAAGCCGGCGCTGGACAGCCAGCCGTCGTCCCCGGTCAGCGCATAGGACAAGAACGCCGCGTTCAGGTCGTAAACGGTGGGCAGTGCGTTGAACGGACCCTTCGTCATCGCACCCTCGGAGCCGGCACCCGTCGTCGAGGGGGACTTACCGGTCATGGAGCTGATGAACTCCATGAACAGTTCCGGCAGTTCCATGTAGTGCAGCGGGTTGTAAGCGCACAGCGGCGGGACGCCCTCCTCCTTCGCGTTGTTTCGCCGCGCCGCGACCACCACGTGGACGGGGAGGGCGGCCCGTTTGCCGGCCGGCGTCCCGAGCGCGAGGCGGGACGCCAGGTCGGCGGCGGCGGTCGCCTCGGGGTTGGCCAGGTCGGGGCGCAACTGGAGGTAGCGCGGGTTCTTCGACGGCTTGCCGTCCACCAGCCTCGGGTTGGCCGAACAGACGAAGTACCTCGGCGAATCGTCAGCCTGGTCCGCGGCAGCCAGGATCAGGTCGGCCATCGGATCGGTGAACTCCGAGAACGCCTGGACGTCGGCGATCATCTCCCGAGCGTCGGCGGCGCTGAGGGGCTGAAAGTTGGAGATGAAGGTGTCCGGGCGGGACATGTCACGCTCGGTCTGCTTGTCGTAGCCGCGGTGAATCGCATCGTCGGGCCGCTGGAAGAGGTAGCCCTCACAGTTGGCGACGTACTTGGTCGACCCGTCGGGCCCGGGCGCGACCGTGCTGGCGGTGATGTCGTCCTCGGTCTGCACCTTGATCGCGGGGCTGAAGTCGGGGCGCAGGCTGAACAGCCGCCAACTGCCGTCCGGGAGAAACCCGACGCGCAACATGTTGGTGATGACCGGCTGGCCGTCGAGGCGGACGGTGTTGCCCGAGCGGCCGTTCACGGTGCCGACGGAGAAGTGGCTGCGCCAGTCGTCTCCCCAGTCGGGCGAGTAGTACCGCTTCACCATGAACAGCAGCTCGATCACGTGGCTCGGGATCGACGCCAGGAACTCGTTGTGCTCGTCGTTGTAGTCGCTGCTGGGGGTGAACAGCTTGATCACCGATCCGAAGCTGCGGGCAAAGCCAAGGATCGGCCGGCTGTCCCGGCCATTCCAAGAGTCCTCAGCGAAGCGGTTGGAGTAATCGCGCTCGATCAGGGCAGCGACGGCGTCCATGTCGGCGTCGAAATCGGCGGCGTAGGCGTTGCCGAACACGAACGCGTCGGTGATCGGCTTGGAGATCTCGCTCTTGCCGCCGCCTGAAACCGTCGCCGGCTTGTGGCACTGGGTGGCGTACGGCGAGACGCCGATCAGGTGCCACTGCGTCCGGTCGAGCTCGCGGTGCTTGGCGTAGACCCGGAACCCGTTGGCGGTGAAGTACTGCGCGCCGGCTCGGAGCGGGATGCTGTGCTCCCCAGCCTCGTCGGTCCAGCGGATGAGCTGGTGACGCATGCTGAAGGTGGCTCCGCCGGGCACGATCACGTGGTCGGGATTGGTCAGGTCGAGCGCCGAGCCGTCCGGCTGCAGCTCGAAGCGCTGCGGGTCACGCTCGACGACGCCCGCCACGGTGTCGGAAGCCGGGGTCCGGCTGTCGGTGAACTCCGCACCCATGTTGTAGGCCGGGAAGACGATCGCACCGCCGGAGTGCTCCTCCTCGGAGTTGCCGAGCAGGTTGGCCGAGTAGCTGATCTGGGTCTTGACTTCCTTCTTGCAGTAGCCGAAGTAGTTGTCGGCGATCAGGGTGACGATCACGCCGCGGGCGTCCCGGGCGCAGACCTTGAACGCCTGCCCGCCGTTGTACAGCTCGCCGGCGTCCTTCCAGGCCATGCCGTCTCGGCGCTGCCGCTCGGTGGCGGCGTCCCAGGACGGCAGGCCGAGGTCCTTCTTGCGGACCTTCGTCAGGTGCGGCGCCAAGATCACCGCGCCCGTGTGCCCCGTCCAGCCGTGCGGCGCGAGCGCGGCATCGTTGTCGGGCAGGTAGGGGTCGCCGCCGTTGCCGAAGATGGTTTCGACGAAGTCGAGGTTGCTGACCAGGCCGCCGGGCGCGATGAAGCGGACTTCCATGGACTTCTCCATGGTGAAGCCGGACACGTGCGGCTGCACCAGCGGGCGGAGCAGCAACGAGACGAAACAATGAGCCGGATGCGGTGTGTTCGCCGTGTAGGGCAGGCGCATCCACTCACTCGGCGGATCCAGCGCGAGCGCGAGCAGCTTGGCGAAGACGCTTTTCGGGACGGCCCGCTTGTCGTCCGGGATCGGCAACCCGCCCTCGGCGATGTGGAAGACACCGGCGGTGGTGCGCCGGTCGTTCGCCGGGTTGTGCAGGACGCCGTTGCGCAGGCGGTAGCTGCTGAGCAGATCGGAGCTGAACTCGTCGGCGTCGATGGGCAGGCTGAGCGCGCGCGCCAGCCCGGCCTCGTCCAGGACCAGGGTGCGGCGCGGCAGGTCCGGAAGATCGGCGGGGTCGTCCTCGCAATCGGCCAGGTAGGCGTCCAAGAAGTTCTGGACGCGCTGGTCGGCCGCGCACAGCCGATCGGACAGGCGACGGCTGAGTTCGCGCTGCCGCGCCACGATCGGTGCGACCAGCGCGGCGCCCATGCCTCCGTCCGGATCGTCCACCTGGGGTAGGCCGATCATGGCCAAGCGCAGGTTGATTGCCGCAAGCGTCGATAAGGGAGCCATGGGGCCAATTCTGTCGGGCGAATCCCACGAATGGGGCCGGGTCCAGCCGACCGAACGTGACGGTCGGGTTACGAAGCCTCGTAGGCGCGATGTCGCGCCCACGAGGCTCTGTCCCGCACGCAGCGTCAGTAGCGCATCCCCATCGCGGCCCGCACATCGTCCAGAGTCGCCTCTGCGATGACGTTCGCCTTCGCGTTGCCGTCCGCCAACACCGCTTTCAGGTAGCCCGCATCGGCGGCCAGCTCGGCCCGTCTGGCCCTGATCGGCGCGAACTTGTCGTTCACCGCCTCGGTGACCAGCTTCTTCAGCCCGCCGCCGCCACCGCTGCCAATCTCTGCCGCGACGTCGGCCGGGTCGCGGTCCAGGCAAAGGGCGGCGAGCATGACCAGGTTGGACACCTCCGGCCGGTGCGTCGGGTCGTAGGTGATGAAGCGATCAGAGTCGGTGACCGCCCGCTTGATCAGCCGGGCGGTCGTCGCCGCGTCCATGCCGAGCTCGATGGCGTTGCCGCGTGACTTGCTCATCTTGGCGCCGTCCATCCCGAGGACGTTCGTCGCCTTGGAAAGCAGCGCCTCGGCCTGCGGGAACACCGGCTGGTCAGGGCGTGCGCGGCCAAACCGTTCGTCGAAACGGCGCGCGACCACCCGGGTCTGCTCCAGGTGGGGCAGCTGGTCCTTGCCGACGGGGACGAGATTCGCCTTGCAGAAGAGGATGTCGGCGGCCTGGTGGACGGGGTAGGTCAGCATCAGCCCGGACATCGGCCGATCGCCGGTGGCGTCCAGTTCGGATTTCACGGTCGGGTTGCGGCGAAGCTCGGCATCGGTGACCAGCGCCAGGAAGGGCAGCATCAGCTGGTTCAGTGCCGGCACCGTCGAGTGGGTGAAGATCGTAGTCCTGGCCGGATCGATCCCGACGGCCAGGTAGTCGGCGACCAGCGACAGCACCCGCTCCCGGACGGGGCCGGTGCCGTCCCGGTCGGTGATCACTTGGTAGTCGGCGATTACGACGAGGGTCTCCACGCCTGCGTCCTGCAGCCGGACCCGGTTGGCCAGCGACCCGAAGTAGTGCCCGATGTGCAGGTTGCCGGTTGGGCGGTCGCCGGTCAGCATCCGGAATCGGCCCGGATCGGACGCGATCTGGCGCTCGATCTCGGCGCTGCGCTCCTGGGTGCGGCGCAGCGAGGCGTCCGACGTGGACGCCGCCAGTTCGAGTTCGGTATCGGTTGCGGTCATGGTTCCTCCAAGCTCAGCCGGGTCACGGCCGCCGGGCATGAAAAAACGGCCGTCAGCGGACGACCGTTCGCGCGTTTCAGCGTCGGGCCGTCAGGCCCGCCACCAACTCCGCGCGGTCATGTCCGGCAGGATAGCGCCTGCGCCGACGGCTCCCCGCATCCTCACGCCGGGACGATCGAACGCGGTTTTGGACCGGACGGCTCCCACGATGGATCGCCGGATCGCCGGTCCAGCCCACGGCGGTGAGCCGGGCGCAAGTCGCCCAGCCGACGCCGCCAACCCGGACACAAGCCGGTTCAGTCCCACTCCTGGCTGCCGCGGGCGCGACCCCGGCGCTCGATCTCGGCGAAGGCGTCCGGATCGGTCAGATTGCAGCCCAGGTCGTGATCCACCTTGCCGCGGCCGTGATAGTCGCTGGAACCGGTCTTGATCAGACCCAGGCGATCGGCCAAGCGCCCGAGTTCGACCCGGGTGGCCGCGTCGTGATCGTTGTGGTCGACCTCGATCCCCTCCAGCCCGTGCTCGAAGGTGAGCTCGGTCAGGAACGCCTCGGGCAGGACGGAGCGCCGGCCTCGACCCCACGGGTGCGCGATGACCGCGACGCCCCTGGCCTCCCGCACCAGG
Source organism: Propionicicella sp. (assembly GCA_039811865.1). GTDB lineage: Bacteria > Actinomycetota > Actinomycetes > Propionibacteriales > Propionibacteriaceae > JBDHZK01. The sequence continues at coordinate 13,177 of JBDHZK010000047.1, read as the reverse complement.
CGCAGCGCCTGACGAAGCTCACAGGCGTAGCGGCCCACGTAAGCCGGGCCATCGTCGCCGAGAAAAAGGTCGAACGCCTCCTGCCGGTTCTTCACGTACCCCTTGCGGACCATGGCGTCGGCGACATGAGGGCGTCCCAGGGAAGGCGCGGCGCCGGCCTCGATCGTGATCTCGGCGACCGTGAGCGGCATGCCCAGCAGACTCAGCTTCGCCGCCATCGCGGGAAGCCGGCCCGTCCGGTCGACGCGGATTCGCGCCAGCTCGTCCAGCAACGGTCGGTGGTGGGGATCGCACCCGTAGCCCAACAGGTGCACGCTGCGCCCAGCCGCCTGGGTCGAGATCTCGATGCCCGAAGCGACCCGGACGCCGACGGTCGCGGCGGCGGTGCGGGCCTCGAGCAGCCCGTCGAACGTGTCATGGTCGGTCAGGCCGATGATGTCCAGTTCGGCCTCGACGGCTCGTTGAACCAGCATCGTCGGCGTGTCCGTTCCATCTGAGACGGCCGAGTGCGTGTGCAGGTCGATGCGCATCGACCCATGATGCCTGCCGGGGCCACCTACTCATCTCCCGAAAGCAGCGAGCGGACCAGCCGCAGTGCGACGGACAGGTGTGGCAGGTCGGATACCTCGGCATTGATCTGATGCAGCGTCGCGCGCTTCGGCTCGAGCCCGGCGATGGACGTCAACCAGGTCTGGATGATCTCCTCGGTGTCGTTCGAATCCGGGCTGAGTTGCAGCGCTTCCGCGGTGATCCGGGCGTGCAGGTCGAGCAGGTCGTCGCGCAGTGCGGCACGGGCCATCGTGTCCCATCGATTCGTCCGGGGTAGCACGTCGATGTGAGCCATCAACGCGTCGATGCCGAGGGCTGCCATCAGGTCGAAGTAGGTGGTCGAGACCAACGCGAGGTCCCGCTTCAGCTGCCGCGAGATGGACACGATGCCGAGCGCGAAATGAGCGAAGGGCGACACGGCGCTGGCCATCGCAAGGGATTCCGGGACGCCCTTGGCGACCAAATCGTCGCGCTCGGAAAACACCGAGGCGGCCTGGCGCTGAGTGACCAGGTCCGGCATCGCGGCGCAGACCTCGCGGACCCCAACTCCCAAAGCCGCGATCGTGGCCGTGATGTCCAGCGGTAGGCGGCGGTTGTGCAGCAGCCAGCGGGTGGCTCGCTCCACCATGCGGCGCAAAGCCATCCGGATCCGAGTGCGGGTGTGCGCGTCCGCGGTGGTGACCTTCCGGATCTCCATCTCGGTTGCCCCGACGGCGAAGATCGACCGGGCCGCGAGTTGCGCCCGGAACACGTCGGCAGGCTCGGCGCTGGTCTCGGTGCCCAATCGATGGATCGCGCTGATCCCCTGAGAGTTGACGAAGCGGTTCACCGCCACGGTGGTGATGATCTCGCGCCGCAACTGATGCGAGGCCATCTCTTCGGCGAACCGTTTGCGCAGCGGCTCGGGGAAGTAGGTCACCAGGCGATCCGCCAGGTAGGGATCGTCGGGCAGATCCGAGGCCCCGATGACCTGCTTGAGCATGATCTTCGCGTACGCGAGCAGCGTCGCCAGTTCGGGCCGGGTCAGGCCCCGGCCCTCGGCCGCCCGGGCTGCCATCTGCTCGGTGGTGGGCAAGAACTCCAAGGCTCGGTCCAGGTAGTGCCGCTCCTCCAACCACCGCATGAACGCCTCGTGCGCGGGCGCGGTTTCCGGGGCCCGGAACTCGCCGTTGGCCAGCGCCAGGTTCTGATCGATGTTGTGCGCCAGGACGTGGGCCGCCACGTCGTCGGTCATGGACGCCAGCAACGCGTTGCGTTCGGCGACGCCGAGTTCACCGCGAGCCACCGGTCCGCTCAACAGGATCTTGATGTTCACCTCGTGATCGGACGTGTCCACGCCGGCTGAGTTGTCGATGAAGTCGGTGTTGATCCGACCGCCGCGCAGCGCATACTCAACTCGGCCTCGTTGGGTGCAGCCGAGGTTGCCACCCTCCACCACACACCTGGCGCGCAGTTCGGCGCCATTCACCCGCAGAGCGTTGTTGGCCTTGTCGCCGACCTCGGCGTGCGATTCGCTCGTCGCCTTCACGTAGGTACCGATGCCCCCGTTGTAGATCAGGTCGACCGGCGCCTTGAGGATCGCGTTGATCAGCTCGGCGGGCGTCAACTCCGCCACCCCGGAGTCGAGGCCAAGCACCGCCTGTGCCTGCGCGGAGACGGGGATCGACTTCAGCGAGCGGGCGAACACCCCGCCGCCGGGCGAGATCAGCGCCGGATCGTAGTCGGCCCAAGACGACCGGGGCAGGTGAAACAGTCGCTCTCGTTCGGCGAAGCTGGCCGCCGCGTCCGGGTCGGGGTCGATGAAGATGTGGGCGTGGTTGAACGCGGCGACCAAGCGGATGTGTCGACTCAGTAGCATGCCGTTGCCGAAGACGTCCCCGGCCATGTCGCCGATGCCGACGCACGTGAAGTCGGTGGTTTGGCAGTCGATGCCCATCTCGAAGAAATGCCGCTTGGTCGACTCCCAGGCGCCGCGGGCGGTGATGCCCATTCGTTTGTGGTCGTAACCCGCCGAGCCCCCCGAGGCGAAGGCGTCCCCGAGCCAGAAACCGCGGCCGACCGAGATTGCGTTCGCGGTGTCGGAGAAGGATGCGGTGCCCTTGTCGGCGGCCACGACCAGGTAGGGGTCGTCCCCGTCGTAGCGGACGACCCCCGCCGGGGGAACGACCTGCCCGGACTCGAGGTTGTCGGTCAGGGTCAGCAGGCTGGTGACGAAGGTCTCGTAGCAAGCGACTCCCTCGGCCAACCAGGCGCCACGATCGAGTGCCGGATCCGGGAGCCGCTGCGGCACAAAGCCGCCCTTCGCCCCGACCGGCACGATCACGGTGTTCTTGACCGTTTGTGCCTTGACCAGGCCGAGCACCTCGGTGCGGAAGTCCTCGATTCGGTCCGACCAGCGCAACCCGCCTCGGGCGACGGCACCGAAGCGCAGGTGGACGCCCTGCACCCGCGGCGAATACACGAAGATCTCGTGCTGCGGCTTGGGCTCCGGACAGAAGTTCAGTTCTCGGGGCGCCAACTTGAAGGCCAGCGCCGGTGCCGCCGGAGCGTACGCATTGGTGCGAACGATGGCGCGCAAGACCGCGAGGAACTGACGGATGATCCGGTCTTGGTCGAGGCTGGTCACCTCGTCGAGGCCCGCGACGATCTCGGCCGCGAGCGCATCGAGGCGGGGGGCCCGCTCGCCCTGCTCGAAGGTGGACGCCGGGTCGAACTTGACCCGGAAGAACTCGACCAGGCGGCCGGACAGTTCCGGATGAGCCACCAATGCCGACGCGATGTAGCTCTGCCCGTAGACGACGCCCAACTGCTGCAGGTAGCGGGAAATGGCCCGCAGCCACGCCACCTCGTGCCAGCCCAAGCCGGCCGTCGTAACCAGGTTGTTCAGGGCGTCCGCCTCGCACCAGCCCTTGTAGGACGCCTCGAACGCGGTGAAGAACCGCTGCCGGTCGGCGTCCGACCACCCCGCGACCCCGGCGGGTCCGCCGGGGAATCGCAAGCCGAAGTCGTAGATGCGCCGCGGTTGGTCGCGCAACGTGATCTCGTAGGGACGCTCGTCCACGACGTCGATTCCAAGCTGCGCCAGATGCGGCATCGTCTGGGACAGCGACAGGGGCGCCTCGGCGAAGATCTTCAGGCGTCGATCCGACGGATCACTGGCGTCCTCGGGGGTGTACATCGCGAATCCGAGTTCACCGGGACGATCCAACTCGTTCAGCGCCAACAGGTCGGCAATGCCCTGGGCGGGGCTGTAGTCCTCTTCGTAACCTTCGGAGAACTCGATCCCGCGCTGCTCGCTGGCCAGTTCAAGAGCCAGGTCGGAGAACTCGTCGTCCCAGTTGCGGACGGCCGCGGTCAGATCGGCCTCGATCTCGGCGACGTCCAGCCCGCGCAGCGGCGCACGCAGTCGAACCACGAAGAACAACCTGGCCAGAACCGACTCGCTGACCGTCGCCTGGTACTCCAGCGACTCGCCGTCGACGGCGCGCAGCAGGATGTCTTGGATGGCGTAGCGCACCTGCGTGGTGTATCGGTCCCTGGGCAGGTAGATGGTGCAGGAAAGGAAGTGGCCATAAAGGCTGGGCCGGACGAACAACCGGACCTGGCGGTGCTCGCGCAGCCTCGAGACCTCTTCCAGGATGGGGTACAAGACGTCCGCGCGACCCTGGAACAACTCATCTCGCGGGTAGGACGCGATCACCGCCCGAAGCAGCGCATACCCGTGACTGTCGTGGGGATAGCCGCTCATCGTGAGCATGCGTTCGGCCTTCGCGTTAAGCGTCGGGATGTGGAACACCGAATCGGTGTAGGCGGGGGCGGCGAGCAGGCCGAGGAAGCGGCGCTCACCGATCACATTCCCGGCGCGGTCGAAACGCCTGACGCCGATGTAGTCCAGGTATGCGCGGCGGTGAACGGGTGAGTGGCGAGTGTCCTTGGTCATCACCATCAACGCGGGATTGGTCTGCGGAAAGGCGTGGAAGGTTCCGGGCGGGTCGACATCGCCTCGCAGAATGCCGAGACCGGTGCCGGGCACCGGCGTGAAGCCAGCCTCGTCCACCGTGTACTCGCGGTAGCCAAGGAACACGAAATTGTCGGCCGCCAGCCAAGACAGCAGATCGACCGCGTCGCGCACCTCCTGCAGGGCCACCGGCTGAGGCGTGTCGGTCATGTCCTGGACGCTCTCGCGCGCCCGCTGGCGCATCGCCTCGAAGTCCGTGACCGCCTCCTCCACGTGCCCGAGCGCCTCGGTCACCGCGGCGAGCAGCGCAGGCGCGAGATCGGCGGCGGCGTCGCCGAGCGGTGGAAAGACCTCCATGTGGATCCAGGACTCGCGCCGCGCGTCTCGCCCGGGCTCCGGGACGATCCCGAGGAGCCGCCCGGCGTCGTCGCGACGCAGACAAAACTGGGGGTGGTAAAGCTCTCGGACTTCCCAACCCTGACCGGTGACGGTCATGGTGATGGTGTCGACCAGGAAGCGATGGTCGTCCTGGACGCATTGGAGCACCCAGGATGCGCCCGCCGACCAGCCCTGCGCCGGCTCGAGGGCGACCTTGAGCATTCCCGGCGCTCGGACAGCGCCCAGCTTCAAGTGCTGTGAGATGAGCCCCGCGAACGTGTGGGCGTCCTTCGCCGAGGTCTCCGATTCGTTGAGGTGGCGAAGATACTCGCCCACGAACGCGTTCGCCTGAGCCGAATCGGGCAGCTGCTCGGCAATTGCCGGATCCGACGCGATCGCGTCGACCAGGGCTGAATGCTCGGGCTTGACCTGGAGAGTCGACATGGCTGCACATCCGATCTGCGGCCACGGACCTTGTGGCCCCGTCTGCCCACTTTATCGCCTGTGAGCCCGGCCGGCCGACCCCGCGGCGCGGACATCCGCTGGAGTGTCCGAGCGGCGCGTGGTGTCGATCTTGCGGTTACCGACAAGGCACAATGTGGGAATGGACGTCATCTCGCACAACGAGTTCGCCGCTGACCCCGCCACCGTGTTCTCCATGTTCTTGGACCCACGGTTTCTGGCCGAGGTGTGCACCGCCAGCGGCGCGACGCGCCAAGAGGTGATGGTGACCGGAGACAGCACGCGAACCAAGCGGGTACTCCCGGCTCCGGCGTCGGCGGCGAAGTTCACCGGACCGGATCTGACCGTGACGGAGGAGATCACCTGGGGTCCCTCGGCGACGGACGGCACTCGGCGCGGCATCATCAAGGTCGCCGTGACGGGCGTCCCCGCCCAGATGAACGCCATCGTCGACCTCAAGCCGGGCGGCAAGGGCACGACGCTGGATTACAAGGGCTCTTTCCGGATCAACGTCCCCTTCGTCGGCGGCAAGCTGGAGCAGCAGGCCGCGCCCGCCCTGCTGGAGGGGCTGCAGGCCCAACAGCGCGTCGGTGACGCCTACTTGGCCGTCTGATCGGTTCGGCCGACGCGCACCACGTTGGGCGCCGCGATAGGCATTAGGACTCCGGACCCTTCGACTGGCTCGAGGCTTTCGGCCGTTGAGCTTGTCGAAGGGTCCGAAGTTTGCCCGCCGGCACCGTCGAGCAGCGACTCAAGCCATGTGTGGATACTCGATGCTTGTGGGCGGGACGAGCGTCTCCTTGATGGCACGCGGGCTGGTCCAGCGGATCAGATTCCAAACCGAGCCAGCCTTGTCGTTCGTCCCGGACGCACGGGCGCCCCCGAACGGCTGCTGCCCGACCACGGCACCGGTCGGCTTGTCGTTGATATAGAAGTTGCCAGCGGTCTGTCGCAGCGCCCTGCTCGCCAGATCGATCGCCGTGCGGTCGGTCGCGATGATCGAGCCGGTCAGCGCGTACGGCGAAGCGGCGTCGACGAGCCCAAGCACCTGTTCGAAGTCGGCGTCGGGGTAGACGAACACGCCAAGGATCGGGCCGAAGTACTCGGTTCGGAAGATGTCCTGGTTGGGGTCGTCCGACTTGATCAGCGTGGGCCGCACGAACCAGCCGACGGAGTCGTCGCACTGGCCTCCGGCGATGATCTGTGCGTCCGGCGACTCGTGTGCGGCGGCGATGGCGGCGCGCAACTTGTCGAAGGACCGCTGGTCGATCACCGCCGAAGTGAAGTTGCTGAAGTCGCGGACGTCCCCCACCTTGATCGCTTCGGTCCGGTCGATCAACTCGCTCCCGATCCGCTCCCATAGGCTGCGCGGCAGATACGCCCTGGACGCCGCCGAGCATTTCTGCCCGGAATACTCGAAAGCCCCCCGCAGCAGCGCGGTCAGTACGACTTGAGGATCGGCGCTGGGGTGCGCCACGACGAAGTCTTTGCCGCCGGTCTCACCCACGATCCGGGGGTAGGAGCGATACCCCGAGATGTTGGCTCCCACCTCGGCCCAGATCCCCTGGAAAACGCGGGTCGAGCCGGTGAAGTGGATGCCCGCCAGGTCCGGATGCGCCAAAGCCACCTCGGAGACCTCCCGGCCGTGTCCGGGCAGCATGTTGATCACCCCGTCAGGGAGCCCCGCAAGCTTCAGCACCTCGACGAAGACGCTAGCCGCGGCGAGTTGCGTCAGCGCCGGCTTCCAGATGACCGGATTGCCCATCAGCGCCGGTGCGGTGGGTAGGTTGCCCGCGATAGCGGTGAAGTTGAACGGTGTGATCGCGTAGACGAAACCGCCGAGCGGCCGGTAGTCCATCCGATTCCAGACCCCGGGAGAACTCATCGGCTGGTTGGCGTGGATCTCTTGGGCGAACGCGACATTGAACCGCAAGAAGTCGATCAGCTCGCAGGCCGAATCGATCTCGGCCTGCTGAATCGTCTTGCCTTGCCCGAGCATGGTCGCGGCATTGATCTTGGCCCGGTACGGCCCCGCCAGCAGATCGGCCGCACGCAGCATGATCGCGGCGCGGTGGTCGAAATCAAGCGCCGCCCAATCGGACGCGATCGCCATGGCAGCGGTGATCGCCTGCTGGGTGTCGGCGTGGCCGGCCTGGGCGACGGTACCGAGAACATGCCGATGATCCGCCGGCATGGTGACCTCGAACACATCGCTACCGCTTCCAGGACGGGTCTGCGCCCCGAACGTCCCGAAGTACTCGACGTCCTTCGCGTCGGCAGCCTCGATCAGCGCGGCTTCCAGCGACTTCCGTTCTGGGCTACCAGGGGCATAGCCGCGCACCGGCTCGTTCACTGGCTCGGGTACCTGGGTGATCGCGTCCACGAATCGAAGCTATCCCAAGCGTCAACCGCGGTGAAGAGAGGTCTTTGCTTGGCCGCTCGGCAGTTCGGGCGGGCGGCAGAGCGGCCGGCACCCTCAGGCGGCCTGGCGAGTGTGCCCGGCTCCGGTCTGGACCGCGGTGCAGTTCCAGCGCGTGTCGTGGAAGTCCAATCGCAGCGCCACGGCAACCGACCGCTGCCCCGACCCCAAGTGGACGGCGACCTCGGCACCAGTTGGCGTCGGAAACTGGACGCGGCCCGAGCGAACCCGCCAAGTGGCGTCCGGCCAGGCAGCTCGCCACTCGCGTAGGGCCGCGAGCGCCTCCGGGGTTGATCGGCCGGCGAGTAGTGCCAGGCCGCTACGGCCGAGCAGGACCTCGATGACCAGGTGAATCAAGCGGCGAGCATCGGCGCGCCCCACGCTGGTCTCGACCGGACGCGGTGCCGCGGTCGAGGCGCTTCGTCGTTGACGACGAACGGGGACGAAGGCCGAGCGATCAGGGTCGAAAGTGGGCGTGGCATTGGGCATTGGGGCTCCTTTCCACCCCTAGCCAACCGAAGCTGAACGCCTTGGTGCCGAACCGCTGTGGACAACGCGGATCAGGGCAACACCTTCGGCGGACCGGCCAACAACCGATCGAACTGGGACAACACCAAGGCCTTACGAGACGCTATCCGGCCTGTTTGGCGGCCTCCTCGCGGCGCTTCTTGGCGGCCTCCACGGACGCCCGCAGGGCCGCGACCAGGTCAACGACCTCCGCTTCCTTGGGTGCTTCGGTCTGCTCGGGCACGGGGACGCCGGCCAACTTGGCCTGCACGACCTGCTCAAGGGCCTCCCGGTAGGCATCGCTGAACTGCGCCGGGTCGAACTCGCCGGCCAACTGCTCGATGAACATCTGAGCCATCCCGATCTCCGCGTCCGAAACCTTAACTTCCTTCGGCGGCGCGGCGAAGGAGCCATCGCGTAGCTCGTCTGGCCACAGCATGGTGTGCATCAGGAGTAGGTCGTCCTTGGCTCGGACGAGGGCGAGCGACTCGCGCGAACGGAGGGCCACCTTGACGACGGCGGCTTGCCCGGCCTTCTTCAGCGCGTCGCGGAGCAACACATAGGGCTTCGCTCCCGGACCCTCCGCCTCGAGGAAGTAGGTCTTGTCGAAGTAGGTCGGGTCGATCTCCTCTTCGCGAACGAATTGCACCACGTCGACCGTCTTGGTCGTGGTCAGCGGCAGCGACTCGAAGTCGGCCTTCTCGAGAATGGCCATCCGGCCGTCCGCGGTCTCATAGCCCTTCGCGATCTCGGTGAAGGGCACCTCCTTGCCGCAGGTTTCGCAGACGCGCTTGTACTTGATCCGGCCGCCGTCGGCGGGGTGCACCTGCCGGAAGCTGATGTCCTTCTCTTCGGTGGCGCCGTACACCTTGACCGGGATCGTCACCAGGCCGAAGGAAATCGCGCCCTTCCAAATGGATCGAGGCATGGGGACATCCTCCCTTATGAATCGGCAATTTCACCCAACGAATGCCACAGCAACCCGTGTTCGGCAAGCAGGGACGACACGGGCGGTGACTCCCAGGCGGCGCTCAGGTCGAGTCCCTGAACCGAATGCGATGCCGCTTCCGCCGCCCCCAGCGCCTCCGGTTCGTCGACGAAGACGGCTACGACGTCCTCCGCGGCGAGTTCGGCGACGACGACCTTCCCGAACGATCCGCCACTGATCTCGTCACCACCCGGCTCCACCTCGACGAGGGCGGTGGCCACGATCCGCCGATCGCCTCGCAGCAGGCAGACGACCGAGGCGATACAAACCGCCTGATACTCCGCCATTTCGAGGTCATCGGCGCTTGCGGGATCCAGTCCGAATGCCGCCATCTGCGTTTCGGTCGCGGCGAAGCCCGCCAGGTTGCGAAGGCATCCCGACGCCAACTGCTCCACTTGCGGCGTGCTCAACGGGACGCAGACGAGCCGGCGCACTCAGCGCTCCCCGGCCAGGGCGAGCAACTCGGCGAGCGCGGCGGTGATGCCGTCGGTCAAGGGGCCGGTCGGCGCGTCCGCGCAAACACCGAACCAGACCCGGGAGTCGTAGCTCGTGATGCCGATGCCGACGCGCTGGGAATCGGTCAACGAAGGCAGCGTGTAGGTGCCGCGGACGAGGGCCTCGCCGAAGTATCGCTTCGTGCGCGGACCCGGCGCGTTCGCGATGAGGACGTGGTGGGGCTGGCCCCCGGTCACGGTGCCGGCGGCCAACGCATGCAGGGTCGGGGGCGCGAAGCCGATCAGCGAGGCGAGTTCGCCGGCTTTGACGGTGTCGCCGGCGTCGGTGCGGGCCCTGGTCAGCGAAGCGATCTCGCGCAACCGCTCCTCTGGATCGGGCTGGCGCACCGGCATCGTGAGCCACTGTGGGACGACCCGGCAGCCGACCGCGCTGGCCAGGACGTCCTGCGCGACGACCGCCTGCGGCACCAGCGCGACCGGGTCGGTCAGCGGCTCACCGTTGGCTTCGCGCCAGCGTCGGATCGCAGCCGCGGCCAGCGCGAGGAGGACGTCGTGGGTGCTGGTGGCGAAGCTGGTTCGCACCCTCCGGACCGGTTCCAGGCCGACCTCGATGCCGCCGGCGTAGCGCGGCTGAGCGGACGCCGTGGCCCTGCGCCACACGCCGTCGACCGCCCCGGAGAGCCCCGCCCCGAGCGAGCCCAGCATCCCGAGCGGGTTCTTCACTCCACGCGTCAGGGCGGCCAGCGGCTCGGCGGTGACATCCGGTTCAGGGGCCGGTTCCCAGTCGGGCATCGGGCCGAGGATGGGCGTCGGGTACTCGTCCAGCAACTCGCCGAGGAGGTGCACGTGGTCCAAGCCGTCCACCAGGGCGTGGTGCGCGCGCACGATCAACGCCGACCGGCCGCCGCCCAACCCGGTGGCCACGGCGACGTCCCAAAGCGGCTTGGCGCGGCTCATGGACGCGCTCAGCGCGTTCGCCACCAGCGCGGGCAGCGCGGTCACTCCCTCGACTCGGGTCGGGTGAATATGGCGGTGGACGTCGAAGCCGAGGTCGTCCACCCAAGCGGGTCCGGTGATCGTGGGGACGACCACTTGGCGTCCCCGAGGCACGTAGTCCAGCCGCTGGGCGATTCTGATCGCAATGTCGTCCGGGTCGATCTCCCGGTCGAGCAGGACGACGTCCACCTGATGCCAAGGTCGGACCTGTTGGTCGTGGGCCAGCAGGGTGTTCTCACGCCAGGTCAGCGCTTTCCCCATGATCCTGTGCGCTCCTTCGTCGGCGGAGGCTCCACGGTAGCGCGGGCGCCGATCCGATCGCGTCTGAGCGTGGCAGGATCGAGGCGTGCAACGCCTCGTGGTCTCGGCCCTAACCCTGTTTGTTGCGTTGGCCGGCTGCGCCGGTCCCGCTGAGCCCAGCCAGTCGCCCGCCGGCCCCTCGTCCGCCGCGAGCCCGACTGCGAGCACACCCGCCATCTCACCCAGCGCGTCGGCTTCCCCAACGCCACCGGCGAGCACCGCCGCCACGCCGGGCACGATCGAGACCGAACCCTCTGGCGTGGTCATTCATGTCGCTTTGACAAACGGCAAGTCGGTGCCCAACGGTCAGCGGGTCAACGTCAAGCTGGGTCAGTCGGTGACCCTGTACGTGAGGTCGGATCACGACGATCAGGTGCACATTCACGGCTACGACCAGGAGTTCGACGTGAAGTCGGGAAAGCCCACGGTGTGGAAGTTCCATGCCGAGATCGCTGGCCGCTTCGAGATCGAATCGCACTCACCGGCAAACCTCATCGTGACCCTGATCGTTTCCTGAACCCGCGATGCTCCCGCTGCACGGCATCGGCTCGCGTCAAGACCTCCCGCTGCCCTTCGAGTTCGTCCTCGGTGGCGCTGTTGCCGCGCTGATCTTGTCGTTCGTCCTGCTGGTCTGGGCCTGGCGGCGACCGCGCTGGACCAGGGATTCCGGGCTGCCCCTACCGAGGCTGACCCGGCTGGTGGACGCAGCGTGGTTCCGTTGGAGCGCTCGGGTCGCCTTCGCCGTGCCGTTCGCCGCAGCAGCCCTCGGCCTGTGGGCCGGTCAGGATCGCCTGACCAATCCGGTGTTCCGGTTCGTGTTCGTGCTGATGTGGGTCGGCCTCGTCCCGTTCTCGCTGCTGCTGGGACCGGCCTGGCGAGCCCTGAACCCGCTTCGGCTCATCGCCCTGCCCGGCACCGCCCGGGCCACTCCATCGCCGGTCCTGAAGCGTCTCGGGGTCTGGCCGGCGGCGGGAGCCCTGCTGGCATTCGCGTGGCTAGAACTGGTGCAGCCGGGCAACTCGACCCTTCCGGTAATGCGGATCTGGGCCTTGGCCTGGTTGGCGTGGACGATCCTGCCAGCCCTGCGCCTGGGGGGCGACTGGATCGGCGCGGCCGACCCGTTCGAGGTGTTCGCCACCACGGTCTCGCGGCTGTCGCCGTGGCGCCGCGTGGAGGACACGATCTGCCTGGTCAACCCCCTTCGGGGTTTGCTCCAGCAGCCCTGGCCGCCTGGCTCGGCGGCGGTGGTGTGCGTCTTGTTGGGGACGACCGCCTACGACAGCTTCTCGGGCACCACCTGGTGGGTGACCACCGTGCAGGGTTCGGACGTCCCAGGCGCAGTTTGGGCGACCGCTGGACTCATCGGCCTGACGGGAATCGTGGCGGCCCTATTCGCGATCGGTTGCCTCGCCATGCGCCCGGCGCTGCGCACCGCTTCGAGCATGGCCCGCCTGACCCGGGAAATGGCTCCCTCGGTCGTGCCGATCGTCGTCGGCTATTCGATCGCGCATTACCTGACCCTGCTGGTGATCGAGGGGCAGCGCGCCGCGATCCAGTTATCAGATCCACTGGGGAACGGCTGGAATCTGTTCGGCACCGCCGAACTGGGCGTGGACGCTCGATTGGCGAATGCGCCCGGCCTGGTGGCAATCATCCAACTCGGCGCGATCGTAGGCGGCCACATCCTCGGGATCATGACCGCCCACGAACGCTCGGTTCAACTATTGCGCCCCGAGCGCCAGGTGGTCGGGCAGCTCGGCATGTTGACGATTATGGTGGCCTTTACCTGCGCAGGGTTGCTCCTGCTGTTCTCCCCCTAGCTGTCTGAAGCCAGGGACCCGATTCAACGCAGCGCCCGTGGCATCAGGAACTAGCGACCGCCCTGAGAACCTATTTACTAAGATCGATGACGTGCCCAAGTGTCCAGTCTGGCTGCTGGGCACACAGATACTCGACGTTGGGACGCCCCAACGGCGTGGTCACCACACCATTTCCTCGCTCAGCCGCGACTCGGGTCACTGCATCATCGCGAGCTGACTTTGATGCCTTCATGAACTCACTACACTTCGTGTCGGCATTCATCTGCATTGCGGCACACCCGCCCATGGAGGCGAGAACACAAACCCACGTGACGATGTGCATACAGATTCGCCCAAGGGGCGTTC
>JBDHZK010000046.1:0-18454 GCA_039811865.1 Propionicicella sp. | reverse complement strand
TTCACCGCCGATCAGCGCGCCGCGTACGACGCCCTCGTCGCCCGCGGACTGAAGCTGGACCTCACCCGCGGCAAGCCATCGGCGGCGCAACTCGACCTGTCCAACGCGCTGCTGAGCCTGCCCGGGGCTGGCGAATACTCCGACGCGGCGGGCGTCGATTGCCGCAACTACGGCGGCCAGGAGGGGCTGCGTGAACTGCGCGCGATCTTCGCCGAGCTGCTCGGCGTGGACGTCACCAACATCGTCGCCCAGGACAACTCCAGCCTCGCGCTGATGTACGACACCGTGTCGTTCGCCATGTTGCACGGCGTGCCGCGCCCGGGACGACCCTGGGCCGGTCAACGCGTGAAGTTCCTCTGTCCGGTGCCGGGATACGACCGCCACTTCGCCATCTGCGAAGACCTCGGCATCGAAATGATCCCTGTGCCGCTGGGTGCCCACGGCCCGGACGTCGCGGAGGTCGCGCGCCTGGTCGCGGCCGACCCGCAGATCAAGGGCATGTGGGTCGTCCCCACCTACGCCAACCCCAACGGCGTCGTCTACGACGAGGCGACCGCCCGCGGCCTGATGGAGATGAAGGCCGCCGCGGACTTCCGCATCTGGTGGGACAACGCCTACGCCATCCATCACCTGACCGATGCGGAGCCGGCGCCGATCGACATCCTCGGACTGGCTGAGCAGGCGGGGCATCCCGATCGGGTGCTGGTGTTCGCGTCCACCTCGAAGGTCAGCTTCGCCGGCGCCGGCGTCGCGTTCCTGGCGTCCTCGAAGACCAACCTGGATTGGTACCTGGCCCACGCCGGCAAGCGGACGATCGGTCCCGACAAGATCAACCAGTTGCGGCACTTGTTGTACTTCAAGGACGCGGCGGGAGTCCGCGCGCTGATGGCGCAGCACCGGGCGATCCTGGCGCCAAAGTTCGCCGTCGTCCTGAAGACCCTCGAAGACCGCGTGGGCGACCTGGGCGTGGCGACCTGGACGCATCCGGCCGGCGGCTATTTCGTCAGCCTGGACGTGCTGGCGGGGACGGCCGCTCGCGTCGTCGAGCTTGCCAAGGGCGCCGGCATCGCGCTCACCCCGGCGGGCTCGGCGTTCCCCTACAAGTTGGACCCGCAAGACCGCAACATCCGCATCGCGCCGTCCTTCCCGCCCCTGGACGAACTGAGCGCCGCGATGGACGGTCTGGCCACCTGCGTCCTGCTCGCGGCAGGGGAAAAGCTTTCCGCCTGAGATGTCCCCTCGTGGAACCGTCGCCCACCGGGTCGTCCTCGAACAGGACGCCTGGACGCCGCTGGCGTCGGCCCACGAGGCGCGCGTCGATGCCTTGCTGGAGGCCCACCGGGGCCGCCGGTCGCGCGGGGTGAAGCATCCGATCGAGGACTTCGTGTTCGAGTACTACTCATACCGGCCGTCCTCGCTTCGTCGCTGGCATCCGGGATGGGGAGTCGAGCTGGGCGGTGACGTAGCCCGGTTCGGCGGTGTTCGGGGCTTTTCCGTGGCTGCCGGCACCGCCCACGTCGACCCCGGCCTGCCCGGACGCCGCCGCGCCGAGGTCGCGCGCACCCTGGCCATTCTGGAGGCCACCAAAGGGCGTCCGCCGTCGCTCGGATGCTTCGGGCTGCACGAGTGGGCGATGGTCTACCGCCTCGCGCCCGGAGCGGCCCGGCACCCGCTGCCGCTGCGGCTCGGCGCCGAGGCGACCGACACGGTGGTGGAGCAACACCGCATCGCGTGCACTCACTTCGACGCGTTCCGCTTCTTCACCCCGGACGCCGTCCCCCGCAACGCGCAGGCCCCGACCGCCGCCACGAGACTCCTCAACGAGCAACCCGGCTGCCTGCACGCGAACATGGATGTCTACAAGTGGGCCTACAAGCTCGCCCCCTTCACCTCGGCCGAACTGGTGGCCGACTGCTTCGAACTGGCCCGCCGCATTCGGGTCCTCGACATGCGCGCGTCGCCGTACGACCTGAGCGAACTCGGCTATTCAGCCGTGGCTATCGAAACTGCGGCTGGGAAGGCGGAGTACTTGGCGGCGCAACGCGCCTTCGCAGCCGAGGCCGCCGTCCTGCGCAACCGCCTGATCGAGCTGTGCCAAGACGTGCTCGGCAGCCTTTGAGCCCAACTGGGCGAGCTTGTCGAAGGTCGTTCGCGGTCAGCAGGTTCAGGGTGCGGCTTCGGTGATTTGGGACGTGAGCGTGGCCCTTGGCTTTGCCTCTGGGCTGATGGAAGGGTCCGAGCCAAAGTCGCCGCGCCCGGGACGCCGCTGCAGCAGCAGCCCGGAGATCACACCCAGCACGGCGATCGCGGCCGGGAGCCACAACGACTCCGCCTGCGCCGCGCTGTAGGGCGCTCGCAGAGCCGCGGGCAGCGATCCGGAGCCATGGCCAGAGGCCACCGCACCTGGAAGGTGAGCGGAGATCCGGTTCTCGATCAGCGCGGCGGTCGCGGCGGAACCGATCACCGCACCCAGTTGCCGAGAAGCGTTGTAGACGCCGGCCCCCGCACCCGCGAAGGCCGGCCCGAGCGTCCTGGTCGCAGACACCGACAAGGGCCCCCAGACGCCGGTCGCCGCAACGCCCATCAGCAGGGAGGGCGCCAAATACCACAGCACGTCGATCTGGGGGTTGGTCACCAGCGCATAGGCGGCCAGGGACGCGCCGACCAGCGCGAAGCCGCCGATCACCAAAGGCCGCGGATCGTGAGCGTCGATCCACCGCCCGACCACCGGGGCGAGCACCAGCGAGGCGATCGCTGTCGGCGCCATCAGCAACGCCGCCTGGGTCGGCGTCAGCCCGCGCGCGGTCTGTAGGTAAAGCATCATGGGAAAGCTCATGGCCGTGGCGATGGCGCCCATCACCATGACCCCCAGGTTCGAGTTGCCGAAGTTCCGGTTGCTGAACAAGCCCAACGGGACGAGGGGTTCGCGCTTGTTTCGGGCCTGCCACCAGATGAACGCCGCGAAGACGACGACGCCCGCGGCGATCACACCCCAGACCGTGACCGGCCCGCTGATCGTTCCCCAGTCGTAGGTCTCGCCCTCTTGCAGACCGAAGACGATGCAGAACATGCCGACACCGCTGAGCGCGACCCCGAGCCAGTCGAACTGGTGAGTGTGCGTCTCGAGCTTGGGGACGTTGCGCCAAGCCATCCAATAGGCCACGATCCCGACCGGGACGTTGACGTAGAAGATCGTCTCCCAGCCCAGCGAATCGACCAGGACGCCACCGAGGATCGGACCCACCAGCGTCGCGACCCCGGCCGTGGAACCCCAAAGCCCCATCGCCGCTCCGCGTCGCTGGGGAGGGAACGTCCTGGTGATCACCGCCATGGTCTGCGGCGACATCATGCTGGCACCCAGCCCCTGCACTGCACGCGCCGCGATCAGTGCGCCGATCGTCGGCGACAAGCCGCACCACAAGGACGCGAGGGTGAAGACGCTCAGCCCGATCAAGTACATCCGCTTCGGGCCGAAGCGGTCGCCCAGGCGTCCGGTGATCAGTAGCGGAACGGCATAGCCCAGCAGGTAGGACGAACTGACCCAGATCACCAGGCCGACATCCGCCCGGTAGTGGGTCATGATGGCCGGGATCGCGACGCTGACGATCGTCGAGTCGACCAAGATCATGAAGAATCCCAGGACCAGCGCCCACAGCGAACGCCAGGCGCCGGGAACCAGTTCCGTGTCGTCCATGTCTCCCCCTCGGAATCGTGACGACCAGGAGTCTAGGGACGCTGGCCGACACTTCGGTTCGACTCAGTCAGCGGCATTGCGTACACTTGCCGTCTTGGTGAGAGTCACCATTGTCCGGTGCTGCCCGCAGCCCCAGACCGAAGGCTCGAACCGAAGGGCAATAGCTCAATTGGCAGAGCAGCGGTCTCCAAAACCGCAGGTTGGGGGTTCAAGTCCCTCTTGCCCTGCTGGACGTGATTTCGCAGGCGAGTTCTGCGGCAACCAAGGAACTACCGGAGGATCGAGCGTGGCCGACGAGAGCGAACCGCGCACCGACTCGTCCCCGAGCACACCCGACGATGTTCCGGGTGAGTTGCTGGGTGACGACCACCTGGTCGACCCGGGCGCCTACGAGATCGCCGACGACGAGACCGAGGCCGAGGAGCTTGACCCCGTGGCCGAGGGCGAAGACGTCGACGCGATCGAAGACCCGGCGCAGTTGGCCGAGGCCACGGCCGTGGCCCGCCGGGCCCGTTCGACCCGGCCCGTCCGCAAGGCCAAGTCGGCCGTCGAAACGGTCGAGGGGGAGGACAAAGAGCCAGGCGCCACGGTGAAGACCGTCGAGAAGCCCAAGCCCGCGCGTCCGACCAAGAAGGCGGTGCCGACCCCGAAACAAAAGGGTGCGTCGGCCCACCGGCGGACGAGTCCGGTGCAGTTCGTGCGTGAATCGGTCGGTGAACTGCGCAAGGTCGTTTGGCCGACCGGCGCCCAGTTGCGCCAGTACTTCGTCGTGGTGTTGGTGTTCATCTTGCTGGTGATCGCCTACGTGGGCGTGCTGGACTTCGGGTTCGGCTGGGGCCTGCTGAAGATCTTGGGCTGACAGGCAAGAGGAGAGAGTTAAGTGGCAGATTCCGATTACCCGCGCGCTTCGGACGACTTCGAGATCGATCTTGGCGTCGAGGAGCCGACGACGGAGCGTGACGACGTCGAGGTGAACCTCGACTTCGGCGACGACGATGCGGAGCCCGCTGACGACGGCATCACCCTCGACCTGAGCGACGATGAGCCCGAGGCGGAGGCTGAGGAGCCGGACGAGAGCGAGACCGCGGCGCTGGCCGATCTGCGCGACCGCCTGATCACTCAGCCCGGCGACTGGTACGTGATTCACACCTACTCCGGCATGGAGAACAGGGTGAAGCAGAACCTCGATAGCCGGGTGAAGACGCTTGGCATGGAGGAGTTCATCTTCGAGTCGGTGGTTCCCACCGAGGACGTCGTCGAGATTCGCAACGGCGTGAAGAAGACCGTGACGCGCACCGTGTTGCCCGGCTACGTGCTGGTTCGAATGGACCTGTCGGACGAGTCCTGGTCGGCCGTGCGGCACACCCCCTCGGTCACGGGTTTCGTCGCGCACGCGAACGCGCCCGTTCCGCTGAGCTTGGACGAGGTCGAGAAGATGCTGGCCCCCGCTGCCATCGCCAAGGCGGCCGCCGCGTCCGCGACGCCGACCCGGCGACGCAAGAAGGTCGAGGTGGCGGACTTCGCCGCCGGCGACTCCGTCATGGTCGTGGACGGCCCGTTCGCCGGCGTCCACGCCACCATCACCGAGATCAACGCGAACAGCCAGCGCCTCAAGGCCCTGGTCGAGATCCTTGGGCGTGAGACGCCCGTGGATCTCACCTTCAGCCAGATCCAAAAGGTCTAGCCGTTCGCGGGCCGGCTCCGTCCGGCGAAACCCCGACCTGGCCGTCCGGCCAGGCCAAAGCACGAAAAGGACCCGAACATGCCTCCCAAGAAGAAGGTAGCGGCGCTCGTCAAGGTTGCCTTGAACGCGGGCGCGGCGACCCCGGCCCCGCCAGTCGGTACTGCGCTGGGCCCGCATGGCGTCAACATCATGGAGTTCGTCAAGCGGTACAACGCTGAGACCGAAGCCATGCGCGGCACCATCATCCCGGTCGAGATCACCATCTATGAGGATCGAACGTTCACGTTCGTCACCAAGACGCCCCCGGCCGCCGAGCTGATCAAGAAGGCCGCCGGCCTCAAGAGCGGCTCCGCCCGTCCCAACCGCGACAAGGTCGGCAAGATCACCGCCGACCAGGTCCGCGAGATCGCCACCACCAAGATGCCCGACCTGAACGCCAACGACGTCGACGCCGCCATGAAGATCGTGGCCGGCACCGCACGCTCCATGGGCGTCGTCGTCGAGGGCTGACCCCAACACGCAAACCCGTGGGAGGGCCCGCGCGGCCCTGACCACACCTGGTAGCCGGCCTCGGCCGGCGGAAAGAGACAACCAGTCATGAAGCGCAGCAAGGCTTATCGCGCGGCAGCGGCCAACCGCGACGCCGCTCAGTTCTACTCCCCGGCGGAGGCGTTGAAGCTCGTCAAGGACAACGCCTCGGCCAAGTTCGACGAGACGATCGAGGTCGCTTTGCGGCTCGGCGTCGACCCCCGCAAGGCCGACCAGATGGTCCGCGGCACGGTCAACCTCCCCAACGGCACTGGCAAGACGGCACGGGTCCTCGTCTTCGCCACCGGTGACAAGGCGGAGGCCGCGATCGCGGCCGGGGCCGACGAGGTCGGCTCGGACGATCTGATCACCAAGATCCAGGGCGGGTACCTCGACTTCGACGCCGTCGTAGCCACCCCTGACCTGATGGGCAAGGTCGGCCGTCTGGGCCGCGTCCTCGGCCCCCGTGGCTTGATGCCCAACCCCAAGACCGGCACCGTGACCATGGACGTCGCCAAGGCCGTCACCGAGATCAAGGGCGGCAAGATCGAGTTCCGCGTCGACCGGCACGCCAACCTCCACTTCATCGTGGGCAAGGCGTCGTTCACCCCGGAGCAGTTGTCGCAGAACTACTTCGCGGCGCTCGACGAGGTCATGCGGCTCAAGCCGAGCGCCTCCAAGGGTCGCTACCTGAAGAAGGTGACCGTGGCCAGCACGATGGGCCCCGGCGTTCAGGTGGATCCGACCCGGCTGAAGCCCGCCGAGACCGTCTGATCGGCTCACGCGCAAGCAACGGACGAGGCGCCCCGGGGAACGACCCCGGGGCGCCTCGCCGTTGCCCGCCAATGCGGGCGCACCGCAACGAGCCGCGACGCCCGTCCCCGTGGGGACGAGCGTCGCGGCTCGGGGGGTTGGATGACCGCTAGGCGGGGCGAACCGCCGCGGTGTACGACATGTAGCCGACCGATCCGACCTTGACGCGCTGGCCACGGCCGGGGGCGTGGATGACCTTGCCGCCGCCGATGTAGATGCCGACGTGGCCG
This sequence comes from Propionicicella sp., assembly GCA_039811865.1. Taxonomy (GTDB): domain Bacteria; phylum Actinomycetota; class Actinomycetes; order Propionibacteriales; family Propionibacteriaceae; genus JBDHZK01. The sequence goes on along the minus strand of JBDHZK010000046.1, from coordinate 11,505 downwards.
CCACCGTAGAAAACGACGATGTCGCCCGGACGAAGCGAACTGCGGCTGACCTTGCGCAGGCCGTACCACTGGGCGTAGGACGTCCGCGGGATGCTGACCCCGGCTGCACGCCAGGCCGCGCTGGTCAGGCCGGAGCAGTCGAACCCGTAAGGGCCGTTACCGCCCCACACATAGGGGGTGCCGAGCTTGGAGTACGCGTAGCGCACCGCTGCGGCGGCTCGCCCGGAGGCGGCCACGCGAGCGCCGGGCTTGGCGGCGCTGACCTTGCGGACGGCATAGCGAATCGCCTTGCGGACGGCCGGCTTGCCGGAGTTGAGTGCGGCCCAGGTCGCGGAGTCGGCGACGCCGGTGACGCGCAGCCCACGGCTGTATTGGTACGACTTCACCTTCGACTCGGTGACCGGGCCGAAGTAGCCGCTGACCCCCGGGCCGAGGCCGACCCGCGAGAGCGCGGCCTGCAGGCGCCGGACGGTGCTGTTCTTCTGGCCGAAGCGGACCGTGGCCTGGACGCTTGGCAGCACGCGGTTCCCCGACGCGAGCACCCGGGCGCCGTCGGCCGGAGTGGCGCTGGCCGCCGGTGCGCCGGCGACCATGAGGCCGCCGCCGAGCGCGAGGCTGGTCGCTGCGACGACGGAGGCCTTGTAGATGTTGGACATTTGTCTCCCTGATGTTGGTCTTGGGTAGACCGGGGGAGTACCTTGATCGCCCCGGCGGACCCACTACTTCCTGGGTTGGCCGGACCACAGTAACCTGAGAGGAACCCTATGGCAATCTCAGGTTTCTCAGATTGTGGAGAAGTTTTCCAGGCGTCAACCGAGCAAGGGAATCCGGGGGATGCCGAATCTGGGTACTCCAGCCCGACGGTGCTCGAGACCGCCACCCGAGCCAAGGCCAGGGGCAATCGCCGTCCGCGGCGTAACCGATCACATCGACCGGAGCCGCCTCCGGTCTATGGGGTCAGCGACGACATCCCCGCCGACGCGGGCTCCAAGACGGCCCGTTCCCGATCGGCAAGGCCCGCCCGATCTGGCCGGCCCACGTGCGCCTCGATCTGCCCAACAGGGCGCCCTTCGCCTTCGGTGGAGCTCGCGGATTTGGTCGTCTGGTGCCGCTGGCGTAAAGTTCGTCGAGCCGAAGACCGCAGGTCGCCCCGGGTAGCCGGGGCCGAAGATCAGCCGATGGCCCGCGCAGGTGAAACGTGAACAGCTCTTCTGGAGTCTGCCCCGTGCGCCTGCGCATGGGGTTTATTGCTGTTTGGGACGTCCTGCTTCGGCGCTAGCGAGAAGTGGGAAGGAGACCCATGGCGAGGCCGGACAAGGCGGCAGCCGTCGCGGAGCTTAAGGAGCAGTTCGCTTCCTCCGCCGCGGCCGTGCTGACCGAGTACCGCGGACTCAAGGTCAAGGACCTCAAGGCATTGCGCCGGTCCTTGGGTGAGGACGCCACCTACGCCGTCGCGAAGAACACCCTGGCAACGATCGCGGCCAAGCAGGCCGGCATCGAGGGGCTGGATCCCCAGCTCGTCGGGCCTACGGCGATCACCTTCATTCGCGGTGACGTAGCCACCGTGGCGAAGGGCCTGCGGGAGTTCGCGAAGGCGAATCCGCTTCTGGTCATCAAGGGTGGCGTCATGGACGGTCGTGTCCTGGACGCCGAATCGGTCAAGAAGTTGGCCGATCTTGAGTCTCGCGAGGTACTGCTCGCGAAACTTGCCGGTGCGATGAACGGGAACCTGGCCAAGGCCGCGGGTCTGTTCGCCGCTCCGCTGGCCCAGGCCGCGCGCGTCCTGGGCGCCCGTGCCGACCAGTTGCGTGCCGGGGATGCCCCGGCGACCGAAGCAGCGTGAGCTGCGCAGATTACTGACGCGGCGCTAGCTGCATCGAAGAACTAGGAAGGACGCCAAAATGGCGAAGCTCAGCAACGAAGATCTCCTTGACGCGTTCAAGGAGATGACCCTGATCGAACTCAGCGAGTTCGTGAAGCTGTTCGAGGACACCTTCGGCGTGACCGCCGCGGCCCCGGTGGCCGTCGCGGCCGCTCCCGGCGCCGGTGGCCCCGCCGCCCCGGCCGAGGAAGAGGTCGAGGAGAGCAACGAGGTCGACGTGATCCTCGAGTCCGTCGGCGACAAGAAGATCCAGGTCATCAAGGAGGTGCGCGCGCTCACCAGCCTCGGTCTCAAGGAGGCCAAGGACCTGGTCGAGGCGGCTCCGAAGGTCGTCTTGGAGAAGGTCGCGCGCGACGCGGCGGCCAAGGCCAAGGAGCAGCTCGAAGCTGCTGGCGCTTCGGTCAGCGTCAAGTAACCGCGAAGCCAAAGCGGCGGGCCCCCGGGATGGGGACCCGCCGCTTTGCTTGTGCCAGACGAATCGGGCTCGGGGGTGGCGACGGCTGGGTTCGAAGATTGGGTCAGAAGCGGAACGGCCAATCGCCCTGCCCGCATGGCGCGTAACGCCCGGCGTCGGATTGGGTGTGGTTGGCAAGCCCGGCGATGGGTGCCAGGGCCAGGACGGATGCGGCGGCCACAGCGGCCAGGATTCGGCGGATCCCCGAATGAGTGCGCATGATGTTTCTCCCCCTACGAGCGCTTTCCCGGAACGCTAGTCGGGACTTGACGAGACTGTCAACATTTGACAGTCTCCGGTATGGAAGGTGGAACCCTGAGGACGCAGAATGTCGCTGGGAGGTGCGGTGGCCACGATCACGGAGCGAGCGTTCGGGCCACGGTTGCGCGCACTGCGTCGCCTGCGCGGCCTTTCGCAGGCCGACCTGGGCGGGGATCGCTTCAGCGGTAGCTACATCTCGCACATCGAGTCGGGACGGCGACAGGCAGGTCCCGACATCGTTTCGTTCTTGGCTGATCGGCTCGGCGTTGCGCCGGAGGAGCTGGGCATTGACGCTCCGGCGCCGCAGCCGAAGTCGGCCGACCGGGCGCGAGCCGAATTGGACGTCTTGGAGCACATGCTGTCGGCCGAGCGCGAGTGGCGCTTGCGGGAGTGGCGCGCGGCCGCTCGGGCAGCCGAGCGGGCGGCGTCGGCAGCGCAGGGGGTCATGCCCGAGCGACACTGGGAAGCGCTGTACTTGCGCGCGCAGGCGCTCTTCGCCGATGGCGACTATGCCACTGCCAGCCAGGTTGCCTCGGATCTCGCCAGGCACCCGGTGGCGGCCAACTCCGACTCTCTGCGAGCCCAGGCGCTCGCGCTGGCCTCGTCGGCGTTTCGCGCCTGTGGCCAACTGCAGTCCGCGATTAGCTACGGAGCGCGAGCCGTCGAGGCGTCCCGGCTGGCGGCGCCGGCCATCATGAGTGAGTCCCTCATGGTGCTGATCGGAGCCCGGGCCGAGACAGGCGAGACCGGGCCGCAGATGGACGCGCTGTGCGCGGCGTTGGCCGACACCACCAGCAAGCTCGATTCGAAGCATTTCCGCGGCTTGGTCGCCTGGGCGTTGGGCACGGCGGCGTTCCAGGCCGGACGCCCGGCGCAGGGCCTCGAACACCACACGGCCGCGCTCGAACTGCTGGACCCTCAGCGTGACATTCGCATGTGGTCCCGGCTGCACAAGGCGGTTGCCAGTTGCCGCCTGCAACTCGGTCTGACCGATCAGGTGGCCGACCACCTCGAGATCGCGCGCAGCGGTTTGCGCCTGGTCGGAAACCCGAGCGATCTGGCGGAGTTGCGGGTCGCCGAGGCTCGCCTGGCGCTGCTGCAGGGCGACTCCGACACCGCCGAGGCGATCGTGCGGCACTGCCTGGACGAGGCGGCCGTCCTTGCGGACAAGAACTTCGCAGCCGATGCGCTGCTCCTCCTCGCCGATATCCAGTTGGCCACCGGGCAGCGGGACGGCGCTTCGGCGACCCTGCGCCGCGCGGCGATGGCCTTGGAAGAGGCGGGCGCCTTCCGTCGCGCAGTCGCCACATGGCGTCGCCACTCCGACCTGCAGGCCTGACCTCAACGGGGTGTCAAAACACTTGACAAGTCGTCAAGTCTCGGACAAGCTAGTACCTGTCAGTAAGCAAGCCCCGATGCGAACTGACGGAACCCTGATGAGTCGGTGTTCGCGAGTTGGTATCCCCCGAGCCAACTCGCGAACCCCGGCTCAAGTCATGTCTGGTCCCATTCGCGTCTGGGCGTCTGGGTTCAGCACATCGGCGTGAATCCTTCGATCGCGGGCGATCGAGTGGCATCATTGCCATCGTCATGGATAAGCCTGCGGCGGTCCGGCGATCTTCACAGGGTCGTCGCTCCGACTCCGATGCAGGGCGCCCTTCGGCGCTGCCTCCGACCCGGGTTGCGGGTTTTGGAGCCATGCACTACTATGGCTGTTTGCCCTAACGCTGACTAACAACCCGTTTTGACGCGGGCCGTTTCGCATGCAAAGAACCGCTCTGCCGGGTTACTTGGAAGGACCCAACCTTGGCCGCCTCGCGCGCAGCGTCGAAGAACATCAACGTCGTCTCTCCCAGCGGACGAATCTCGTTCGCGAAGATCCATGAGCCTCTCGAGGTCCCAAACCTGCTTGACGTCCAGATCGACTCGTTCGACTGGCTCGTCGGCAACGCGGCCTGGACCGAGCGCGTGGAGTCGGCCCTGGCGCAGGGTCGCACGGACGTCAACACCAAGTCCGGGCTGGAGGAGATCTTCGAGGAGATCTCCCCGATCGAGGACTTCAGCCAGACCATGTCGCTGTCCTTCCGCGACCACCGGTTCGAGGATCCGAAGTACACCGTCGAAGAGTGTAAGGACCGGGACGTCACCTACGCGGCTCCGCTGTTCGTGACGGCCGAGTTCATGAACAACGACACCGGTGAGATCAAGAGCCAGACGGTGTTCATCGGCGACTTCCCGCTGATGACCCCGCAGGGCACCTTCGTGATCAACGGCACCGAGCGAGTCGTGGTCAGCCAGCTCGTCCGCTCCCCGGGCGTCTACTTCGAGCAGACCCCCGACAAGACGTCCGACAAGGACATCTTCACCGCCAAGCTGATCCCCTCCCGGGGCGCGTGGCTGGAGTTCGAGATCGACAAGCGCGACCTCGTCGGCGTCCGCCTGGACCGCAAGCGCAAGCAGAACGTCACCGTGTTGCTGAAGGCGCTGGGCTGGACCAACGAGCAGATCCTCGCCGAGTTCGGCGAGTACGAGTCGATGCGCCAGACGCTGGAGAAGGACCACACCCACAACACCGACGAGGCGTTGCTGGACATCTACCGCAAGCTGCGTCCGGGCGAGCCGCCGACTCGCGAAGCCGCGCAGGCGATGCTGGACAACTACTACTTCAACCCCAAGCGGTACGACCTGGCGAAGGTCGGCCGCTACAAGGTGAACAAGAAGCTGGGCCTGTCCGAGCCGTTCGACCAGCAGGTGCTGACCGTGGACGACATCGTCGCCGCGATCCGCTACGTCGTGGCCCTGCACGAGGGCAAGACCGAACTGGACGGCGTCATTGTCGAAACCGACGACATCGACCACTTCGGCAACCGCCGCTTGCGTACCGTGGGCGAGCTGATCCAAAACCAGCTGCGCACCGGTCTGGGCCGGATGGAGCGCGTGGTCCGAGACCGGATGACGACCCAGGACATCGAGGCGATCACGCCGCAGACCCTGATCAACATCCGCCCGGTCACCGCTTCGCTGAAGGAGTTCTTCGGGACGTCCCAGCTGTCGCAGTTCATGGACCAGACCAACCCGGTCGCCGGCCTGACGCACAAGCGGCGGTTGAACGCGCTCGGTCCCGGTGGTCTGTCCCGTGACCGCGCGGGCATGGAGGTCCGCGACGTGCACCCCAGCCACTACGGCCGGATGTGCCCGATCGAGACCCCCGAGGGGCCGAACATCGGCCTGATCGGCTCGCTGGCGTCCTTCGGCCGGGTGAACGCCTTCGGCTTCATCGAGACCCCCTACCGCAAGGTGGAGAACGGCCACATCATCGACCAGGTCGACTACCTGACCGCTGATGAGGAGGACCGCTACGTCATCGCGCAGGCCAACGCGAAGCTGGACGCCAAGGGTCGCTTCGCCGAGGAGCGCGTCCTGGTGCGCAAGCGTCACGGCGATGTCGACTCCGTCGCGCCCGAGGACGTCCACTACATGGACGTCTCCCCGCGGCAGATGGTGTCGGTGGCCACGGCGCTGATCCCGTTCCTCGAGCACGACGACGCGTCGCGGGCCTTGATGGGCGCCAACATGCAGCGCCAGGCCGTGCCGCTGATCCGTAACGAGGCCCCGTTCGTGGGCACCGGCATGGAGTATCGCGGGGCGATCGACGCCGGCGACGTCACTGTCGCCGCGAAGGCGGGCGTGGTCCAGGGGGTAAGTGCCGATCTGATCGACATCACCTGCGACGACGGCACCTACCAGACCTACCGGCTCGCGAAGTTCCGGCGTTCCAACCAAGCCACCTGCATCAACCAGCGTCCGCTGGTGAAGGCCGGTGACCGGGTCGAGGTCGGCACCCCGCTGGCCGACGGTGCGTGCACCGATCGTGGCGAGATGGCCCTTGGCCGCAACCTGCTGGTCGCGTTCATGCCCTGGGAGGGGCATAACTACGAGGACGCGATCATCTTGAGCCAGCGCCTCGTTCAGGACGACGTCCTCACCTCGATCCACATCGAGGAGCATGAGGTCGACGCCCGCGACACCAAGCTGGGCGCCGAGGAGATCACCCGCGACATCCCGAACGTGAGCGACGACATGCTCGGCGATCTGGACGAGCGGGGCATCATCCGCATCGGCGCCGAGGTCGGTACGGGCGACATCCTGGTCGGCAAGGTGACCCCCAAGGGCGAGACCGAGCTGACTCCGGAGGAACGGCTGCTGCGCGCGATCTTCGGCGAGAAGGCGCGCGAGGTCCGCGACACGTCCATGAAGGTCCCGCACGGCGAGACCGGCACGGTCATCGGGGTGCGCGTCTTCGACCGCGAAGAGGGCGACGAGTTGCCGCCCGGGGTCAACCAACTGGTCCGCGTCTACGTGGCCCAGAAGCGGAAGATCTCCGACGGCGACAAGCTCGCCGGACGCCACGGCAACAAGGGCGTCATCGCGAAGATCCTGCCCGTTGAGGACATGCCGTTCATGGAGGACGGCACGCCCGTCGACATCGTGCTCAACCCGTTGGGCGTCCCGTCCCGAATGAACGTCGGCCAGGTGCTCGAGACGCACCTCGGCTGGGTCGCCAAGACCGGCTGGGACATCGCGGGCGTCGACGAGCCTTGGGCAGAACGGCTGCGCGAGGTGGGGCTGGAGAAGGTTCCCGGCGACACGCGCCTGGCCACGCCCGTCTTCGACGGCGCGAACGAGAGCGAGATCGCCGGGCTGCTGGAGCACGGCCTGCCGCAGCGTGACGGGCTGAACCTCGTCGACTCCGGCGGCAAGGCGCGGTTGTTCGATGGCCGCTCCGGCGAGCCGTACCCCGACCGGGTCGGCGTCGGCTACATCTACATGCTGAAGCTGCACCACCTGGTGGACGACAAGATCCATGCCCGTTCCACCGGCCCGTACTCGATGATCACGCAGCAGCCCCTGGGCGGTAAGGCCCAGTTCGGCGGCCAGCGGTTCGGCGAGATGGAGGTGTGGGCACTCGAGGCGTACGGCGCGGCTTGGGCGCTGCAGGAGTTGCTGACGATCAAGTCCGACGACGTCCCGGGCCGAGTCAAGGTGTACGAGGCCATCGTCAAGGGCGAGAACATCCCCGAACCGGGCATCCCCGAGTCGTTCAAGGTGCTCGTCAAGGAGATGAAGTCGCTTTGCCTGAACGTCGAGGTGCTCAGCTCGGACGGCCACGTGGTCGAACTGCGCGACTCCGAGGACGACTACCGCTCGGCCGAGGAGTTCGGCATCGACTTGTCGCGGCGTCCCGGATCCGATTCGTTCGCCGCGGTGGACGAGGTTTGAGCAGCATCGTTGTGCGCCGGCCCGGTGACGGGCCGGCCACCGCACGGCCCGTTGGGTCGTCTAGTAACCCCATCACGCGTCTGAACTGACCAGGGAAAAGAGAACACCAAGTGCTGGACGTGAACTTCTACGACGAGCTGCGCATCGGCCTGGCCACCGCGGATCAGATCCGCGAGTGGAGCCACGGTGAGGTGAAGAAGCCGGAGACGATCAACTACCGGACCCTCAAGCCCGAACGCGACGGCCTGTTCTGCGAGAAGATCTTCGGGCCGACCCGCGACTGGGAGTGCTACTGCGGTAAGTACAAGCGGGTCCGGTTCAAGGGCATCATCTGTGAACGCTGCGGCGTCGAGGTGACCCGCAGCAACGTCCGCCGTGAGCGGATGGGCCACATCGAGTTGGCCGCCCCCGTGACCCACATCTGGTACTTCAAGGGCGTCCCGAGCCGGCTGGGCTACCTGCTGGACATCGCCCCGAAGGACCTGGAGAAGGTCATCTACTTCGCCGCGTACATGATCACCTCGGTGGACGAGGACGCGCGGCATCGCGACCTGCCCTCGCTTGAGGCCAAGGTGGACGTCGAGCGTCGGCAGTTGGAGAAGCGCCGCGACGTCGATGTCGAGAACCGGCTGCAAAAGCTCGAGGAGGACCTGGCTCAGCTTGAGTCCGAGGGCGCGAAGGCCGACATCAAGAAGCGGGTGCGTGACGGCGCCGAGCGTGAGCTCAAGCAGGTGCGCGACCGCGCGCAGCGCGAGATCGACCGCCTGGACGCGGTGTGGCAGCGCTTCAAGAGCCTGAAGGTCCAAGACCTGGAGGGCGACGAGATCCTCTACCGCGCCATGAAGGACCGCTTCGGCAAGTACTTCGCCGGCTCGATGGGAGCGGAGGCGATCAAGAATCGTCTCGCCACCTTCGACCTGGCCGCGGAGGCGGAGTTGCTGCGCGAGACCATCCGCACCGGCAAGGGCCAGCGCAAGACCCGTGCGCTGAAGCGACTCAAGGTCGTCTCGGCGTTCCTGAACACCACCAACAGCCCGTCGGGCATGGTGCTGGAGGCCGTCCCGGTCATTCCGCCGGATCTGCGTCCGATGGTTCAGTTGGACGGCGGTCGCTTCGCCACCTCCGACCTCAACGACCTGTACCGCCGCGTGATCAACCGGAACAACCGCCTCAAGCGGCTGCTCGACCTCGGCGCGCCCGAGATCATCGTCAACAACGAGAAGCGGATGCTCCAAGAGGCCGTGGACTCGCTGTTCGACAACGGTCGCCGCGGCCGTCCGGTCACGGGGCCCGGCAACCGTCCGCTGAAGTCCATCTCGGACATGCTGAAGGGCAAGCAGGGCCGGTTCCGGCAGAACCTGCTGGGCAAGCGCGTCGACTACTCCGGCCGTTCGGTCATCGTCGTCGGCCCGCAGTTGAAGCTGCACCAGTGCGGCCTGCCCAAGGCCATGGCGCTCGAGCTGTTCAAGCCGTTCGTCATGAAGCGGCTGGACGACCTCAACCACGCCCAGAACATCAAGTCCGCCAAACGGATGGTGGAGCGCCAGCGTCCGGTCGTGTGGGACGTCCTTGAGGAGGTCATCTCCGAGCACCCGGTGCTGTTGAACCGTGCGCCGACGCTGCACCGCCTGGGCATCCAGGCGTTCGAACCGCAGCTGATCGAGGGCAAGGCCATCCAGATCCACCCGCTGGTCTGCACCGCCTTCAACGCCGACTTCGACGGCGACCAGATGGCCGTCCATCTGCCGTTGAGCGCCGAGGCGCAGGCCGAGGCCCGGATCCTGATGCTGTCGACCAACAACATCCTGAAGCCCGCGGACGGGCGTCCGGTCACCATGCCCACCCAGGACATGATCATCGGGCACTACTTCCTGACGTTGAAGGGTCCGCAGCCGGAAACCCTGCACGCCTACTCGTCGGTGGCCGAGGCGATCATGGCTTTCGACCACGGCAAGATCGAGGTGGGGACGCCGATTCGGCTCCGCTTCAACGGCATCGTTCCGCCGGCCGGGCAGACCCTTCGGGCCGACGGCTCGATCCTGATGGAGACCACCCTCGGCCGCGCCCTGTTCAACGAGGCGCTGCCGGCGGACTACCCGTTCGTCGATGCCGAGGTCGGTAAGAAGCGGCTGGGCCAGATCATCAACGACCTGGCCGAGCAGTACCCCAAGGTGCAGGTCGCCGAGACCCTCGATCACCTCAAGGACCTGGGCTTCAAGTGGGCCACCCGCTCGGGCGTCACGGTGTCGATCTCCGACGTGCTGACGCCGCCGAACAAGCCGCAGATCCTCTCGGGCTACGAGGCGAAGGCGGCGAAGGTCGACAAGACCTATGAGCGCGGCGCGATGACCGTCGAGGAGCGGCGCCAGGAACTGATCCAGATCTGGACCGAGGCGACCGCTGAGTTGACCGCCGCCATGGAGGCCAACTTCACCAAGGAGAACCCCATCTTCATGATGGTTCACTCCGGTGCTCGCGGAAACATGACCCAGATGCGGCAGATCGCGGCCATGCGAGGCCTGGTGGCCAACCCGAAGGGCGAGATCATCCCGCGGCCGATCAAGTCGAACTTCCGCGAGGGTCTGAGCGTCCTGGAGTACTTCATCTCCACCCACGGTGGCCGTAAGGGACAGGCCGATACCGCGTTGCGGACGGCCGACTCGGGATATCTGACGAGGCGCCTGGTCGACGTCAGCCAGGACGTGATCATCCGCGAGGAGGATTGCGGCACCGAGCGTGGCCTGACCAAGGTGATCGCGACGCTCGAGGACGGCCGCACGATCGCGTCCGAGAACGTCGAGACGTCGGTCTATGCGCGCTGCCTGGCGACCGACGTCGTGGACGCCAACGGCGAGGTGTTGGCGTCGGCCGGCTCCGACGCGGGCGACGTCGTGATCAAGAAGTTGGTCGCGGCCGGCGTTACCTCGGTGAAGGTGCGCTCGGTGCTGACTTGCGAGTCGGCGCTCGGGACGTGCGCGATGTGCTACGGCCGGTCCCTGGCCACCGGCAAGCTCGTGGATGTCGGCGAGGCCGTCGGCATCGTCGCGGCGCAGTCCATCGGCGAGCCAGGCACCCAGTTGACGATGCGGACCTTCCACACCGGGGGTGTGGCCGGGGACGACATCACTGCCGGTCTGCCGCGTGTGGTCGAGCTGTTCGAGGCTCGGCAGCCCAAGGGCAAGGCGCCGATCGCCGAGGCGGCGGGCGTCGTCCGCATCGACGAGAGCGATCGGTTGCGCAAGCTGCTGATCGTCCGCGACGACGGCGAGCCCGATGTGGAGTACCCGGTTGGGCGGCGCGCGCGCCTGCTCGTCGAGGACGGCCAGCGGGTCGACGTCGGTCAGCAACTGCAGGCCGGCACGCCGGACCCGCAGGATGTGCTGCGCGTGCGAGGCGTCCGCAAGGTGCAGGAGCACCTGGTGGAGGAGGTGCAGGCCGTCTACCGGACGCAGGGCGCGCCGATCCACGACAAGCACATCGAGATCATCATTCGGCAAATGCTGCGCCGGATCACGGTGATCGAGTCGGGCGACACTTCGATGCTGCCCGGCGAGCTGGTCGACCGCGCCATCTACGAGGCGCAGAACCGGCAGGTCGTCACCGAGGGGGGTACTCCCGCGCAGGGACG
>JBDHZK010000045.1:0-18519 GCA_039811865.1 Propionicicella sp. | reverse complement strand
AACGCGCGCCGGGCGGATTACGCGGAATCGGTTGTCGGCAAGGGGCTGCCGTGGTCGAATCAAGGAGTCTCCGAGGGAAGGTCCACGATGCCCGGCCACATGCTGATCGATGCTTACGACACCGCGCTGTTCGACCTGGACGGGGTGATCTACCTGGGTCCCGACCCGATCCCGGGGGCGCCGGAGGCGATCGCGGGCCTGCGCAAGCACGGCAAGCCGGTCATGTTCGTGACCAACAACGCCGCGCGTCCCTCGGGACAGGTGGCTGCCCAGCTGACCGCGCTCGGCGTCGACGCCGCGGAGGCCGATGTCGTCACCAGCGCCCAGGCGGGAGCCCGGATGCTGGCCGAGGAACTGCCGGCGGGCTCGAAGGTACTGGTCGTGGGCACCGAGAACCTGGCCGACCAGGTCCGTGCGGTCGGGATGGACGTGGTCAGCAAAGCCGACGAGCGTCCCGACGCGATCATTCAGGGTTACGATCCGCAACTGAGCTGGCCGCGCCTGGATGAAGCGGCCCTCGCGGTGCAGGCCGGCGCGCGGTGGTTCGCCTGCAACCTGGACAAGACCCGCCCCACCAACCGGGGCTTGGTGCCCGGAGCCGGGGCGGCGATCTACGCGGTGGGACTAACCGTTCGCACCGAGCCGATGGTGGCGGGCAAGCCGTTTCGGCCGCTGCTCCGGGAGGCGATCCTGCGGACCGGCGCAAAGCACCCGATTTTCGTCGGGGACCGACTCGACACCGACATCGTGGGGGCGCACAACGCGTCCATGGATTCGCTCATGGTCTTCACCGGAGCGCACGGCAAGCTGGACCTGGTCGCGGCGACGCCACCCGAGCGTCCCACCTACATCGGCTCGAACGTACAGGCCCTGCTGGGGGCGCCGCGGGTCGCCGAAGTGGGCACCGAGCAGGCCACCTGCGGCGGAGCGGTCGCGCGACTGGCCGACGGCTCCATCGTCCTGGACGCGATCCCCGGCACGCTGGAGGGGCAGCTGGACGCACTCTGGGCCATTGCCAACCTGGCGTGGGCCAATCCTGAGGCTGAGACGGTCCACGTGCTCGGGCAACTCACCGAGGTGCGCTGACGGCGTTGGGCGACGGCGTCCAGGGGCCGTCGATAGCGCGTCTGGACGACTTTTGTGGTGCGTCCGCGAAGTCGGCCCGGACGGCTGATGGGGGAGAGTCCTCGCTATTGTCGCAAGCGTTAGTGATCCCTGACCTCGGAGCCTTCATGAAGCCAAATACGCCCGCAACCGACGTGGCGCTGATCGCAGTGTTCGCCGCGCTGATCGCTGCACTCGCCGCCGTCCCCGCGATTCCAGTCGGGCCGCTCGGCGTTCCGATCACGCTGCAGACCCTGGGCGTCGCCCTCGCGGGCCTGGTGCTCGGCCCATGGCGCGGCTTCGCGGCCACGGGGCTCTATCTCGTCGTGGGCTTTGCTGGGCTGCCGGTCTTCGCCAAGGGAGCCTCGGGCCTGGGCGTCTTGCAGGGGCCGTCGGCGGGATACCTACTCGCGTTCCCGATCGCCGCACTGGTCGCCGGCGCTGCCGCCACTTGGTTCTTGCGTCGCGGGCTGAAGTACCAGTTCCTGTGGCTTCTGCTGGCGGGGCTTGCCGCCAGCGTCCTCGTCGTGCACCCGGCCGGGATCGCCGGCATGGCGATCAACGCGCACCTGCCGCTGGCCAAGGCGTTCATGGTCGACCTGGTGTACTGGCCCGGAGACGTGGTCAAGAACGTGGCGGCGGCGGCGATCGCGGTCGGCGTCCACAAGGCGTTCCCGGCCCTCCTGGCGTCCCGGCGTCGGCTCGCGGTCGCCTGACCTTCAGGTCGGATGGGCCCAAGTGATCCGGCTGAATGACGTCAACGTCTTGGCGGAGACGGCCGCCGGGCCGGGTCGGACGATTCTGGATCGAGTCAACCTGGAACTGGCCGAGCGCCGGGTGGCGGTGATCGGGGCCAACGGCTCTGGGAAATCGACCTTGCTGCGCTTGCTGAACGGACTGATCCTGCCTAGTTCCGGACGAGTCGAGGTCGACGGCCTGGACACCCGAACCGACGCCCGAGCCGTTCGTCGCCGGGTCGGCTTCGTCTTCACCGACCCCTTGGCCCAGCTGGTCATGTCCACACCGGCCGACGACATCGAGCTCAGCCTTCGGCGAATCCTTCCCAAGCGGGCACAGCGGCGAGCTCATGCGCTCGCCCTGCTGGCGGAGCGGGGTTTGGAACGTCTGGCCGACCAGAGCATCTACAGCCTGTCCGGTGGCGAACGCCAACTCGTGGCGCTCACCTCGGTGCTGGCGGCTGGCCCCGCCATCCTGGTCGCGGACGAACCGACCACATTGCTCGACCTACGCAACCGCAACCTCGTCCGGCGGGCGTTCGACGGGTTGGAACAGCAACTCGTCTATGCCACTCACGACCTCGAGCACGCGGCGCAAGCCGAGCGCGTCCTGGTCGTGGACGAGGGGCGGGTCTTCGTCGACGGGGAACCGCAGGCGTCCATCGCCGCCTACCGGGCGCTGATGGGCGCCGCATGAAGCGACACCACGACCTGTTCGGGCTCTACGTTCCCGGCCGGACGCCGCTGCACCGAATGGGCGTGGGCTGGAAGTATGCGCTGCTGCTGTTGCTCACCGTGCCCGCCCTTTGGGCCCAGCAGGCGCTGGTGACCATCGGCCTGATCGCCGTGACGGCCATCGCGTTGCTGACGATCGGAGCACGTCCTCGGGTGGCCCTCGGGCTGCCGGCATCGCTTTGGCTGGTGCTGCTCGTCCTGGGCGCCTACCAGGGGTTCTTCGTTTCGTGGCCCGGCGCCATCGTCGTCGCCGGGAATGTCTGGTTGGCCGTCTACGCCAGCAGGCTGATCACCCTCACCACCCCGGGTCCGGTGCTGCTGGACGCCCTCGTGGCCGCCGTGCGCCCGCTGCGGCCACTTGGGGTCGATCCCGAACGCTTCGGGCTCGCTGCGGCGCTGATGGTGCGCAGCGTCCCGTACCTGTTGGGCCGCTTCGCCGATGTGCGGGACGCGGCTCGGGCGCGCGGGCTCGAGCGGAATCTCTTCGCCCAGGTGACCCCGGTCGTCGTCGGCGCGGTCGCGTTCGCGCAGGCGACGGGTGAGGCGCTCGCCGCACGCGGGCTCGGGGAGGGCGACGAGGACGCCTGCGGGCCGTGACCAGGCTGGACGTCGAGTTGGTCCGGCGCGGGTTGGTGGCTTCGCGGACGCGGGCCCGGGCGGCGATTCTGGCAGGCAGCGTGCTGGTCGAGGGCAACGTTGTGACGCGGGCAGCCCAGGAGGTCGGCGCGGGCGCGAAGGTCGAGGTGAGCCACGAACAGCGCTATGTCTCCCGGGCCGCCCACAAGCTGCTGGGGGCCCTGGCCGATACGGGATTGCGGCCGCGGGGCCGCGCGCTCGATGCCGGGGCGTCCACCGGAGGGTTCACGCAGGTGCTGTTGGAGTGCGGTTGCGCGAGCGTCTATGCGTTCGATGTTGGCCATGGGCAGATCGCAGCGACCCTGCGCGAGGACCCGCGGGTTCGGGTGCGCGAGGGGTTGAACCTGCGCGACCTCGTCCTGGCCGACGTCGACGAAGAGCCGGTGGACGTCCTCGTCGCCGATGTTTCGTTCATCTCGCTGAAGCTGCTGCTGGCTCCGCTGCTGGCGGTACTGCGTCCCGACGGCTGGGCATTACTCCTCGTCAAGCCGCAGTTCGAGGTCGGGCGGGAACGCCTGGGCGAGGGCGGCATCGTGACCGACCCCCGCCACCGGGCCGAGTCGGTCGCCGGGATCGTCGCCGCCGCGGCGGAGCTTGGCTGGCCGGCGCGCTGGACAGGGGAGAGTCGACTGCCCGGCGCCGGCGGAAACGTCGAGTACTTCGCGCTGCTGAGCAGGTCCGTGGCCGCAGAGGGTGGCGATGGCGCAGTGCCGGATAGGGTGAGGCCGTGACATCGCGGCTGGTTGCGGTGGGCTTGCATTCGGTACGTCCAGAGGCGCTCGACGCCGCCTGTGACTTCATCGCCGGGCTCACCGCTGAAGGGATCCAGTGCATGGTGCGCCCGGAGCGCGCCGCCGAGATCGCCGCGCGAGTACCGGACGCCCGCCTCGTCCCCCTCATCGGGGATCGCCTTCCGGAGATCGCCGTGGTCTTCGGGGGCGACGGAACGATCCTGCGAACCGCGGAATGGGCGCTGCCGCGCGGCGTCCCGTTGCTGGGGGTGAACCTCGGGCACGTCGGCTTCCTGGCCGAACTGGAGGTCTCACAAACTCAAAGCGTGCTTCGGGCGGTCGTGGAGCGCACCTTCCGGGTGGAGGAGCGCACCACCTTGGCGGTGACGGTCTACGACCGTCCCGGCGGCACCGCAGTCTGGGAGTCGTTCGCCATCAACGAGGTGTCGGTCGAGAAGGCCGCGCGCGAGAAGATGGTGGACCTGATGGTTCACGTGGACGGCCGGCCGCTGTCGCGCTGGAGCGCTGACGGTCTGCTCGTGGCCACCCCCACCGGCTCGACGGCCTACGCCTTCTCGGCAAACGGTCCCGTGATGTGGCCGGACGTGGATGCCATGCTGCTGGTGCCGCTGAGCGCGCACGCCCTGTTCGCACGCCCATTGGTGCTGAGCCCGAGTTCGCACGTCAGCGTTCAACTTTTGCAGGAGCACGAGACGCATGCCGTGGTGTGGTGCGACGGACGCCGCCCCACCGACCTGTGCTCCGGCATGGTGATCGAGGTGCGGCGCAATCAGCGTCCGTTGCTGATCGCACGGACGTCCGAACAACCGTTCACGACCCGGCTGGTACGCAAGTTCGGGCTGCCGATCGACAGCTTCCGCACTCGAGGCGCGAGTGCTGGCTGAGCTGCGGATCGCTCGGCTGGGGGTGATCGACGAGGCGGTGCTCGACCTTGGCCCCGGGTTCACCGCGATCACCGGCGAGACGGGCGCCGGCAAGACCATGGTCGTCACCGGGCTCAGCCTGCTGCTGGGCGCCAAGGCGGACGCGCGGCTCGTCCGGGTCGGTTCGCGGCGGGCCGCGGTCGAGGGGCGATTCGTGCCGCCACAGGGAGTGGCCGAGCGGTTGGGCTCGCTGGGCGGCGAACTGGACGAGGGCGAGCTGATCGTGGCCCGGCAGATCGGGGGGACGCGTTCGCGGGCGTTCGCCGGCGGGGCGCAGGTGCCTGCAGCCGTGGCTGCGGGGCTGTTGGCCGAGTGGGTCACGTTGCACGGGCAGTCCGAGCAGATCCGGCTCTCGACGCCGGAGCGGCAGCGCGAGGTGCTGGACGCGTCCGCCGGGGCCGAGCTGGCCGGCGTCCTGGACGAATACCGGCGGTGGTACGCGGAGCGCTCGCGGGACGCCGCGGAACTGGATGCCCTGGTCGCGGCCGCGCGGGAGCGCGCGCGGGAAGCGGACGCGCTCGGGTTCGCGCTGGCTGAAATCGAGCGCGTCGGGCCGCAGCCCGGCGAGGAGGACGACCTGGCCGCGCAGGCCGGCCGGCTGCAGGCGGCGGACGACCTCAGGCTGGCGGGGCGGACCGCGGCGGCGGCGTTGGTCGGAGACGACGAGACGTCCGACGACGCCCCGAACGCGCTCGGGCTCATCTCGGCTGCTCGGAAGGCGCTGGAGCTGGCCGGACGTCGGGACGAGATGCTGGCCGGGCTGGGCGAGCGGGTGGCGGAGGCGGCCTACGTCTTGGGCGATGTTGCGGCGGAACTGTCGGCCTATCTTGCCGACCTGGACGCCGACCCCGCCCGGCTGGAGTGGATCGCTGGCCGCCGTGCCGAACTGGCCGCATTGTTGCGTAAGTACGGCGCGACGACCGGCGAGGTGGTCGAGTGGGCGCGGGCAGCCGGATCCAGGCTCGAGGAACTGGGCGGAAGCGACGAGCGGATCGGCGCCCTGTCGGCTGCTGTCGCGGCCGCGGACGAGCGGCTCGACGCGTTAGCCGGCACTCTGACTCGTCTTCGGACCGCTGCCGCTGCCCGATTGGCGAAGGCCGCCATGGCCGAGCTGGCCGCGCTGGCGATGCCGAACGCGCGGCTTGAGTTCCGGATGAGTGCGGCTCCGAAGCTGGGGCCGGAGGGACGCGACCAGGTCGTCCTGCTCTTCTCCGCGAATCCAGGCAGTGACCCGGCGCCACTGGGCCGGGTCGCGTCGGGAGGTGAGCTGTCGCGCGTTCGATTGGCGTTGGAGGTCGTCTTGGCGGCGGGGAGCGTTGGCCAGGTGTTCGTCTTCGACGAGGTGGACGCTGGCATCGGTGGCGCCGTTGCGCTGGAGGTGGGCGCGCGGCTGGCTCGGCTCGCGCGCCACGCGCAGGTGATCGCCGTCACGCATTTGGCGCAGGTCGCAGCCTTCGCCGACGCCCAGTTCGTGGTGGCGAAGTCCAGCGACGGGCAGGTGACCACGTCCGGGGTGCGGCGCGTCGACGCCGACGAACGCCTGGGCGAACTAGCTCGCATGATGGGTGGCTTGGAGGACGTCGCCGCCGCCCGCGCGCACGCCGCTGAGCTGCTGGCAGCGGCCGTGAAGTCTCGTTAGCTGTCAAATCGTGACGATTATTCGTCACGAAATGACAGCTAAGCGCGCTGGGCTCAGCTCCAGCGGCGTCCGCCCGGCGGGTCGAGGAGTCAAAGACCTGGCCCGTCCGCTGTAGGGTGGAATCCCGTGGGAAATGGCAGCGTCACCAAGCACGTGTTCGTCACTGGGGGCGTAGCCTCCTCTCTCGGGAAGGGCCTTACGGCCTCCAGCCTGGGCAGCCTCTTGGTTGCCCGTGGCCTTCGGGTCACCATGCAGAAGCTGGACCCCTACCTCAACGTCGATCCGGGAACGATGAACCCGTTCCAACACGGCGAGGTCTTCGTCACCGAGGACGGCGCCGAGACCGACCTGGACATCGGTCACTACGAGCGCTTCCTCAACGTCAACCTGAACGCCGACGCCAACGTGACGACCGGCAAGGTGTACTCCACGGTGATCGCGAAGGAGCGGCGGGGCGAGTTCCTGGGCGAAACGGTCCAGGTGATCCCGCACATCACCAACGAGATCAAGGACGAGATGCTCGCGATGGCCGGCCGCAAGGTCGACATCGTCATCCACGAGATCGGTGGCACGGTCGGCGACATCGAGTCGTTGCCCTTCCTCGAAGCCGCCCGACAGGTGCGCCGCGACGTCGGCCGAGCCAACTGCCTGTTCTTGCACGTCTCGCTGGTGCCCTACATCGGGCCCTCAGGTGAACTGAAGACCAAGCCGACGCAGCATTCGGTCGCCGCGCTGCGTCAGGTCGGCATCCAGCCGGACGCGATCGTGTGCCGGTCGAACGTTGAGATTCCCGACTCGGTGAAGCGCAAGATCGCCCTGTTTTGCGACGTGGACGAGGAGGCCGTCGTCTCCTGCGCCGACGCGTCCTCCATCTATGACATCCCCAAGGTGCTGCACCGTGAAGGACTGGACGCCTACGTCGTCCGACGCCTGGGCGTCAGCTTCCGCGACGTGAACTGGAAGGCCTGGGACGACCTGCTAGAACGCGTCCACCACCCCAAGGAGGAGGTGACGATCGGGCTGGTCGGCAAGTACATCGACCTTCCCGACGCCTACCTGTCGGTCTGTGAGGCGCTGCGGGCCGGCGGGTTCGCCAACCGGGCCAAGGCCAAGATCGTCTGGGTGCCCTCCGACGATTGCGAGACTCCCGCCGGGGCCGCGAAGGCGCTGGCCGAGGTGGACGGCATCGTCGTACCTGGCGGGTTCGGGATCCGCGGTGTTGAGGGCAAGGTCGGGGCGATCCGGCACGCGCGAGAGAACCAGATTCCGACGCTGGGCCTTTGCCTTGGCCTGCAATGCATGGTGATCGAGGTGGCCCGCGACCTCGCCGGGCTCTCGGACGCGGCGTCCACCGAGTTCGAACCGGACACCTCGGCACCCGTGGTCGCGACGATGGCCGAGCAGGTCGAAATCGTCAACGGCCAGGGTGACCTGGGCGGCTCGATGCGCCTGGGCGCCTACCCGGCCGACCTGGTGCCGGGCTCGCTGGTCGCCGAGTTGTACGGGGCGACCCGGGTCAGCGAGCGGCATCGGCACCGCTACGAGGTGAACAACGCCTACCGCGACCAGCTCGAGGCGGCCGGGCTGAGGGTTTCGGGACGATCGCCCGACTCGACGCTGGTCGAGTTCGTTGAGCTTGATCGCGAACAGCATCCCTTCTTCGTCGGGACGCAGGCCCACCCCGAACTCAAGTCGCGGCCCACCAAGCCGCATCCGCTGTTCGCCGGGCTCGTGGAGGCCGCGTTGCGCCGTAGGCTCTCCGCACGGCTACCGGTGGAGGAGTCCTGATGGGGCAGCGGCGTCAGCTGGTCGGGGACGAGATCTCCGACCACGCGGAGCATTGGACGATCGTCGACCACCAGGTGCTGGCCACCGGGAACGTAAGCGACTTCGTCCGCGACACGGTCGAAACTCCCAGCGGCGAGACGATGGTGCGCGAGTACACGATGCACCCCGGGGCCGTAGGCGTGATCGCGCTGGACGAGCGGAATCGCGTTGCCGTCGTCCGGCAGTACCGGCAGCCGGTCGCCTTCCGGTTGATCGAGCCGCCGGCGGGCCTATTGGACGCGGCGGGCGAGTCCTTTCTGGCCGCCGCGCAGCGCGAGCTGGCCGAGGAGGCCAAGCTGGCGGCGTCGGATTGGCGGCTGCTGGTCGACATCTTCACCACGCCCGGCGGGTGTCAGGAGTCAATCCGGATGTACCTGGCCCGCGGGTTGAGCGAGGCGCCTCGGCCCGACGGGTTCGTCCTCGAAGGCGAAGAGGCGCACATGGACATCTGCTGGGTGGCGCTGGACGACCTGGTTGCCGCGATCCTGGGCGGGCGGGTGCAGAGCCCGTCGTTGGTCTCGGGGACGCTGGCGCTGCAAGCCGCCTTGGGCACTTGCGGCCTGGACGGGCTTCGCGCTGCCGACAGCCCGTGGCCAGCTCGGGACGCCTGGGCCGCCCAGAACGCCGCGCTCGCCCTCATCGGGGGCGACGATCGCGTCGCTTGACTCCGAACTGCAGTCCTATCTCGACCATGTGGCGGTCGAGCGGGGACTCTCGCGGCACACAGTCGCCGCCTATCGGCGCGACCTGGCCGCGTACAAGGCGTTTCTGACGCGGCGCGGACGGACTTCCCTGGCCGAGGTGATCCGCGCCGACGTGGTCGACTTCGCCGCTCAGCTTCGCACCGGTGCGGGGACGGGGGAGGACCCCGAACGCCCGGCGCTGGCGACCGCCAGCGTGGCCCGGATGGTGTCGGCCGTCCGCGGCGCCCACCGCTTCGCGGCGCAAGAAGGGCTGAGCGGGCACGACCCCGCAGCCGACGTGACGCCGCCGCCGCCAGGTCGGCGCCTGCCGAAGGCGCTGTCGATCACCCAGGTGCAGGGGTTGCTGGACGCCGTGGACGACAGCTCTCCGGAAGGCCTGCGCGACGCCGCCTTGCTGGAACTGCTGTACGGCACCGGCGCGCGGATCTCGGAGGTGGTCGAACTGGACGTGGACGATGTTTCCCGCCTGCTCGACGACGAAGCGGCCGCCCTGCGGTTGTTCGGCAAGGGGAGCAAGGAGCGGATCGTCCCGCTGGGTTCGTACGCCCGGGCCGCCGTCGCCGCGTGGCTGACGCGGGGACGTCCGGCGATGGTCGCGCGGACGGCCCGGCCCGGGCCGGCGCTGCTGCTGAACGCCCGCGGCGGACGCCTGTCGCGGCAAAGCGCGTGGGCGATCCTGCGCGCGGTCGCCAAGGGCGCCGGGCTCGATGTGGAGATCTCACCGCACACCCTGCGGCACTCGTTCGCGACGCATCTGCTGACCGGCGGTGCGGACGTCCGGGTGGTGCAGGAGTTGCTGGGACACTCGTCGGTGACGACCACTCAGATCTACACGCTTGTGACCGCGGACCACCTGCGGGAGGTGTTCTTGTCGGCGCATCCGCGGGCTCGCTGAGCGCGGCTGCCAGCCCGAACCCCTCGGGTTTGGAGTGGGGGATGTGTCAAACACGACGCCGGTCGCCATTCAGGGCGGGTTTCCGACGATCCGGGTCGTTCACGTCGTGCCTGACATAGTTGCGCGCAGTCGGCTGACTTGACCCCGACGTAGGGTCAACCCCGGAGACTCCTGCCCATGACCAATCGCCTCACCCTGCCCGCCTACCTCGCCGCGTCGGCGACGTCGCTGTTCGGCAACGCCTCGATCTCGGTGGTGCTGCCCTGGTTGGTGCTGACCCGGACGGGCGACCCAGCACTGACCGGCCTGGTCGCGGCCGCGTCCGGCGCACCGGCGGCAGTGGCCGCGCTGGTGGGCGGACACCTGGTCGACCGGATCGGCCGGCGGCTGATGTGCGTGATCTCGGACATCGGCTCGGCGGTATCCGTGGCGGCCTTGGCGGTGGTCGACGCGACCGTCGGGCTCGGCCCGGTGACCTTCATCGTGCTGGGGATTTTGGGGGCGCTGTTCGATGTGCCCGGGATGACGGCCCGGCAAGCGCTGATGGCCGACGTGGCCGAGGCGTCCGGGGTGAAGCTCGACAAGGTTGCCGCGGCCCAGTCCACGCTGTTCGGGCTCAGCTTTCTGGTGGGCCCGGCGCTCGCCGGCTTCCTGCTCGCCTGGCTGCCAGCGATCCAGGTGGTGTGGATCACCGCCGCCTGCTCCGGGCTTGCCGCTTTGTTCACCGCGGTCATGCCGTTGCCCCGTCGAGCCGCCCAAGAGGTCTCCGCGGAAGAGGCGTCCCCGCTGGCCGGGTGGCGGATCGTCCGGGGCGACGCTGCCCTGGCGCCCCTGATGTTGATCGGGTTGGCGTCGATGATCCTGGTCGCGCCGCTGCTGGCGGTGATCCTGCCCGGATACTTCCGATCCGTCGGCGACCCGGCGCAACTCGGCCTGAGCCTCTCGGCGTACGCCATCGGCTCGGTGGCCGGTTCTGGGCTGTACGGCGCCCTGTTCTCAGGCCGTCGCCGCGCCGCCTGGGTGATCTCGAACTTATTGTTCGGGGGTTCGTTCGCGCTGATCGCCACGCTGGCCGGCTTCTGGCCGATCGCGGTCGGGATGGCTCTGGCCGGTGTGGGCTCGGGGTTGCAGGGACCGGTGGTCCAGGTGCTGCTGACCGAGCGCGTCCCGGACGCGGTACGCGGTCGCGTCTTCGGCCTCTACTCGGCGCTGGCGTCGGTCGCCTCCCCGATCGGGCTTGGGTTGATGGCGCTACTCCTGGTCGGTGCGCCCCTCCAGGCGGGCGCCGTCGCCCTGTCGGCCGCCTGGGTCGCGGTGGCGATCTGGGCGATCGCTCACAAAGGCATCAACGGGGCGGTTGGTGCCGCGGCGCCGGCCACGACCGAGGTCGGCGGCGATGCTGACGATTAGCCGCCTCGCGCGCTACGCCGGCGTAACCGTGCGCGCGGTCAGGCACTACCACCGGCTGGGCCTGCTGCCAGAGCCCGAACGGACGGCGGCCGGATACCGCTCGTACGGCGCCGAGGCCGTGGTCGCCTTGCGGCGGATCAAGATACTCGCCGACGCCGGCGTCCCGCTCGCGCGGGTGCGCGAACTCGCCGACGCCGACCCCCAGACCCTGCGCGCGGTGGCGGCTGAGATCGACCAGGAATTGGCCGACCGCATTGCCGCGCTGCAGAACACCCGCGCCGAGCTGGCCCGGGTCGCGTCCGGCCAAGACCCGTACCTGCCGCCGGTAGTGCTCGAACTCTCGCAGCAGTTGCGTGAGCTGGGCTTGTCGCAGCGTTCGATGGCACTTCAGCGGGAGGGGTGGTTGCTGGCGGTGACGCTGTATCCGCACCGGATCGGGGAGTGGATCGCGACGCAGCGACGGATGCTGGATGACCCGGACTACCGCGAAGTGATGATCATGGCCGACCAAGCGCACGATTGGTCCGTCGACGATCCGCGAATCGAGGAGATCGCGCGCCGCACCCTGGACTTCATCGGCCGGGTTCCCCCGGAGGCGGTGGCGTTCGCCGGAGACGACGACGCCGTCGCGTTCGAACTGGTCACCCACTTCAAGACCGACGGCTCGCCGGCCTGGGCTCGGGTGGTCGAACTGGTGCAGCGGGGCCTGGCCGAGCGGGGCCACCCGCCGTGGTCCGGGAGTGGCGCGCCGGGCCAAATGTCGACAAACCACTAGGCTCTCGGCCGTGAGTTCTGACCAGGATGGGCTGTTCGCAGCGCCGGTGATCGACGATCTGGACGATGTGGTGATCGGGCCGACGGGACGTCCGCTGCCCGAGATCCCCGAGCCGTCGAGGCCCACCGACGGCCCCAAGCGGGCCGTGATCATAGCCATGTGCAACCAGAAGGGCGGGGTCGGCAAGACCACGACCACGATCAACCTCGGTGCCGCGCTCGTCGAGACCGGACGCCGCGTCCTGCTGGTCGACTTCGACCCGCAGGGGTCGCTGTCGGTCGGGCTCGGGGTGAACCCGCACACGCTCGACCGGTCCATCTACAACCTGCTGATGTCACGCGACCTGGACATCGCCTCGGTGATCGCACCGACCGTCCTGGACGGGCTGGACATCCTGCCCAGCAACATCGACCTGTCCGCGGCGGAGGTCCAGCTGGTCTCCGAGGTGGCGCGCGAGCAGGCGCTGCGCCGCGTGCTCCACCCCATCCGCGGCGAGTACGACGTCGTCCTGATCGACTGCGCCCCCTCGCTCGGCCTGCTGACGGTGAACGCGCTGACGGCGTCCGACCGGGTGATCATCCCGCTGGAGTGCGAGTACTTCGCCCTGCGTGGGGTCGCCCTGCTGGACGACACGATCACGAAGGTGACCGAGCGGATCAATCCTGAACTCGCGATCCTCGGCATCCTCGGTACCATGTTCGACGCCCGGACGCTGCACAGCCGCGAGGTGCTGGAGCGGGTCGTCCAGGCGTTCGGCGATCTCGTCTTCCACACCGTCATCCGGCGGACGATCAAGTTCCCCGAGACCACCGTTGCGGGGGAGCCGATCACCACCTACGCGTCGTCCTCCCCGGGAGCCGAGGCCTACCGCCAGCTCGCCAGGGAGGTGCTCGCCAGGTGCCCCGCCGCGTAGACCTACCGGGCGCCGACGAACTGTTCCGGCGCACGGCCCAGCCGCGGCCCGGCGCCGAGCCGGGGCCGAGCCCGGTCGCACCGGTGGGGACCGGCCGCGTCCGGCACGAGGAAAAGATCACGGTCTATGTCAGCCGCGATGAACTGCTCGCCCTGGAAACCGCGCGCCTGCGGATTCGGGCCGAGTTCGGGCTGGCGGCCGACCGCGGCCGGATCGTCCGCGCCGCCATCGCGTCCGCGTTGGCGCAGTTGGACGCCGAGGGCTCCGAATCCGAGCTGGCGCGGCGGCTGGCCGGCTAGGCCGGCGGTTCGGCGCCCTCGTAGGCGGTGATGATGGCGGCCACCTGGGCGCCGTCCAAGGGAATCGGGTCGACCAGGTCGGCCTCGGGGTCGAACAGGCCGAAGCCGGTGAACTCGATCAGACCCTCCAGCCGCGACCTGAGCACCTTCGGCTCGGGTAACAACTCCAGGCAGTCGACGTTCACATAGCCGACGCCCGGGACCGGGTTGAACCCCGCCACGTCGGCGGGCACCTCGCTGGGGCCGGCCGAGACGACTCCGAGGCCGCAGATGCCGGGTTCAGGTTCGGCGTCCGGCACCCAAAGGGCGACCGCATCGTTGACCCCGATCTCGTCGAGCTTGGCCTCCAGACGTGCCGGGAAGGTCAGCACCGGCGTCGAGTCGGCACCCGATTCGCGCACGTAGTCGCGCAGCGCCTGTGTCCACGTCCGCACGCTGGCCGCCGGGACCCGAATCACCCAAACGCGCTGCGGCGGCGCCCCCGCGGACGCCTGCGCGGCCTCGTGCTCGCGGATGCCGCGGATCACCTCGCCGACATCGAGCCCGTTGCCCTCGCGCCAGGCCCGGACGGCGTCCCTGGCCGACGTCCGGGACGCCTCGTCGGCGCCGCTGCGGCGCAGGTGCCAGTCCAGGGCGTCCTCGGCGTAGTCGATGAACGCGATCGGACGCGAACGACGAATGGCGGTGAGCGCCTCGACCGGGTCCCAGCCCTGATCGAGCATGATCGCGAACCCGGCCGACGGGCCACGGTTGATCCCCATGTGGCAGTGGGCGAGCACCTTCGCGTCCGGGTCGGCGAAGACCTTCGCGGCCCACTGCGTCAGTTCGGTGAACCACGCGTCTTCTTGGCGCTGGCCGATGTCGTTGACGCCCAGGTGGTAGTAGGCGACTTCGGGGGCGAGCCGGGCGACCAGTTCCTGGTCGGACCACTCGACCCGGACGTCCAGGATGTGCGTGATCCCCGCGGCCACCAGCTCGTCGAGTTGCTTCTCGGCCAGGCGCGGGTCGTAGGCGTCCAAGTCGCCGCCGACGGCGAGCCGGTCGGTAACGAAGTTCGCGTTCGCGTGCTCGAACTGCAACCGCCGCATTGCCCTCCCATCGTCGCAGGGAGTCTAATGCCGACCGCCGCTTGCGCCGCCGCGGCTTGAAGCTGTCGGTGAGAATGGGCCGATGAGTCCCGCCAGCCGCGCTCCCCGCCGCCGAATCGGTCGCCGAAAGTTCGACTTCTCGCGCCAAGTGGCCGTGATGGCGGTGGTCAATCGAACGCCCGACTCGTTCTTCGACGCCGGCCGCACCTTCGCCTTGGACGCCGCGGTTGCGGCCGTCCTGGCCGCCGCCGAGGCGGGCGCCGATCTCGTCGACATCGGCGGCCTGGCCTTCTCGCCGCGCGTGCCCGACCCCGGAGTCGACGGCGAACTCGCGCGGGTCGTCCCCGTCGTCGAGGCCGTGGCGGCACGCACGGACGTCCCGGTCTCGGTCGACACGTGGCGCGTCGAGGTCGCCGCCGCCGCGATCGAGGCCGGCGCGGCGGTGATCAACGACGTCACCGGCCTGCGCGACCCCGCGATGATCGAGCTGATCGCGCGCACCGGCGTCGGCGTGGTCGTGGCGCACAGCCTGGCCGAGCCGCATCAGGAGCACCCATCGCCCAGGTACGTCGATGTCGTGGGCGACGTCCGGGCCTACCTGGGCAGCCGGGTCGAGCGCGCCCGGGCCGGGGGTGTCCGGGACGAACAGATCGTCATCGATCCCGGCCACGACCTGAACAAGAGCACCGTCCAGACGTTGGAACTGACCCGTCGGCTGGGCGAGATCGCCGACCTCGGGTGGCCGATGCTGGCCGCCGTCTCCAACAAGGACTTCATCGGCGAAACTCTCGACCGCGAGCGTCCCGACCGTCTGCCCGGGACGCTCGCCGCCGCCTACGCCTGCCTCGAGCGAGGTGCTCGGTTGTTGCGGATGCACGACGTGGCCGCCGCGGTGGACGTCGCGCGGATGTTCGAGGCGATCCAGGGTTGGCGCGCGCCCGTCCGGCAGCGCCACAACGCCTGAGGTTTCCTCACCGGGCCGGATGAGCACTCACCCCTAACATGCTGACGTGACCAGCTTGGTGGTGGCCTTTCCGGGCAGCGTGATCCGCGACGCCACGGGCACTCGGTACTCCATGGACGTGAAGACCCTCGACGGGCTCCACGCCTACCGCCGCCACTGGCCGGGTCGCATCGTATTGGCGGCTCCGCTGGCCCCGCCCGAGTTGGCCCCTGGGCCTGGGGAGCGTTGGTTCGGTGCCTCCGATGGGATCGACGTGGCGACCGGCAACACCTTGGCGGACGCGGTTCGAGCCGCCGGGCCGGGGCTGGTGCTGGCGTCCCTGACGCCGCGCATCGGTGAGTTGGCGGACGTGCTCGATCGAACCGTCCTGGTGGTCGAGTTCGCCCCGGAGGAACTGACCCGGCACGACGCCGCGCGCCAGGACCATCTCGCGCGGCTCCGCACCAGGCTTGGCGGCTGGCGCCGGGCCGCGTCGATGGATCGATTGGCGGCTCGGGTCCGAGGCGTCCAGGCCAACGGCCACCCGGCGTTCGATCACTTCGCGCCGCTGGCGCGATCGGCTCTGCTGTTCTTCGACACCCGGCTCACCGCCGAGCACCTTCGGCTGGCCCGCGAGACCCCACGGCGTCCACCCGGGCGTCGGCTGCGGCTGTGTTTCTCGGGGCGGCTGATCGCGGCGAAGGGCCCCTCGTTCGCGCTGGACGTCGCCCGCGCCCTCGGCGACGCGGCAACGCTCGTGATGCTGGGGACGGGGGAGCAGGCCGCGGAGTTGCGCTGGAACGCGCCGGAAAACGTGCGGTTCGGCGGGCACCTCGACTTCGACCCCGACTGGACGAGGTTCGTGCGCGAGGAGGTGGACGTGATGCTGCTGCCGCACATCCAGGGTGACCCGAGCGGCACGTACCTCGAAGCTGCCGGCTGCGGCATCCCCGTCCTCGGCTTCGACAACGTCGCCCTCGACTCGCTGGTACGCCACCACGGGCTCGGCTGGACCGTCCCGCTGGGCGACTCCGCCGCCCTGGCAGCGGCGGCCAAGCGTGTCCTCGCCGAGCCGGACGCTTGGGCTGCCGCGCGCTCGGGCTGCCTCGACTTCATGGCCGAGCACCACTTCGAGGCCGAGTACGCCAGGCGCGTGGCGCACCTGCTCAGCCTGAGTTGAGGAGTTCGCGGAGTTGGGCCGGGTGGGCCTACGATCACGGATCATGCAGAAGGCGGTCGTGCTCACCGGGCACGACGTCGCAGCCTGGCGGCAGCGGTACCGCGCCGGGGACGCGCCGGCGCCACTGCCGTACGAGGTGAACGCCCTCGCCGACGCCGGTCTTGGCGTGGCCATTCGGGGCATCAGCGGGGGTCGCCTCGTCAAGAAGCTGCGCGACGTCGCCGAGCACCGCATCGGCTACCCACTGCAGGCGCCGCTGCGAGCGGCGTGGTCGGCGAGGCAAGCCGACGTCGTGATCGCGCTGCTGGAGATGGAGGCAGTGCTGCCCGGTCTGCTGAAGCGCCGCGGGCTGCCGCCATACGGAAACCGGCCACTGGTGATCTGGTCGTGCTGGCTCGCCGAGAACATCCGTAAAGCCGGGGCCGCCGAACGCGCCGAAACCAAACGCCGGATCGAGGCCGCCGACCTCATCACTCACCTGAGCCGCCAGGAGGCCGAGACGTTCGTGGACCTCGGCATTCCGGCCGAGCGCCTGTTCGCCGTCACCTACGGCGTCTCGCATCGCTACTACGTTCCCGGGGACGGGGAACGAGACATCGGCATCCTGGCCGTCGGGCAGGACCACGGCCGCGACTACGCCACGCTCTTCGAGGCGGTGAAGGGGACGCCGCTGCGCGTGGATGTGGTGTGCCAGCCAGAAAACCTGGACGGATTGGACGTCCCGGACAACGTCACCGTCCACGCCCCGGTGCCGCACCGCGAGTACCGCGAACTGCTGCGCCGTGCCCAGATAATGGCCATTCCCACGCGGGTTCTGGCCTATCCGACGGGCTCGAGCGTGGCCCTGGAGGCCGCCTCCAGCGGCTGCTGCGTCGTGGCCACCGAGACTCCCGCGATGTCGGAGTACCTGATCGACGACGTCAGCGGACTGCTCGTGCCGGTGGGCGACGCCGGAGCGTGGCGCCAGGTCTTGCTCGCGCTGCGGGACGACCCGGCGCGGGTCGCGCGCCTGGCTCGGGCCGCTCGGGAAAGCGTGGTGGAACGCTTCAACGCCCACCACATGTGGACCGAACTGGCGCACGCGATGAGGCAGCGAGGGCTGCTTTGACCGCCGTCCTGCGGGCCGACCGGTGGTGGATGTTCGGCTTGGCGAGCGCGCTGGTGGTCTACGTGTGGTGGTCGCTCACCGGCTTCTCCGCGCAGGTGGCGGTGCAAGGCGACGAGTTGGTGTACCGAGCCGGGGTACGAGCCTGGCTGGAGGGGGCATCGGTCTACCAGGGGCGCCTGGATCTGGAGTCGGACGCCGGGTCGATGTACTTCACCTATCCGCCGCTGGCCCTGCCCGTCCTCGCGGTTTTGGCGCTGTTGCCGCTGGCGGTCAGCGCGGCCGTCCTGACGCTCGCTTCGGTCGGTGCCCTGCTGGCCTGGACCCGGATCTGGACCAGAGCCGCGTGGCCCGAAGCGCCGGTGTGGACGCCGCTGGCCGCCGCCTTGGTGCTGTTGGCCACCCGGCCGATGATCGACCACCTGCACATCGGGCAGGTGAACGTCTTCCTGCTGCTGCTGGCCACCGTCGATCTGCTGCGGCCGGAGTCGCGACGGTTTCCGCGTGGGATCCTGCTGGGGCTGGCGATCGCCGTCAAGGTGACCCCGGCCGCGCTGCTCCTGCTGCCATTGCTCAGCCGACAATTCCGGACGGTGGCGACCGCCTTGGTCACCGCAGCCGCGGGGGGTCTGATCGGTTGGCTGATCCTGCCGCGGGAGGCGGCGTTCTACTGGCTGAGCGCCCTGCGCGATCCCGGCCGAGTCGGCAACCTGAGGCGAGCCGAGAACCAGTCGCTGCGCTCGCTGTTCGAACGCTTCGTCGAGGGCCCGCTCGGTGGCGTCGGGTGGCTGGTCGCATGCGCGCTGGTGGTGGCGCTGATCGCCTGGCTGCTGCGCCGGTACCTGCTGCCGCGC
>JBDHZK010000044.1:0-18561 GCA_039811865.1 Propionicicella sp. | reverse complement strand
TCGACATCGACCCCGTCTTGATCGAGCAGGCCCGCCGCGACTTTCCGCAAGCCGTCTGGGAGGTAGGCGACCTGGCCGAACTTGAACTCGCGGACGCCGACGGGCCGCTGCGCTTCGACCTCGTGCTGTGCGCGGGCAACGTGGTGGCGTTCCTGCATCCGGCGACCAGGGTGAGTGTGTTGCGGCGGATGGGAGGGCACCTTCGTCCCCGGGGACGCGTCGTGGTCGGCTTCGGCTCGGGTCCTGGCGGCTACTCCTTCGAGGATTTCTTCGCCGACGTCGCCGAAGCCGGTCTGCGCTCGGAGTTGTTGTTGTCTACCTGGGATCTGCGGCCCTTCCCGGGCGAATCCGGCTTCTGCGTCGCGGTGCTCAGTCGCGCCTGAGGTGCGCCGCGCGCCGCTCAAACCAACTGCGCGTCATGCACCTTCATGGCGACCTGCACCCTGTTCTCGACGCCGAGCTTGTAGAAGATCCGGGTGATGTAGGCCTTGACCGTGGCCACGCTCATGTAAAGCTCGGCGGCGATTTCGGCGTTGGACCGCCCGCGACCGATCGCGACCGCCACGTCCTTCTCCCGATCGGTGAGAGTAGAAAGCGCCCCCAGGGCGGCTCGCTTGCGTTGGTCGCCACCGGACGCGGTCGCCGCGGCGATCACCTGGGCGGTGACCGATGGAGACAGCGTGGGTTCGCCGGCCACGACCGCTCGGATCGCGCCGATCATGCGCTCTGGCGGCGTGTCCTTCAGCAGGAAGCCGCTGGCACCGGAACCCAGGGCCCGCAACACCATGTCGTCGGAATCGAACGTCGTCAAGACGATCACCTTCGGCGGGTCGGGCCGTGCCAGCACCTGTGCGGTCGCCGAGAGCCCATCGCACTTGGGCATCCGTATATCCATCAGGACGACGTCCGGCTTGAGCTCGGCGATGATGCCGAGCGCTGCGTCGCCGTCCGCGGCCTCGCCGACGACGACCAGGTCGGCGTTACCGCCCAGGATGAGGCCAAGACCGGTCCGAACCAGCGGGTCGTCGTCGACGATCACCAGGCGAATGGGGTCGCTCGTCATGCCATCCACGGTAACCATGCGTGGACCTCGAAGATGCCGTTGGCCTCGCCCGCGTCGAGGTGTCCGCCTGCGATCTGAGCTCGCTCGGCAAGGCCCACCAAGCCCATTCGCGCGCCGGGGACGTCCCCGCCACGGTTGTTGACGGGGTTCTTGACGCTGAGCTCGAGGCGCTCCCCCGCACGTCCCCAAAGGCGGACCTCGACCCGCGACCCGGGCGCGTGCTTGCGCGCGTTGGTCAGCGCCTCCTGGACGATCCGGTAGGCGTGTCGTCCGACCGAACTGGGCAGCGACTGGGTGCCGCCGGTGAGGTCGGCCAGCTCGATGCGTCCCCCGGCGCCTCGTTCGGTGTCGATCAGCTCGTCCAGGTCGGCGAGAGTCGGTTGGGGAGTAACCGGCTGACCGTCGTCGCCGCGCAGCATGGTCAGGACGCCGCGCAGTTCCGTGAGCGCCAGGTGAGCGTTGTCCCGGATGACCTCCGCCGAACTCTTCACCTGAGCCGCCGGCAGATCGTCGCGATAGGCCAGGACGCCGGCATGCATCGCGACCAGCGAGATCCTGTGCGCCAGCACATCGTGCATTTCCCGGGCGATGCGCGCCCGCTCCTGCAGCACGGCCAACTCCCGGGCGCGCTCGGCGCTTTCAGCACGAAAGACCAGGGACGCGGCCAGGTCGCGCCGGGCGCCCAGGTAGAACCCGAACATCGTCCAGGCCACCAGGGTGAGGGCCAACACCCCGGTCAGCAACGCGACGGTCTCGAGGTCGGGGGCCGGCCCCCATGGCAGCCAGATCCCAGAGATGGATGTGACCGCGATGGCGCTTGCCGCAATGGCGACCTGCCGCCACGAGCGCCGCGTGCACAACGAGATGTAGGCCCAGGCGAGCGTCCAGGCGACCGAGACGGCGAAGACCCCCGCCAGCGCTAGCCCGACGCTCACCTGCACCGGCCAGCGCCGGCGCCAGCGGATCGCCACCAGGCCGGCGGCGCCGAGCACCGGATCGATGACCAACCGCCACAGCGGATAGTTGGGAAAGGTCTGTTGCGCCGGCCAGGAGACATACGCCACGAGCACCGCGGCCAGCGGGACGGACGCGAGCGCGTAACGCCAGGTCACAGACCACCGCGAGAGCGCCGGCGCGGGAAAGGCGGCCGGCGCGAGCCAGCGGTCAAGAGTGGGGGCGATCACGCGCCACACCCTAAGCCGGTGGCGGCGCGGCGCGACATGGGCCAAAGTCCAACCGCCGTGGCCGAAGGTCGGCGGGGAGTCAGCGACCACGGCTGGGCAGGAAACGGCCGAGCGTCACCACCGGACCCGCGATGCACCAGATCGCCAGCGTAAGCATCGGGTTGATCAACAAGAACGGCAGCGACCCGAGGAAGAGTGCCGCGATCGTGAACAGCGGCCAGAAGGTTCGGCCGTACAACTCGTCGTCCACGATCGGGTCGAGCAGCCCAGCCCGCCGGCTGTACCACCAGCACAGCGTCTGGACGGCGAAAATCAACCCCAGATTGCCGCCGTAGAGCAGGGTCGCCGCCGCCTGCGGTGCGTGCTCGGCGAACACTGCGGTCGGAAAGGGCATCAGACCGACCAGGAACAAGAGCAGGAAGTTGAGCTGGATCAGCCGCGGGTCGTAGCCGATCGTCACCCGGAATCGCCGGAAGTGTGAAAGCCATGCCCCCGAGATGACGGCGAAGCTGATCAGGTACGCGCCGAACTTCGGCCAGACCGCGGCCAGCGCCTGGTTGAGTCCCTCGCCGCCCTCGACCGCCGGGAGCCGGATGTCCAGCACGAGCAGCGTCAGCGCGATGGCGAACACCGCGTCGGAGAAGAAGATCAGCCGCTCGGGGTTTCGACCACGAAGGGTGTCCAGTTGGCGCCGGCCGCCCCTGGTGACGACTTGAACGGGGTCGTCGAAGGGGGCTTCGCGCTCTTGTGGGGGTGAGTCCATGCCTAAGGGTCGCACGAGCGGCGTAGTCGGCAACGGACGGTTCATCGCCGACCGGCCAAAGGCGAGGTGCCGGTAGCCGAAGGTCGTGGCGCGAATCTGCCGAAGGTGGCCAAGGCCGAGCCAATCCTCCGCTGTGCCGGGCCGGTCGGCGGGCGAAGGCTGGTCCCATGATCGAGATAGAAAGCCTGACCAAGCAGTACGGCCCGCAGTTGGCCGTCGACAACGTCACCTTCGCCGTCGCGGCCGGCACCATCACCGGGTTCTTGGGACCCAATGGGGCCGGCAAGTCGACCACGCTGCGCATCCTCACCGGACTCGCTCGACCGACCTCTGGTCGGGCCACCATCGGCGGGCGGCGCTACAACGAACTGGTCAACCCCGCTCTGCGCGTGGGAGTGCTACTGGACGCCGGCGCGGTGCACCCGGGACGAACCGGCCTGGAGACCCTGCGATTGGCGGCCAGGACGATGAGCCTCGGCGACGAGCGGGCCAATGCGGTGCTGGAACTGGTGCAGTTGACCGCCCGCGAGGGCCGCCGGCGAGTCGGCGCTTACTCGCTGGGCATGCGGCAGCGCCTCGGCATCGCTCGTGCTCTGCTGGGCAACCCCGAGGTTCTGGTGCTGGACGAGCCCGCCAACGGCCTGGATCCCGAAGGGATCGCGTGGCTCCGGGCTCTCCTGCGAAACCACGCCGACGCGGGCGGCACCGTGCTGTTGAGCTCGCACCTGCTCCACGAGGTTGAGCAGGTGGCCGATCAACTCGTGGTGATCGGAGCCGGTCGGGTGTTGGCCTGCGGCGGTGTCACGGACGTCCTCGCCGACGGTGAGGACCTCGAATCCTCCTACCTGCGCCTGATCGCGGGCGCCCGCACCGAAAGGAACGCGGCATGAGCGCCGTCACGATCTCTCGTCCCATCGCCCGCCCCGCGCCAGCCGGCGTCCGGTTCTCCGGTCTGCTCGATGTGGAGGCCCGCAAGCTCGTCGACACTCGGTCGGGCGCGATCCTGCTGGCGGCGCTCCCGCTTGCGGCGACCGCGATTTTGCTGGCGTGGGTCGGCTACAGCGATCAGCCCGCGTCCTGGATGGAGTTGGCGAGCTACGCCACGCTCGCGCCCTCCACGTTCGTCCCGCTCCTGGCGATTCTCGCCGTGACCGCCGAGTGGACGCACCACACGGCGATGACGACGTTCGCGCTGGAGCCTCGCCGCGGTCGCGTCCTGGCCGCCAAGCTGCTGGTCGCCGTCGGTCTGGCAGTGGCGATGGAGTTGGTGGTGTATCTGCTGTCGGGGCTCGTGCTGGCAGCCGGCGCTCCGGCCCGCGGTTGGACGCCGGACTGGTCATTCGACGCGAACGTCTTCGCCGCCACCCTGGCCGGGGTCATCCTGCACGTGTGCGTCGCAGTGGCGCTGGCTCTCCTGTTCGCCAACGGCCCCGCCGCCCTCGTCACTTATTTGGTCGGGCCGACGGTGATCCTGATCGTTGGGGCCGCGGGCGCATGGCTGGCCCAGGCGACGTCCTGGATCAGCCTCGCCAACGCGATCGATCCGGTCACCAGCGGCGACTGGGCCGCCATCGACTGGGGCAGGCTCTGCTCGGCTCTGGCCTTCTGGCTGCTCGTCCCGGGCGCCATCGGCTGGGTGCGTCAGGTTCGCCGCGAGATCAGTTGACCCCGGGGTCGTCCCCAGTTTCTGTAACCCGACCGTCCCGCCTGCGACGCCACGCGCGTCCCGGGCGGGACGGCTCACTTGCGCCGGCTCCCGAAGCGCCCGGTCCGAGCTTCTCCCTATGCTGGCCGGGTGCGGATCGGTTGACCCGGCGAGCAGAGGACGTGGCCGGCCGGCCAGCGCCTAAGCTGTCGGGCAAACCCCACGACAGGGAGCCCGGGTGAAGAAGCTACTCGTCGTCGCGATCACGCTATTGGTCGCGGGCGCCGCTCTGCTGGCGTTCGGACTGGCGTTCATGTCCACCGAGGCGATGTGTGCCGGCCAGCCGATGCCGCAAAACGGCGTCTGCCAGGACGTGGATCGCACCACCCAGAAGGTGACCAAGGAGCGCACGTACGAACAGGTCAAGGCGACGGCGGCGAATCTGCGGCTGATCGTCTCGGGCACCGGGGGTGTCCTCGCCGTTCTTGGCGCCGTTGGCCTGGTCCTGTCGTTGCGAAAACAGCCGTCCCCGACTGGCGCACCCATGGCGCCGCCGCACGGCGGTGGGTCACAGTTCACGCCCCCCGGAGGCGGTTCGCAGTTCGGCCCCGGCAATGCGTTCGGGCAAAGCGCCTATCCCCCGCAGGGTTCCTATCCCCAGGCCGGGCCGTACCCGCCGCAAGGCAACTACCCCGGGCAGCACCAGCAGGCCGCGGACAACACGCACCTTGCCCCGGGACAGGCGTCCTGGCCACCGCGCCCCAACTGACCAGCCTCCGTCCGGAGCTAGAGCCTTGTAGGTGGACGAATTGGAGCCACCGGGCTCCGTCTCTTGGCCGTCCCTAATCCTGCGCGGGGCGCTTCTTGAACATCATGGTGCCGACCATGACCACGATGATCGCGATGCTCAGATACCACATGTACTGGCCGTACGTCCGCATCAGTTCGACCGCTGGCGGTCCGATCCATACCCCGAGGGCCAAGTATCCCGAGGCGGCGACCAGCGAACTGATTAGATCGACGGTCAAGAACTTGCGCAGGGACGTCCCGGAGGCCCCGAGTGCCGCGTAAACCACTCCGGCCGGAATCGGCAAAGGAAGATAGGTTGCCCCAATCGCCCAGGACTCGTACTTGTGGGCGAACCGCTCGGCCCGGTCATTGCGCCGCCGCGCTCGCTCCGAGCGTCCCGACCAGACCTCGATCAGGCCGCGGCCCCAGAGCTTGCCCGCCCACCAGTAGATCCAGTCGAACTTCGCCGCACTCAGGGCGGCCAGGGGCAGGATCCAGGGCCAGGTGTGGTCCCCGGTTGCCGCCAGCGCACCGAGCATCACGATGCCCGTCCGGTGCCCCAGGCCGGCCAGCCACTGCGGGGTCAGCCCCAACAGCACCGGACGCAGGGGCAGCATGATCAGCGCATAGACCCCGGCCAGTCCGATGGCGGTCATGCAGGCAAGGTCCGCCCGGGTCGGCTTGTGCCGCCAGGGCATTCCCGGTTCCTGCCACCACTCGCGCTCCTGCGGGGCGCCAACGCTGGAGGGTGCCTCCGGCTGGTCGAGAGCAGTCGGCTCGGGGGCCGGCGGTGCGGCCTGGGCGGTCTCCTGTGCGGCCGCGTCCGGCTGTTCGGGCATCGCACGAGCGTACCCGCAGCCGCGCACTCGATGCCGAGCGAGCAGTTCCGGTGGGCCCTTCCCGCCCTCGCCGAGCGCGCGCCTGGAGGGAATGCGCACCGCCCGGGAAGTCTGGCCACCATGCGCGCCGATACCGTGTGCGGCCGCCGGGAGCGTCATCGGCGCCGTGGCCGGTCTGGCGCTCACCGACTGCAGGCCGGCCCGATCAGGTAATCCGCGGCTCGTGGCGTCGGCGATCAGCCGAAGCTCGTCAGCGGCAGCGGCCGATTGCCGGGATCCGGCCCGGTATGTGGTTTTGTGCGGCGCTTCGCTTCGAGGATCACCCCATCCAGGCGGAGCGAGAGTCCGCGGCCCGGTCTCGCCGCACGTTTCCACCCTGACCGGATCGGAACTGCGCTTGGTCTCGGCCGCACGGGATTGCTCAGCGCTGGTCGCACCGGCTCGCCGAGCTACCAAGCCGGCGGCGCCCGTGGTTTGGATAGCCGGTCGGTGTGGGCAGACTGGTGGTGTGACCGTGAGCGTCTTCGATCTGTTCAAGATCGGCATCGGGCCGTCGAGTTCGCACACGGTCGGCCCGATGCGGGCCGCGAAGACCTTCGTGGACGAGCTCACGGCCACCGGCCGGCTGGCCGACGTGACCCACGTCAAGGTCGAACTGTTCGGTTCGCTCGGGGCGACCGGGAAGGGACACGGCAGCGAGAACGCCGTGCTGTGGGGGCTGATGGGCGAAACTCCTGAGGGCGTGGACCCGGTCACCGCACCCGCCTTGGCCCAGGACGTCTGGACGTCGGGACGGCTTCGCCTGAACTCGGCTGCGCCGGCACCGGGCCCGACGATCGACTTCGATCGTGACGATCTGGTGCTCCACCGGCGCCGCAGCTTGCCCGGTCATCCGAACGGCATGATCTTCCGTGCCGAGGCCAGCCCGGAAGCGTTGCTGGAGAGCACCTGGTTCTCCATCGGCGGCGGCTTCATCGCCCCGGCCGGGCCCGACGGACGTCCGGTGCAAAGTGTCGATCACGTCGAGGTCCCCTTTCCCTTCCGCACGGGCGCCGACCTCCTGGCCCACTGCACGCACGGGCGGACGATCCCCGAGGTGGCCTTCGCCAACGAGTGCGCCCGCCGGACGTCCGCGGAGGTGCTCGCCGGCCTGCAGCGCATCTGGGCCGTGATGTCGCGCTGCATCGACTCGGGTTGCGCGACGCCCGGCGTCCTACCCGGTGGCCTGCGCGTCGAGCGGCGCGCCTCCGCCCTACACCAGCGGCTCCAGGACGCCCACGGGACGATTCGCGGCCTACCCGACCCGATGGCGGCCATGGACTGGGTGACGCTGTGGGCGTTGGCGGTGAACGAGGAGAACGCCGCCGGCGGCCGCGTCGTCACGGCGCCCACCAACGGCGCGGCGGGCATCGTCCCGGCAGTGCTGATGTATTGCGTCCAGGCGGTTCCCGGGACGTCCACACGGGCGATCGCGAACTACCTGCTGACCGCCGGGGCGATCGGCTCGATCTTCCAGCAGACCGCGTCGATCTCCGGTGCCGAGGTCGGGTGCCAAGGCGAGGTCGGGAGCGCCTCGTCCATGGCTGCGGCGGGGGCGGCTCAGTTGTTGGGCGCCAACCCGCAGCAGGTCGTCAACGCCGCCGAGATCGGCCTCGAGCACCACCTCGGCCTGACCTGCGACCCGGTGGGGGGCTTGGTCCAGATTCCGTGCATCGAGCGAAATGCGATGGGCTCGGTCCAAGCGATCGCGGCCGCGCGGCTGGCCTTGTCACGTCAGCGACAGCAGGTCAGTCTCGATCAGGCGATCGCGACGATGATGGCCACGGGCAAAGACATGTCAACAAAATACAAGGAGACCTCACGTGGAGGTCTCGCCGTCAACATCGTTGAGTGCTGAAACTCCCATCCGCCTTTGTCCGGTTGTTAGCGTCCACGTGACTTTTCGGGCACACTAGCCGGATGGGCCGCAGGGTTGCGGTCTCTCCACTAAGGATCGTCGGGCACGTACCTGCCCGTGGAAAGGAGTCGTGGCATGGCCACAGTTAGCTTCAGGGATGCAACCCGGGTCTATCCCGGCGCCGACCACCCCTCCGTCGACAAGCTGAATCTCGACATCGGCGACGGTGAGTTCATGGTCCTGGTCGGCCCCTCGGGATGTGGCAAGTCCACCTCGCTGCGGATGCTCGCCGGCCTTGAAGAGGTCAACTCGGGCGCCATCCTGATCGGCGACCGGGACGTCACCCAGCTACCGCCGAAGGACCGGGACATCGCGATGGTGTTCCAGAACTACGCCCTGTACCCGCACATGACCGTCGGCGACAACATGGCGTTCGCGCTGAAGATGGCTGGCGTTCCCAAGCCGGAGCGCGACGAGCGCGTCATGGAAGCCGCCAAGCTGCTCGGCCTGGTCGATTTCCTCAACCGTAAGCCGAAGGCCCTTTCCGGCGGCCAGCGTCAGCGCGTCGCCATGGGCCGCGCCATCGTCCGGTCGCCGCAGGTCTTCTTGATGGACGAGCCGCTGTCCAACCTCGATGCCAAGCTGCGGGTCTCGACGCGCACGCAGATCGCGGCGTTGCAGACCCGGCTCGGGGTCACCACCGTCTACGTCACCCACGATCAGGTGGAGGCCATGACGATGGGTGACCGCGTGGCGGTGATGAAGGACGGCGTGCTGCAGCAGTGCGACAGCCCGCTGACCTTGTACGACGCCCCGAAGAACCTGTTCGTCGCCGGCTTCATCGGATCGCCGGCCATGAACCTGATCTCGGGGAAGGTCGTCGAGGGCGGCGTCAAGGTTGGCGACTACATCGTCCCGGTTTCCCGCGAGGTGCTGGCCCACGCCAACGGCGAGAAGACGCTGACGGTCGGGATCCGGCCGGAGAACTTCGAGATGTCCGACAACAACCAAGGCATCGCCATCGACATCGCCGTGGTCGAGGAACTCGGCGCCGACGCCTACATCTACGGCACCGTGGGCGGCGAGCAGGACGAAGACCTGGCGCATGCCCAGCAGTTGAACGCCCGCATTCACGGCCGGACGCCACCCAAGCGCGGCTCCACCGTCCGCTTCGCGGCCGACCCCGCCCACGTCCACGTGTTCTCGGACAAGACCCAGTTGCGGATTTCCTGACCGACAAACACCACCGGCTGGGGCCTCACTACGGTGGGGCCCCAGCCGGCGTTCAACCAGACTTTCCAACGGGTGTCACAATGACCCGGTGCCCCGATTCGTCTCAGCCAGCCCGGACTCCCGGCTGATTCCGCTGCCCTGGGACGTCCCGCTAGCCGAGTGGCCGATCGACCACCTGGTGGCACTGCCTCGAGGCATCTCGCGCCACGTCGTCCGCTTCATCAGAGTGGGAAACGAGGTCTATGCCGCCAAGGAGGTCGTGGAGCATCTGGCGGTCCACGAGTACCGCCTGCTGCACGATCTGAAGCGGCTGTACACACCGGCGGTAGAACCTCTGGCCGTGGTCAGCGGCCGACGCACGCCGGCCGGTGAACCGCTGGAGTCGGTGCTGATCACCAGGCACCTGCAGTTCTCCTTGCCATACCGTTCGCTGTTCTCCTTCGGCGTGCGTCGTGAAACCGTGCACCGCCTCCTCGACGCGATGGTCGTCTTGTTGGCGCGCTTGCACCTGATCGGGTTCATGTGGGGTGACGTGTCCCTTTCGAACATCCTGTTCCGTCGGGACGCCGGGGAGTTCGCCGCCTACCTCGTGGACGCCGAGACCGGCGAACTGCACGAGCAACTGAGCACCGGGCAGCGCGAACACGACCTGCAGATCGCGACCACCAATCTGTTCGGCGAGTTCAGCGATCTCGAGGCGGGACACCTGCTCGACGAATCGCTCGACCCGCTCAACCTGGTCGAGACCATCGACTCGCGTTACCGAGAGCTGTGGTCGGAGTTGACCGGCGCCGAGGAGTTCGCGGGCAGCGAGCTGGACCGGATCGAGGGCCGCGTCCGCCGCCTGAACGCGCTCGGCTTCGACGTCGCCGAACTCGACATCAACACCGCCGCGGACGGCTCCACCATCCAGATTCAGCCCAAAGTGGTCGACGCGGGGCACCATTCACGCCGGCTGATGCGACTGACCGGACTCGACACCGAGGAGAACCAGGCGCGCCGGCTGCTCAACGACCTCGATACCTTCCGCGCCCGCACGGGCCAGCAAGACGTCGACGAGGCGCTGGTCGCGCATCAGTGGCTGACCCAGTCGTTCCACCCGGTGGTCTCGGCGATCCCGGCCGAGCTGCGGGGCAAGCGCGAGCCCGCGCAGATCTTTCACGAGGTGCTCGACTACCGCTGGTACCAGTCCCAGCGCGAATGGCGCGAAGTGCCGCTCCTGGACGCCACGCACGGCTACATCCACGACGTCCTGGAACGCCTACCCGATGAAGACATCGCCCGGGACACCTTCGCCATGGTGACCGAGGACAATCGGGAGTTGGCCAACCCGTTCGACCCCTCCGAGGGCTATCGGGGCGAGGACGACGAAGCCACAGCCGCCGTCGATCCCTGGGAGGAGACGGACGTCGACCTGGCCACCGCGCACCTGCTCGACGTCTCGAAGCTGCGTCGTCCGGCCTAGCCGCACCTCGCGTCCGGACGCCCGCGCCGACTAGGGTGGCCGCGTCCGCACCCGCGAATCGAACACTGGAGTCGCCATGACCTCGCGTCTGAACCCCTACATCAGCTTTGCCGACAACGCCCGCGAGGCGATCGAGTTCTATGCGTCCGTGCTCGGCGGCGTACCGACCATCTCGACGTTCGGGGAGTTCGGGATGGAGGGCGTGAATCCCGACGGCGTCATGCATTCGATGCTCGTGACGGACCTCGGCTTCACCATCATGGCCGCCGATACGCCGGTCGGCATGGGCATCGATCGGGTCGAGGGCAACAACATCACCGTGAGCCTGTCGGGCGACGACGAGGTCCTGCGCACCTACTTCGAGGGGCTGGCCGAGGATGGGACGATCCTCGTCCCGCTGGAGAAGCAGATGTGGGGCGACGAGTTCGGCCAACTGGTGGACAAGTTCGGAATCGCCTGGATGGTGAATCTCTCCCCCGCCGCGCAGGCCTGAGCCGACCGGGCTGCGGAACTCTCCAACGGCGCCCGGGTTGCGGGCCGATAGGATGCCGCGATGACCTTCCACCTGTACGACAGCGCCACCCGCCGGGTGACCGAGCTGAAGCCGGTAGTCCCGGGGAAGGTCTCCATTTACCACTGCGGCCTAACCGTGCAGGCCGCGCCGCACCTCGGACACATCCGCAAAGAGGTGGTGTTCGACGTGCTGCGGCGCTGGCTGACGCACTCGGGTTACGCGGTAACCGTGGTGGCGAACGTCACCGACATCGACGACAAGATCCTCGCCAAATCGGCCGAGGCCGGCGTCCCCTGGTTTGCGCACGCCTATCGGTTCGAGCGCGAGTTGCACGACGCCTACGCCGCCTTGGGATGCGAGCCGCCCACGTACGAGCCCCGGGCGACCGGGCACATCCCGGAGATGATCGAGCTCGTCGAGGCGCTCCTGGCCGCAAGGCACGCCTACGTTGCTCCGGACGGCTCCGGCGACGTCTACTTCGACGTGCGGTCGTGGCCGGGTTACGGATCCTTGTCGGGCCAGAAGGTCGACGAGATGGAGGCCGCGGCGGACGCCGACCCCCGCGGCAAGCGCGACCCCCGCGACTTCGCCCTTTGGAAGGGCCACAAGCCCACCGAGCCGAGCACCGCGTCCTGGCCCAGCCCCTGGGGGCGGGGACGTCCCGGCTGGCACCTGGAGTGCTCGGCGATGGCGGCGAAGTATCTGGGCGACGAGTTCGATATCCACGGCGGCGGAATGGACCTGCGCTTCCCCCACCACGAGAACGAGCTGGCCCAGTCCACCGCGGCGGGCCAGAAGTTCGCGCGCTACTGGATGCACAACGCCTGGGTGACCGCCGCCGGGGAGAAGATGAGCAAGTCGCTGGGCAACGGCGCGCTCGTCAGCGAGGTCACCAAGCGCTACCCGCCCCGGGCCGTCCGGATGTATCTGCTGGCGCCGCACTACCGCTCGGCGATCGAGTTCTCCGACACCTCGTTGGACGAGGCGAGTGCGTCCCTGGCCCGGATCGACTCTTTCCTGCAGCGCGCGGCGGAGCGGTTTCCGCAGACGCCCGTGCGCGACCTTCCGGGAACCTTCGCCGAGGCGATGGACGACGATCTGGGTACGCCCGCTGCCATGGCGCAGGTCTACGCCGGGGTGCGCGCCGGCAACCAGGCGCTGGAGTCGGGGGACCTCGGCGCGGCCGCGAACGCCTACGGGCAGGTGAAGGCCATGCTCGCCGTCCTCGGGCTCGACCCGGACGACCCGGTCTGGGCCGATCAGCACGGCGACCAGGGCCTGCGTCCGATCGTGGACGGCCTGGTCGGGGCGCTGCTTGGGCAGCGCGCTCAGGCCCGGGCCCGCAAGGACTACGCCGCCGCCGATGCGATCCGGGACGAACTGGCTCGGCTCGGCCTGAAGGTGGAAGACACCCCGGCCGGGGCACGCTGGACACTCGCGAAGCGAGGCGACGATGGCCGGTAACAGCCAGCGGCGCGGCGCCGGGCACAAGGGAAAGGGCAACACGGCCGGCTCGGGCGGGCGCGTCCGCCGCGGGCTGGAGGGCAAGGGACCGACCCCGAAGGCCGAGGATCGTCCGTATCACAAGGCGTATCGTTCGCGGCCCGCCTCGGCACCGGGGAAGTCGGGCCCGCGCCAGGGTGGCTCTGGGGAACGGCGGCGCACTGCCGGCGGAGCCGAATGGGTGGCCGGCCGCAACCCCGTCCTGGAGGCCCTGACCGCCGGTCTACCGGTGAAGGCGGCCTACGTCGCCGACGGGGTGGAGCGCGATGATCGGCTGCGCGACATCTTCCGCATGGCCGCCGAGCGGGGCCTGACGTTGATGCAGGCGACGCGGGGGGACCTGGACAAGCTGACGGCCGGGGCCGTCCACCAGGGCATCGCGTTGCAGCTCCCGGCGTATGAGTACGCCCATCCCGAGGACGTCCTGGGCGATGCGCTGCAGGCGGACCCGGCCGGTCTGGTCGTCGCTTTGGACGGCGTCACCGACCCGCGCAACCTGGGCGCGATCATCCGCTCGGCCGCCGCCTTCGGCGCGCACGGCGTGATCGTCCCGGAGCGCCGCTCAGCATCGATGACCGCCGCGGCGTGGAAGTCCTCGGCGGGCGCCGCCGCGCGCCTGCCCGTCGCGCGGGCGACCAACCTGGCCAGGACGCTGGCGAAGTTCGCCGAAGCGGGC
Source organism: Propionicicella sp. (assembly GCA_039811865.1). Classification (GTDB taxonomy): domain Bacteria; phylum Actinomycetota; class Actinomycetes; order Propionibacteriales; family Propionibacteriaceae; genus JBDHZK01. Next base: position 4,990 of record JBDHZK010000044.1, on the reverse strand, counting down.
TTCATGATCGTCGGCCTGGCCGGCGAGGCCGAGGTGGACATTTCGGCGATCCCGGGCGCGGGCGGCCCGGTCGTCCTGGTGGTCGGCGGCGAGGGGGCCGGTCTCGGACGCCTGGTTCGCAGCCATTGCGACGTCCTGGCGTCCATTCCGATCGCCAGCGAGGTCGAGTCCCTGAACGCCGGCGTGGCCGCCGCGGTCGCCCTCTATGAGGTGTCCCGACTGCGCGGGTGACGTCCGGTCCGGTTGGGCAGCCGTAAGGGACGTCGGCGCCGGGCGCTAACCTGTGGACTCAGCCAACAAGGAGTCAGAAGTGAGCGATCTCGCGTCCACTGCCAGCACCGCCTACAACGCCGCACTGCAGGTGATCGAGGGCGTCGAGCCCCGGATCGCAGCCGCAACGCGGCAGGAGCTGGACGATCAGCGAGGTTCGTTGAAACTGATCGCCTCGGAGAACTACGCGTCGTTGCCCGTCTTGTTGACCATGGGCACCTGGCTCAGCGACAAGTACGCCGAGGGGACGGTCGGGCATCGCTTCTACGCCGGCTGCCAGAACGTCGACACGGTCGAGGCCGTGGCCGCCGAGCACGCCCGGGAGTTGTTCGGGGCGGAGTATGCCTATGCCCAGCCGCACTCAGGTATCGACGCGAACCTGGTGGCCTACTGGGCGATCCTGGCCCATCGAGTCGAAGGCCCGGCCTTGGCCGACCTCGGCGCGAAGACCGTCAATGACCTCACCGAGGCCGATTGGGAGGCGCTGCGACACCGTTTCGGCCAGCAGCGCGTAATGGGAATGTCGCTGGACGCCGGCGGCCATCTGACCCACGGATTCCGTCCGAACATCTCGGGAAAGATGTTCCACCAGCGCTCTTACGGCACCGACCCGGAAACGGGTTTGCTGGACTATGCGGCCGTCGCGGCGCAGGTTCGCGAGTTCAAGCCCCTGATTCTGGTGGCCGGCTATTCGGCTTACCCGAGACGGATCAACTTCGCAAAGATGCGTGAGATCGCCGACGAGGTCGGGGCGACCCTGTTCGTCGACATGGCCCATTTCGCCGGCCTCGTGGCGGGCAAGGTATTCACCGGCGACGAGGATCCGGTGCCGCATGCCCATGTCGTCGCCACCACCACGCACAAATCGCTGCGTGGTCCCCGCGGCGGCCTGCTGCTGTCCACGGCCGAGTACGCGCCCGCGATCGACCGGGGCTGCCCGATGGTGCTCGGCGGTCCGCTGTCGCACGTGATGGCCGCCAAGGCCGTCGCCCTGGCCGAGGCGCGGCAGCCGGCCTTCGCAAGCTACGCGCGGGCCATTGCCGACAACGCGCTGGCGCTCGCCGACGGACTGCTCACGAGGGGCGTGAAGCTCGTCACCGGCGGCACCGACAACCACATCGTCCTGATCGACGTCCGCGACTTCGGCCTCACCGGGCGACAGGCCGAATCGGCCCTGTTGGAGGCGGGAATCGTGACCAACCGCAATTCGGTGCCCAACGATCCCAACGGCGCCTGGTACACCACCGGCGTGCGCATCGGGACGCCGGCCTTGACCTCGCGCGGATTCGGCCCTGCGGAGTTCGACGTGGTGGCGCAGTTGATCGCCGACGTTCTCCGGGCGACGACGCCCGGCCTGACCGCGTCCGGGACGCCCGGCAAGGCGAAGCACGTGCTCGCCGACGGGGTCGCCGCGCGGACGAAGTCCGCGGCGGCCGAGCTGCTGGACGCTCATCCGCTCTACCCAGGTCTGCACCTGAGCTGACGCACGCTCCCGCTGCCCGCGTTGGGGGCTCGGTCGATGGTCGATCGAGCCCCCAACGCGTTCTCACGCTCACGCGAGGGGGCACCCGGCGATAAATAGTTTGCGCCGAATGCGGCGCCGAACATAACGTTGCTGTGACGGGTAATCGATGCGAGGAGGTGCCCGATGACGAAACTGGAGCTTCGAGGTCCGGGCGCCGTTGACCGCACGGCCACCCCAAGGGCCTAGTTATTCATTCGGCCGGTTCGGCCAAGCCAAGCACTCCGGCTTCGACCGGAGATCATTCGGGTGTTTGAGTTTCGCACGCCCGAATCCCCAAGCATTTTCCGGGGTCAACCCCGAACCCGAAGGATCAAACATGTACTGGCAACAAATAGGTTGGGCTGAGCCCAGCCAATACGAACGAAGCCTGGCGGCGGCGCGCCGCTGGGAACTGATCGAGGCGATCCGCGCCCGCAGCGCTCGGGGCCGGCGCCAGGAGAAGACGCGTCGGGCGCGACTGGGCTTTGCAGCCAACTGATCACCTGACGTCCGACCAGACCAACGCGGCCCCGGGATTTCCCCGGGGCCGCGTTCGCGTGGGAGCTGTTCAGCGTGCGAAGAGGTTGCCCTGCACGGTGGTGACGAAGTTCTTCAGGGACGCCGGCAGGTCCTGCAGGTGCCACCCCGGCGGGGCGTGGTACCAATCCAGGTCCTCGGGATCCTCGGTGTCCGGATCGTCGTCGGCGTCCACGAGCGCCTTGATCCAGCGGTCCTGACCGCCGAGGACGACGGCGTACGGCAGGATCTCCGACAACTCGCCATACTCCCGTCCCGCGGGCATCTGGTTCGTCGGGTGGCTGAGCAACTGCCCGCGCAGTGCCTGCAGCCCGGCGAGCAGGCCGACGCCTTCGGCAGTGCGTGCCGGCATCTCCTGCGCCACGAACAGCAGGCCGAGGGCCAAGGCGATCAAGACGAGGCCCACCAGCCCGAACTTGGTGAAGGCAACCAACAGGATGGTCGCGAGCACTGCCACGCCAAGAGCGATCCAAGCCATGCTGGCGAACCTGTTCCGGGTGGAGTCTGGCCGGGCGACGAACCAGCCGCGATCGACCACCTCGTCGTAGAGCTGCGACTGCACCTGCGGAATCACGGCCGAGATGGTCGGGCCGATGTCGGAGACCTTGACCGGGGCGCCTGCCGTGGGGGCGACCGCGTCCAGCAGGGTCCGCTCGAAGGGAGCGAGTTCTGCGGCGTCGCCGTCGCGCCGTTTGAACTGCCAGTCCGTCAGGCCGTGCTCGCTGGTCCGCGGGAGTTCGGTGATCCGAAGATGACCGCGAACGGCCAGATCCAGGATCGTGGCGGTCACATCGACGGGATCGACGCGCTCGTCGGCGACCGTGCCGACATGGCCGGGTCGCACCCCGCCAAGAACGTTGAACTCACTCACGCCGGCCCCGACCGGGGTGAACTCGGCCACTCGCACCGGGTCACCGACGGCGGCGGCGTCCCGTCCAGCCCGGCGGTGCATCGCCCACAGCGCCAGCGCGCCCAAGGCCAACAGGCCCAAGGCCAGGCCGAGCTGCAGCGGGCCGGCCGAGAAGGCGCGGTCCAGCGTCCATTGCTCGCGAACCGTATCGTTCGCCTTGACGCCGATGCCCGGGTACTGGATGTTGATCAGCACGACCTCGCCAACTCCGCGCGGCCCGTCATGGAATGTGGGGAACGGGTTGGTCTCGGTGCCGCCCTGGTAGTAGGCGCACTTGCCGGGAGAGGCCGGCGGCCCCGCCTCGCAGTCCAGGCCGAGGAACGCCGACGCGGCCGAGACCGAGGCGTCGAAGCTCTTCACCGGCACCGACAGGCCCTGCAGGAAGCGCCAACTGAGCATCGTCGTGCCATCGGCTTGCGCGCGGGACGCACCGACCACCTTGTAGGTGAGGACGACCGGAGCGCTCAGTCCGGAGGTGGGGATGGTGATGACGGTGTAGCCGGCGTCGTTGGCCACCTGGGCAGCGAGATCTTTGCCGCCGGAGGTCGCCTTGACGTCTGAGATGTTGAAGACGTACTGGCGGGCGCCGATGACGTCTTCGGTGTTGGCCAACCGTTGGACGAGCTTGTCGGGCGGAGCGCCCTCGAAGGTGATCGTGGCCGAGACCGCGAGGCCGCCGTCGGGCGCTACCTTCGCATCGACGTTGTAGGAGCCGGCCAGCGGGTCCGCGTGGGCTGCTGGCGCGGTGGCACCGAAGACGAGCGCTCCGACCAAGGCGATCATCGCCAACAGCCGAGTCGCATAGCGACGGGGGTTCATTTGGGGATCCTCCTGGAAGACGGGTTCCTGCGACGACCGCCTGGACACGGTCACTATGTCATATGGCCGGTTGCAAATGACCGAGCGAATGGCCCGCAAGGCGGCCTCGATTGCCGCAAGGCCGGCATCGCGGGCCATTCGATCCGAACGCCCAGGACGGCCCCCGAGAATCGCGCTTCGGGGCGCACCCCGCCCCCGGCACGTCCCGCGACCGTGCCGTGCACCCTAGCCCCCCTATCGTCTCGACATGTCCGCCCCACCCCCCGGCACGTCCTGGGCGCCCGCCACCGGATTCGGCGCCCAGGCTCCCTGGCAACACCAGACCCAGTTCCCGCTTCGCAGGCCACCGCAGCCGCGGGCTTCGCGTGACCCGTTACCGACGATCCTGGCCGCGCTGATCGTGGTGTGCTTGGTGGCCGCCGGCGGTCTGATCGCGCTGTGGCTCCTTCGCCCAGGCTCGGTCGAAGATGCGGGCTACCAGAACGAGAGCTATCAGCCGCCTCCCCCCGACCTGAACCCGCCCGACGCTCCCTGGCCCCTGGAAACCGCCGAAGCGACGCGGCTGATCAGGGAGAACCGCCTCTATGCGCAGTCGGTGCCCCGGCCGACGCGCTGCGAGGTGCCGGAGTTCGACATCGCCAAGCTGCCGACGCAACTAAGCCAGCGGCACCTCACCGCCCTTACCGCTTGCCTGATGCGGGTGTGGAACTCGCCTGTAGCCGCCGCCGGGTACGAGTTGATCCGCCCACCCGTGCTCGTCTATTCAGACAAGGTGGTCAGCAAGTGCGGCTCCGCACGGGGCCGAAACGCCTTCTATTGCACGGTGGACCAGCGGATCTACATCGCCACCGATGTGTTGACCGTGATGGCCCCGCGGCTGGGCGCGAACCGGTTCGTGATCGGCTATGTGCTGGCCCATGAGTTCGGTCACGCGATCCAGCACCGCACCG
>JBDHZK010000043.1:0-18596 GCA_039811865.1 Propionicicella sp. | reverse complement strand
CAGCGGATCTACATCGCCACCGATGTGTTGACCGTGATGGCCCCGCGGCTGGGCGCGAACCGGTTCGTGATCGGCTATGTGCTGGCCCATGAGTTCGGTCACGCGATCCAGCACCGCACCGGCATTCTCGGCGGCGAGATGATTTGGCGACGGCAAGCGGGTCTGAATCGCCCCGCCGGCCTCGAGTACGGCCGCCGGGGCGAAACCCAGGCGGATTGCTTCGCCGGACTGTTCCTGAACTCGATCGCGCAAGCCTCCGGACTGGGGCTGGGCGATCGGGTGGCGATTGTCGAGAGCGCCGCAGCGGTTGGTGACGACTCGATCAACAACGATCCCGACGCGGTCGGCGACCATGGACGTGCCTCCTCCCGGCGCCTTTGGATGACGCGAGGGCTAGGGACCGTCACCATCGGGATCTGCAATACCTTCGTCGCCCCCGCCGACGAAGTTGAGTAGCCCACGCGCCCATCGATTTCGAAGGCCTCGTTTGATTCCTCCCACGGCTACCCTGACCCTGTGACGCAACAACCGTGGGGTCAGCAGGGGTGGAATCAGCCCCGTCCGCAATGGAATCAAGGGCAGTTCGGCGGCCACTACGGCCCGGGGCAGCAGCCGCAGTGGGGAGCCCCTGGTGCCGGGCAACGGCCGGTCGGGTACCCGGCACCGGGAGGCTTCCCGGCGCCGCAGGGCTTCCCCCAGCAACCGCAGGGCTTCCCGCAGCAACAGGGGTATCCGCAGCCAGGTGGCTTCCAGCAACCCCAGTACCCGGCGCCGGGCGGATTCCAGCAACCGCGGAAGAAGAGCCCTCTGGGGAAGATCCTCTTGGCCCTCGGCGCGCTGTGCGCCCTGGCCGTCATCGGCCTGATCGGGTTGTCGCTTCTCGGCGGCGGCGGTGGCCCTGGCCAGCAGGATCAGGGCTACAAGAACGAGGGCTACAAGGCTCCGCCGGCCGACCTGAACCCGCCCGAGTTGCCTCAACCGGAGACGTATGAGGAGGCGACGACGATGCTGGAGCAAAACGCCATCTACAAACAGCAGATCGACGTCCCCACGCGGTGCGAGCCGCCTGCGTTCAGCGTGGGCGGCGGGTCCACAGCCCAGGCCCAGTCGTACCTCAACGAGTTGACCGCCTGCCTGATGAAGGTGTGGGAGCCGCCGATGAAGGCCGCCGGATTCCAGATGCCGCGGCCCTCGGTCACCGTGTACACCTCACAGATCACCACCAAGTGCGGCAAGGCGCCCACCCGCAACGCCTTCTACTGCGGCGGCGATCAGCAGGTCTACTTCGCGGTCGACGTGTTGACCATCCTGCCGTCGCAGTACCGCACGCACCGCCTTGCCCTCGACGCCGTCCTGGCCCACGAGTTCGGGCATGCCGTCCAGGGACGCACGGGGATCCTCATCGCCTCGGCCGCGTGGGAGCAAAAACTGGGCAAGCCCTCCGGCCTGATCTACAGCCGGCGCTTGGAGACCCAGGCGGACTGCTTCTCGGGGCTGTTCTTCGACTCCGTGGCGCAATCGCGCAATATCACCGACGGCGAGAAGGAAGACTTGGCTCAGATCTCCTTCAACATCGGCGACGACATCCTGAGCGGTGACCCCAACGTCGTCGGCAACCACGGGCATGGAAAGTCGCGCGAGTTCTGGTTCAAGCGCGGCCTGACCAACACCTCGATCGGGCAGTGCAACACCTACACCGCTCCAGATTCGCAGGTGGAATGACCGAAGCAGTGAGGCCCCGGGAGTTCGCTCCCGGGGCCTTCGCATTTTCCTCGGTCACGAGGAAGGGAGGCCGGGCCGGGTGCTAACCAGGGCGGTGGCGATCGCCGCTAGACCCTCGCCGCGGCCGGTGAGCCCGAGGCCGTCAGTCGTCGTCGCGGACACGCTCACCGGGGCACCTACGGCCGAGCTCAATGCGGCCTCCGCCTCACGGCGACGGGTGTTCAGGCGGGGCCGGTTGCCGATCACCTGCACCGCGACGTTCTCGATCTCGAATCCGGCCGCCCGGACCCGCCGAGCGGTCTCGGTCAAGAAGGCGATGCCGGACGCCCCCGCCCAGTCCGGATCGGACGTCCCGTAGTTGCTGCCGAGGTCGCCCAGCCCGGCGGCGCCGAGCAGGGCGTCGCAGGCGGCGTGGGCAGCCACATCACCGTCGGAATGCCCCTCGAGCCCACGCGGCTCGGCGGGAAAGAACAACCCCGCCACGTGCATCGGGACGCCCGGGGCGAAGCGATGGACGTCCACGCCGATGCCGGTGCGCATCATCCACGCTCCTTGAGGATCGCGTGCGCCAAAACCAGATCGAGCGGCTCGGTGACCTTGTGGGCGTCCCGCGAGCCGGGCACCAGGACGACGGGATACCCGACGGCCTCGCAGACCCCGGCGTCATCGGTGAAGGGCAAGCCCAGCCGATGCACCTCGTCGTGGGCGGACAGGAGAGCGTCCCGATCGAACCCTTGTGGCGTCTGGACTGCGCGCAGGCTGGCCCGATCGACGACCACGGAGCCTTCGGCACTCACCCGACGGACGGTATCTACCACCGGGATCACCGGGATCACGGCGCGCGCGCCGGCCAACACCGCGTCCGCAACGCTCCTGACGACGCTCGCCGGGACGAGGGGCCGGGCCGCGTCGTGCACCAGGACGACCCGGCAGCCCCGCAGCCGGGGATCTGCCGCGATCGCCCTGAGCCCGTTGCGCACCGAGTCTTGTCGCTCGCTGCCGCCGGCCACCAGGCTCCATTCGACCCGAGCCCCATGCAGGGCGGCGGCGAACAGATCCTCCAGCCCGGGAGCAACCACGACCAGCACGTGCTGGGCCCCGCCCGCCGCCATCGCCTCCACCGACCAACGCACCAGCGGACGCCCGTCGAGTTCCAACAATGCCTTCGGCGCGGACGCCCCCATGCGGACGCCAGAGCCGGCCGCCACCACCACGGCGACGACCGGCTCTTGTGCTTGCCTCAACGAAGGCCCGTCAGGAGGCGAGGACCTCGTCGAGCAGGACCTCGGCCCGATCCTCGTTCACGCGCTCGGCCAAAGCGAGTTCGGAGACCAGGATCTGGCGAGCCTTGGCCAGCATCCGCTTCTCGCCCGCGGACAGCCCACGCTCGCGCTCACGGCGCCAAAGGTCACGGACGACCTCGGCGACCTTCATCACATTCCCGGAATGCAGCTTCTCCAGGTTCGCCTTGTAACGCCGGGACCAGTTGGTCGGCTCCTCGGCATGGGGTGCCCGCAGGACGCCGAACACTCGCTCCAGCCCCGCCGCGTCGACAACATCCCGCACGCCGACCAGGTCGAGGTTGCAGGCGGGAACGCGGACGACCAGGTCGTTCTGGCCGACAATTCGGAGAACCAGGTAGAGCTTGTCTTCGCCCTTGATCTTGCGGGTTTCGATGTCTTCGATGACGGCCGCTCCATGATTGGGGTAGACCACCGTTTCGCCGACTGCAAAAGTCATATCCTCAAGACCCCTTTCCGCAGTCAATGGTAGCACGTCCGGTCTCTCAACCCAGCATCGTCTGCGCTAGTCAGCTCAGGAATGGGGGTTGACACCGGCACCAGGCTGTGCTGGTCAGGGTCCCCTCTTCCCCTCCGGCCGGGTCAAATCCGTAGTCCAGGGATCGGACACGCCAGCCGACGCCGGCACGCTGAAAGCTCGTGCGCGGTTTTCGAACCGGACGTCCCCTGGCCCCTCGACGGTCTTGTCCCGGAGCCGCGGACCGCACTGCAGGCGGATTGACGAGCGCGAATGACCCAATCCGTTGAGGAGTGCCAACCAAGGACACTAGGCTACGGCCGAACCCAAGAATGGGCCGTTTTCAAGGGGGGACCCGATGGCACCGATGACGACGCGTCGCCGATTGATCGCCACCGGCATCGCCCTCGCCGCGCTGGGGCTGACCGGCTGCGGCATGGACGTGCAGACCTTGCAGCCCTACACGCCCGCGGACGGCATCAATGTCGACGTGGCCGGAATCAAGGTGCGCGGGGCGCTGATCGTGGCCGGCGCCAGCGGTCCGGGGCTCCTCTCGGTCGGCATCATCGCCCAGAATGCCGACGCGCTGACCGGCGTCAGCGGTGATGCCCTCAGCCCGGACGGCAAGAGCGAGTATCCGCTGACGGTGACCGGCCCGGCGTCGATCCCGCTGCCCGCCGCAACGCTGGTGCCCATCACGGACAAGGGCATCGTCGTCACCTCGCCGGCACTGAAGGCCGGGCTGTTGGCCAACATCGTCCTCAGCTTCCAGTCGGGCCAAAAGGTTGCGATGACCATCCCGGTGATCTCCCGCGACGAGGCGCCGTATCGGACGCTTCCCCCGGTCGGCGGCGCGTCGTCGGCGCCGGCCTCTCCGGCCGCCAGCGCCACGCCCGGTTCGACCCCGACGGCCGGCACGAGTTCAACGCCGACCGCCACCGCGACCCGCAGCTGACCTCCCCCGACAGCCCGGGCGCCTACCGGGGCGCTACGGGCCGTACGTCGACACGTCCGAGAACAGGCTGCTCACCGACTCGCCACGGGTGATCCGCTGCACCGCCTCGGCGAAGATCGGGGCGACCGACAGTTGCGTCAACTCAGGAAACTCGCGATCCACCGGTGCGGGCACGGTATTGGTGGTCACGATCTCGGCGATGTCGGAGCGACCGCTGAGGCGCTCGACCGCCCTGCCGGTGAACAGGCCATGGGTGCAGGCCACCCTGATCGTCGCCACACCGACCCGGTTGAGCGCCTCGATCAGTTCGATGATCGAGCCGGCCGTGGCGATCTCGTCGTCGATGACGATCACGTTCTTGCCCGCCACATCACCGACGATCGCATCGATCACGACCCTGTCGTCGGCCAAGCGGCGCTTGGAGCCGGCGGCCATGGGCACCCCCAAGCACCGTGCGAACTCGCCGGCGGCCTTGGCGTTGCCGAAGTCCGGGGAGACGACCACGGTGTTGCTCAGATCGTCGTTGGCGAAGTGCCCGGCGAGCACCCGGATCGCCGACAGGTGGTCCACTGGGATCGAGAAGAAGCCGTGGACCTGCTGGCAGTGCAGGTTCATGGTGACCACGCGAGTGGCCCCCGCGGTGGCCAGCAGATCAGCCACCAGCCGGCCGCCGATGGAGATGCGCGGCGCGTCCTTCTTGTCCGAGCGGGCGTAGGCGTAGTGCGGAATCACCGCGTTCACGTGGGCCGCGGAAGCGCCGCGGGCGGCGTCCAGCATGAGGAGCAACTCCGTGAGGTTCTCCTGCACGGGCGGCACCAGCGGTTGCACGATGTAGACGTCGCGGCGCCGGCAGTTGTCGCGCAGCTGCACCTGTAGGCAGTCGTTGCTGAAGCGGGTCGTCCGCGACGGTGAGAGCGGGACGCGCAGTAGTTGGCACATCTCCTGCGCGAACGCCTTGTGCGCCTGGCCGGAGAACACCGTGATGTCGTTCACGAGCACACACCCTAGGGGGCGCGGGGCACGGCGGGCTCAGCGTTCAGCGCCGAACGCCGGCTGCCCCTGGAACAGGCGGCCGACGCTGCCGCGGACGGGGTGGGCGGCGCGGCTACGCCTCGAACTTGTAGCCCAAACCGCGCACGGTGAGCAGCAGCTTCGGTTCGGCGGGCTCGACCTCCAGCTTCGTGCGCAGGCGCTTGATGTGGACGTCCAGGGTCTTGGTATCGCCCACGTAGTTGGAGCCCCACACCCGATCGATCAACTGTCCCCGGGTGAGCACCCTGCCGGTGTTGCGCATCAGCACCTCCAGCAGTTCGAACTCCTTCAGGGCGAGCCGGACCGGTTCGCCGTTGACGGTCACCTGGTGGCGCTGGACGTCAACCCGGACGCCACCGGCCTCGATGACGTCCTCGCCGTCGTCCAGGTCTTGCCCGCGACGCAGCACCGCACGGATGCGCGCCACCAGTTCGCGATGGCTGAATGGCTTGGTGACGTAGTCGTCGGCGCCGATCTCCAAGCCGACCACCTTGTCCACCTCGGAGTCACGCGCGGTGACCATGATGACCGGGACGTTCCCCCGGCGGCGCAGTTGCCGGCATACCTCCGTCCCAGGCAATCCGGGCAGCATCAGGTCGAGCAGGACGATGTCCGCGCCGCCTCGGTCGAAGGCGGCGAGCCCCGCCGTGCCGTCGGCGGCTTCGGTGACTTCGAAACCCTCCCGGCTCAGCATGTACCCCAACGCGTCGCGGTAGGAGTCCTCGTCCTCGATCACCAGCACCCTGGCCATTTCAGTTCCTCGATTCGACGATGTCCGCGGAGCGGATCGGAAGTGTCAACGTGAAGGTCGAGCCTTGGCCCGGACGGCTCCAGACCGAGGCGCGACCCCCGTGCGCCTCGGCTACGTGGCGCACGATCGAAAGGCCAAGTCCCGTGCCGCCGTTCTCGCGGCTGCGGGCGTAGTCGACCCGAAAGAAGCGTTCGAAGATGCGCTCGGCGTCCGCCTCGGCGATTCCGATGCCGTTGTCGGAGACCAGGATCTCGACCTGCTCGTGGTCGTCCAGGCTGACGCGTGCGCTGACGGTGACCCGCGCGCGGGCGTCGGAATACACGATCGCGTTTTGCACCAGGTTTGCCAGGGCGGTCACGAGCTGGTCGCGGTCCCCGGTGACGGCAAGCCCGGTCTCACCGGCCACCGACAAGATGATCGAGCGGCTGTCGGCGAGGGTGCGGAAGCGGTCCACGGCCTCCGCGACGATCTCGTCCACGTCGACCCGGTCGGCGCTCGACAGCGGATCCTCCGACTGCAGTCGGGTCAAGGCGATCACCTGCGAAACCAGGTCATTGAGGCGCTTGGACTCGGTCGCCATCCGGCCGGCGAAATGGCGCACGGCTTCGGGGTCGTCCGCGCCGTCCTCAACGGCTTCGGCGAGCAGGGTGATGGCCCCGATCGGCGTCTTCAGTTCATGACTGATGTTGGCGACGAAATCCTGCACGGTGCGGTCGATTCGCTGGGAGCCGGCGCGGTCCTCGGCGACCAGTCCGACCAGGCCGCCCCCGAGCGGGAATGTGCGCAGCGCCCAGATCCTGGGCCCGGCCAATCCCCGAGCCTGCGCCCACTCGCCGTCGGCCGCCTCGTCGCGCCGCCGCACCGAACGGACGTCCGCCAAAGCGGTGGGGTCGGCAACCCGGCTCCCCCGGACGAGCCCGTAGTCGACGGCGGTGCGGCTGGCCGCAAGGACCTCGTCGTGCGGGCCGGCGACGAACGCGGGCGTCGGGAGTTCTCGCACGGTCCGGACCAGCGCCGGGGGCACCGGCGGCGGCTCGTCGACCTGCGCTTGGCGCCGCCGTCCGATCAGGGCCGTCGCGACCCACCCCACCAGGCCCCCCACCAGCAGGCCGATCAGGGCCGCAAACTGCGGGGTCACGGGGTGACGATAGCCAACTCCTGCGCGATGCCCGCAGTCAGCTCCCGCATCCCGCGATCGCGTTCACGCACTGTTCACCGCGCGTTCCAACGGCGGCGACGGAGCACACTGACCCGCCGCATATGGTTGACGACGGCCGACGCAGCGTCGGCACGCCGACGAAATGGCAAGGATTGCGAATAATGCGTGAGACATACCACGTGGCCCTGAACAGTGTGATTGACGACCTGGTCGCGATGACTGATCGGGTCCAAACGGCGGTACGTGACGCCACGAAGGCCCTGCTGGCAGCAGACCTCGCGACGGCGGAGCGCGTGATCACGGCCGACGCCGAGTTGGATCTGATTCACGACGACATCGAGAATCGCTGCTTCTCACTGCTCGCCCGCCAGGCGCCGGTCGCCGGCGAACTCCGGACCGTGGTCGCGGCTCTGCGGATGGTCGCCGACTTGGTGCGCATGGGTGACCTCTCCGCGCACGTGGCGAAGATCGCCCGGCTGCGCTACCCCGATCGCGCCGTCCCGGCCGGATTGGTGGAGAACTTCACCAAGATGGCCGAGGTCGCGGAGGAAATGGTGGAAACCGCGGGTCACATCTTGCGTGATCGCAATGCCAATGCCGCTTTGGAGGTGGCCGACAGCGACGAGGAAATGGACGACCTGCGTCGCGGTCAGTTCCGCGTGCTGCTCGGCGCCGAATGGCCGTACACCGTCGAAGCGGCCGTGGACGTGGCCCTGCTCGGCCGCTACTACGAGCGGATTGCCGACCACGCCGTCCTCATGGCGCGCCGCGTCATCTTCCTCGTCACAGGCACCGTGCCCGAGGGCGAGAACTGGACGACTGCCTAGTCCTGGAGGGATTGCCGATCGTTCCTCCGCTCGGGGGCGGGACCGCTACATTGGGCCCTGCAAGGACCAAGAGGTACGCCCCCACATAGTCGTAGGAGGATCGCATGGCTCGACCCCAGGTCGTCATCATCGGCTCGGGCTTCGGCGGCTTGTTCGCCGCCCAGGCACTGGCCAAGGCCAACGTCGATGTCACGATCGTTGCCAAGACCGTTTACCACCTGTTCCAGCCGCTGCTCTACCAAGTTGCGACCGGCATCCTCTCCCCCGGAGAGATCGCGCCCTACACGCGTGAGGTCTTGAAGCACCAGCCGAACGCACGCGTCATCTTGAGTGAGGTCAGCGCGATCGACCTGGAAGCCAAAACGGTTACGGCGTCCGCATTGGCACACGAGTCAGTGATCAAGTACGACTACCTGATCGTCGCCGCGGGTGCCGGACAGTCGTACTTCGGCAACGATCAGTTCGCCACCTTCGCCCCCGGCATGAAGACCATCGACGACGCCCTCGAACTGCGGGCGCGGATCTTCGGCGCGTTCGAGATCGCCGAGTTGACCAAGGACCCCGTCGAGCGCGAGCGTTTGATGACCTTCGTCGTGGTCGGCGCGGGTCCGACGGGCGTCGAGATGGCCGGCCAGATCCAGGAGCTGGCGCAGAACTACCTCGTGCACGACTTCCGCAACATCGACAGCCGCAAGGCCAAGGTGATCCTGCTCGACGGCGCCAAGATGGTGCTTGCTCCGTTCGGGGAGAACCTTTCCCGCAAAGCGCATCTCGAGTTGGAGCGGATCGGCGTCGACGTGCGGCTCGGCGCGCTCGTCACCGACCTCGACGGCGAAGGGCTCACGGTCAAGTACTCCGACGGCCGAGTCGAGCGCATCGAGTCGGTCTGCAAGGTGTGGGCGGCGGGCGTTCAGGCCAGCGAACTCGGAAAGACACTGTCGGAGCAGACCGGCGCGGCCCTGGACCGTGCCGGGCGGATCTCGGTCAACCCCGACTGCACCTTGCCCGGCCAGCCCAACGTGTTCGTGGTCGGCGACATGATCTCGCTGGACAAGCTTCCCGGCGTCGCACAGGTGGCCATCCAGACCGGCCAGTACGCCGCCAAGAAGATCATCGGCGACGTCACCGGCAAGCCGGTCACAGAGCCCTTCCACTACTTCGACAAGGGCTCGATGGCGGTCATCTCCCGCTTCGGGGCGATCGCGAAGATGCTGGACGACAAGGTGGAACTCACCGGCTTCCCGGCCTGGGCCGCCTGGCTGGGGGTGCACATCATGTACATCGTCGGCTTCAAGAACCGCGTCACGACGCTGTTGCACTGGGCGATCGCGTTCCTGGGCCGCTCCCGCTCGGAGCGGACGACCACGCGCCAGCAGTTGGTGGGGCGCCTCGCCGTCCGGCAGCTTGGGGAGGACTTCCAGCCGACGATCGGCGGCACCTTGGACCCGTCGCGCATCAAGTACTGAACCCAAATCAGGAGGGCCCGGCCGACGAATCGGCCGGGCCCTCCTGATTTGGCTGTCGATTAGGGACGAATAATCGTCCCTAATCGACACGCTAACGCCGGTGACGCGACAGTGCCCCGACCGAATAGTCGATCAGGGCACTTTCGCGCGGGAGCGGGTGGCTGCTACTTCTTCTTGCCCTGGTTCTTCACGGCCTCGATCGCGGCCGCGGCGGCCTCCGGATCGAGGTAACGCCCGCCCTTGGTGACCGGCTTGAGATCCTCGTCCAGCTCATAAAGCAGCGGAATGCCGGTGGGGATGTTCAGGCCGGCGATGTCGGCGTCGGAGATGTCGTCGAGGTGCTTCACCAGCGAGCGCAGGGAGTTGCCGTGGGCGGCGATCATGACGACCTTGCCGTCGCGCAGGTCGGGCACGATCGAGTCGTACCAGTAGGGCAGCATCCGCGCCACGACGTCCTTCAGGCACTCGGTCTGCGGACGCGCCTCGGGCGGCAGGAACGCGTAGCGCGCATCGTGGAACTGGCTGAACTCGTCGTCATTGTCCAGCGGGGGCGGCGGGGTGTCGTAGCTGCGGCGCCAGAGCATGAACTGCTCCTGGCCGAACTGCTCCAGCGTCTGCGCCTTGTTCTTGCCCTGCAGAGCCCCGTAGTGGCGCTCGTTGAGCCGCCAGGTGCGCCGCACCGGGATCCAGTGGCGGTCACAGCCGTCCAGGGCGAGGTAGGCGGTGTGGATGGCACGCCGCTGCAACGAGGTGTGCACGACGTCGGGAAGCAAGCCCTCCGCTTTGAGCAACTCGGCCCCACGCTTGGCCTCGGTGATGCCCTTTTCGTTGATGTCGACGTCCACCCAGCCGGTGAACAGGTTCTTGGCGTTCCACTCACTTTCGCCATGGCGAAGGAGAATCAGCTTTGCCGCGTCAGTCATGTGGCGAGCCTAGCGGGACCCTTTGCCGCGCACGGGCGCGCTGGAAGAATCGGAGGCATGGACGAACGCATGAATGCCCGCCCGTCTGCGGTGGTGACCGGTGCCAGTTCTGGGATCGGCGCGGCGACTGCGAAGCGCCTTGCGGAAGAGGGCTTCAGCGTGATCTGCGCCGCGCGACGAGTGGACCGCCTGGAATCGTTGGCGGCCGAGATCGGCGGGTTGGCGATCGAATGCGACATCACCGACGACGAGGCGGTGGCCGGGCTCGCGAGTGCGGTCGGGCCACGGCTGAGCCTGTTGGTCAACAACGCCGGGGGCGCGATCGGGCAGGAGCCGGTCGCCGCCGCCGACCTGGCTGCTTGGGAACGGATGTACGCGATCAACGTCGTCGGCGCGGCCCGAGTCACCAAGGCCTTGCTGCCGGCCCTGGTGGAGGGCGGCGGGCAGGTCGTCTTCGTGACGTCGACCGCGGCCGAGGCTCCGTATGAGGGCGGCGGCGGATACTGCGCAGCGAAGTCCGCCGAGCGCGCCATGGTGGGTTCGCTGCGGCTGGAACTGTTCGACCAGCCAGTCCGGGTGGCCGAGATCTCCCCCGGCATGGTGCACACACCGGAGTTCTCACTGACGCGCTTCGCGGGCGACCAGGCGCGGGCGGACCACGTCTATGCGGGCGTTGCCGAGCCGCTGGTGGCCGAGGACATCGCCGAGTGCATCGGGTGGATCGCAACCCGGCCGGCGCACGTCAACATCGACCGGATGGTCGTTCGCCCGCGCGCGCAGGCGTCCAACTTCAAGGTCTACCGCAGCGCGTGATTCGGGGCCTCATCAGCGAGTCGACAGCCACACCAGCCAACCGCTGGCCACCGCAAACCACAGCGCCTGGGCGTACAGGAAGGCTCGTTCGCTGAGCCCGAACAGGTAGCGGTACAACGGCCGGAACACCAGGGCGAGCACCAGCAGGAACAACCCGGCGGACGCCACCCAATCGAGGGCGAGCAACAGCGGGGCCACCGGTCGCCACGCGGCAAGGGGCTGCAGGCGCTGGTCCAGGTTCTGCAGGACGGTATAGGCGATCGCGAAGTTGATGACGGCCAAGGTGAGATGGATTCGCCCGGTGCGCGTCGGCTTGGCGCCCTCCAGGTCTGTTGGAAAGAAGACGACCGCGGCGCGGGTAAGGCTCAAGATCATCAGGGCGCCGGCCCAAAGGGGAAGCAGCGAGATCGTCGGCAGGCCGAGCCAGACCATGCCGGCCGTGGCAAGCGCACCGACCACGCTGATCCAGATGGCGGTAGCGACCAGCGGACGCGTGGGGCCTACGGCGTAATCGCTCACGGCGTGCGAGACCACGCTGTACCCGGTCTTGCGCAGGTCGAGCGAGGCCAGGATGCCCACATAGGCCAAACAGCAGGCCAGGCTGAGCCCGGCGAAAGCGAGGAGCACGGAGGTCCTTTCGACGAGCCGACCGCCCGAGGGGCAATCAACTCGGCCTAGCGTAGGTCTGTTCTTGTCGCAGGCGACGAGGACACAGACGCCTGGGACGCTTGCGGAGCAAGTGATAGCACCCGGCCAGCCAGTTCTGGGGTATTCGGCACTGAGGCGCTCCCCCTCCGGCTATTACATCCTGTCGCACGCGAAACTAGTCGAAAAAAGAGAATGGGCGGCCAATGCCGCCCATTCGTTATGGATTACACCCAACGGAGATATCCGAACTCCTGCCACAGACGATGCCAGATCATCTCGCACCCCTCACTTTGCGCGTCCCGTCAGCCGATCGGCGGCGATAGCCTAGCACCACGCCCTTCCTTCGTCCGACAATTGCGGCGCCCCGTCGCTATCCCCAGCGCAGTCCGTAGGCAAAGCCCGGAATCAGGTCCGTGAACTCCACCACCATTTCCGCGATGGATTCGACATCCTCCGCCGGCCTAGGGTCGCTAATCGCCATCGGTGAAATTCCTTCCAGGCGCCATAGCTTGGTGGTCGCGTGGGCGAGTCGGACTGATGCCTTGAAGTACCGACACGTCCCCGATGGAATGGTCAGCAGATACGGCTGCACAGACTCGATCGACGCGAAAGTAAGCCCTATGCCGTAGGTGAATTCCTCACCCGGCTCCACCGTCCGACCAAGCGGGATTCGGTATCTCCAACTGCTCAAAGACAGACGCTCCAACGACGCCACGGGGGTATCGCCGATCGACGAGACGCGGATCTCGCTACGCTCGCTGGCAGTTTCCGCCGGGACACTGAAGGTGCCGACCACTTCTGTCAAGGGCTGCGTCACCAGCAGTTCCCGCACCACACTGACAACCGGCTGGGCAAGGTCCAGCCGGGCGATCGACTCCATCCGCTGAATAACCCATCCCCGGGTGGTTGCAACCGTGAGGAACCTGCCTGCAAGCTCGGCGGCAAGACGTTGGGCGATCAGGATCTCGGCCTGCGCCAAGCGCCGACGAAGCGTTCGCCCCCCTCGATCTAGATCGATTTCAGCAAGCCGTTCGTGGAGCAAGCGAGATTTACTGGTGACTCCTGAGCCGGCGAGGAACGCTTCGCGGGGGCCGTTTGGAAGATCCGAAGCAAGACGCGTGAGATGCCCGACCAATTCGGTACGCATCAGGGGGCTGGCGGGGTCAAGGCCAAGGGCGTCCGCGATCCGAGGGCCCAGCGCGGCGCCGAGGTCCGCGCGCCAGATGCCGGAGCCTCGGTGCAACGCCTTCAACTCCCCAAGGAGTACCTCTGCGTCGTCCATTGCCCTCCCAAGCTCCGCTGCAATCGGGAGTGCCTGTGGACCGGCTCACGGGACGGATTGTCGGCGTGACCAACGTGGCCGGCCAGGAAGGGGTTCCGGCCGGCCACGAAGTTCAGAGAAGCTGATCGGGGCTGCTATCCACATAGCGTGATCCGCTTCCCTCCCCCAATGTCCATTTGATCGGTTGGGTTCCCCAGAAGCGAGCCATGGGGCCTGGTTGACCACTTTCTGTCCACTCCCACCCCGCTCGCACCTGGGGCTCGAACTCATAGAGCCTCGTAGGCGCGATTACTCGCACCTACGAGGCTCTATCACGCGAGGAGCCGTTCAGGCCAGTTCGACCAGCGCCTGCCCGCCCTGGACGGCGTCGCCGGGGGCGACGAGGATCGAGCCGATCTTGCCCGACTGTGGGGCGGTGATCTCGGTCTCCATCTTCATGGCTTCGAGGACGAGGACGACGTCGCCGGCGGCGATCTCCTGGCCCTCGGTGACGAGGATCCGCGCCACCGAGCCGGCCAGCGGCGCCACGATCGCGTTCGCGCTGGTCGCCTGGACCGACGCGGTCACGGGCGCGGCCGGGGTCTGCACGCTCCCGCCGAGAATCAGCGCACCCAGGGTCGGCCGCTCCTCCTGCTCAACCTCGACGTCAACGTCGTAAGACACCCCGTTGACCGTTACCTTCAGCTTCATAACTCAAACTCTCCGTTCAGCGGGGATGGACCGGGTGGTGTTCTTGCTGGGCCCGCCGGGTCGCCGACAGCCAGTTGCGGCTCGACGAGAAGTGGATCTGGCGGACCTTCGCCTTGTGGCCCAGGTAGCCGGCGACCGCGGCCGAGATCGCGAGGACGATGTCCTCTGGCACCTCGACCGCGAAGCCCTGCATCCGGGCGATCTGACCCTCCAAGGACTCCACCCGCGCGCTCAGCGCGGCGACCTGCTCCGCGAGGGCGTCCGCATCGATTTCGCTCATGTCTCCCCCGATCAGACGGGCATCAGGCCGTGCTTCTTGGCCGGACGAAGCTCACGCTTGTTGACCAGAAGCTCCAGCGCCATAGCGATCTGCCGCCGCGTATCGGCCGGATCGATGATGTCGTCGACCAGCCCCCGCGAGGCGGCCATGAACGGCGTCGAGAACGTCTCGCGGTAGGACTCCACGAGTTCGTCGCGCTTGGCGGTCGGGTCATCGGCGCCGTCGATCTCACGCTTGAACACGATGGACGCCGCACCCTCGGCTCCCATCACGGCGATCTCGGCCGTCGGCCAGGCGTACACCTTGTCTGCGCCCAGGTCCTTGCAGCACATCGCGATGTACGCGCCACCGTAGGCCTTGCGCAGCACCACCGTGACCTTCGGGACGGTCGCCGCCGAGTACGCGAACAGCATCTTCGCGCCGTGGCGGATGATGCCGCCGTGCTCTTGCGCGACGCCCGGAAGGAAGCCCGGGACGTCCACGAGCGTCACCAGCGGGATGTTGAACGCGTTGCAGAACCGGATGAACCGGCAGCCCTTGTCGGAGGCGTTGATGTCCAGCACGCCCGACATCACCTGTGGCTGCGAGGCCACGATGCCGACCGTCCGGCCGACGACGCGGGCGAAGCCGACGACGAGGTTCTGGGCGTACCCGGCCTGCACCTCGAGGAAGTCGGCGTGATCGACGATCTTGCCGATCAGCTCGCGGACGTCGTAGCCCTTCTTGCCGTCCACGGGGACGACGTCGCGCAGGGTCGGGTCCGGCTCGACCTCGAAGACCGGGTCCACGATCGGCGGATCCTCGGTGTTGTTCTGCGGCAGGAAGCTGAGCAGCTTCTTCGCGATCAGGATGCCCTGCTCGTCGTTGTCGGCGACGAAGTGGACGACCCCGGAGCGGCCCATGTGCGCGTCGGCGCCGCCCAGGTCGTCCTGCGTGACCACCTCACCGGTGACCTGCTGGATGACGTTCGGCCCGGTGATGAACATGTGGGCCTTGCGGGTCTGGATGATGAAGTCGGTCAGCGCCGGGGAGTACGCCGCACCGCCGGCGCAGGGGCCGGCGATGATCGCGATCTGCGGCACGGCGCCCGAG
The DNA here is from genome assembly GCA_039811865.1 of Propionicicella sp. GTDB lineage: Bacteria > Actinomycetota > Actinomycetes > Propionibacteriales > Propionibacteriaceae > JBDHZK01. Next base: position 3,198 of record JBDHZK010000043.1, on the reverse strand, counting down.
AGCAGCACGTTGTTGTAGAACACCTTGCCGTACCCGGAAAGCGAGTCGATCCCCTCCTGGACGCGCGCGCCTCCGGAGTCGTTGATGAACACGAACGGCGTGCCCGTGCGCAGGGACGCCTGCATCATCTCGACGACCTTGTTGGAGTGCGTTTCGCCCGCCGAGCCGCCCGAAACCGTGAAGTCCTGGCTGGCCAGGTGGATCGGACGTCCGAGCACGGCCCCCGAGCCGGTGACGACGCCATCGGCGGGCAGATCGGCCTTGTCCATGCCGAAGGTCGTCGTGCGGTGCTTGCGGAACAGCCCCGTCTCTTGGAAGGTGCCCGGGTCGAGCAGGGCGTCCACGCGCTCGCGGGCGGTCATCTTGCCGCGATCGCGCTGTTTGGCCAGACGCTTCTCGCCACCACCGAGCTCGGCGACCTCGCGCCGCTCGTCCAGGGTGGCGATGCGCTCGTCCATGGAATGCAACTTGGCCATCTCTACCTCACGCTCGCTCGATGACGACGGAATGCTTGCGACCGCCCAGGGAGACCTCGTACTTGATCGGTCCCCTGACCGCCGTGTCGCTCTCCTTGGCGGCGCTCTTCTCGGCCGCCAACTGGGCCTCGGTCTTGCCGACGTTCTTGGGGCCGTCCGCACGCGTCTTGAAGAAGTTCGGGGCCACGCCCGGGAACATCGCCACGGTGAGGACGTCCTCATCGGTGCCGTTGAAGCCCTCGAGCAGCTTCGCGTCCTCGGCGAGCTTGTCCCACTCGGGGGCGATCAGGTCCGCGGGACGCGCCGTGATCGGCTCCTTCTTCGTCTGGGCCCGGGCGATCTCGATCACCTCGGGATTACGTTCGCCGAGGCATTCGCCGTAGTAGCCGAGCATCAGATCGGCGAACTCACCGGTGAGCACCTTGTAGCGGCCCATCAGGACGTTGAACACGGCCTGGGTGCCGACGATCTGGGACGACGGGGTCACCAGCGGCGGATGACCGGCGTCCGCCTTCACCAGCGGCACCTCGGCCATCACCTCACGAATGCGGCCGCCAGCGCCCTGGGCCTTGAGCTGGCTTTCCATGTTGGACAACATGCCGCCGGGGATCTGGCTGGAGAAGATGTCGGTGTCGACCAGCGTCGCCGACTCGAACTCCGCGTACTTGGGCCGCACCTTCGCGAAGTGGTCGCGGATCTTGAGTAGCCGGTCCATGTCCAGCGACGTGCTGTACGGCGTCCCGTCCAGCATCGCGACGAGCGACTCGGTGGGGTTGTGGCCCGGGCCCAGCGAGACCGAGCTGATCGCGGTGTCGACGACGTCCGCGCCGGCCTCGATCGCCTTCATCAGCGAAACGAGCGTGACGCCCGTGGTGGCGTGGCAGTGGACGTTGATCTGGACGTCCTCGCCGTAGGTCTGCTTGATGCCGCGGATGATGTCGTAGGCCGGCTGCGGCTGCAGCAGCGCGGCCATGTCCTTGAGGGCGATGGATTCCGCGCCCATGTCGAGCAGTTGCCCGGCCAGCTTCACGTAGCCCTGCGTGGTGTGCAGCGGGCTGATCGTGTAGCAGATCGTGCCTTGTGCATGCTTGCCGACCTTCTTCACCGCGGCCATGGCCTCGGCCATGTTGCGGGGGTCGTTCAGCGCATCGAAGACGCGGAAGACGTCCATGCCGTTCTCGGCGGACTTCTCCACGAACTTCTCGACCACCATGTCGCCGTAGTGGCGGTAGCCAAGGAGGTTCTGCCCGCGAAGCAGCATCTGCAGGCGGCTGTTCGGCATCAGCTTGCGGAAGGTCCGCAGGCGCTCCCAGGGATCCTCGTTCAGAAACCGGATGCAGGAGTCGAAGGTGGCTCCGCCCCAACACTCCACGGACCAGTAACCGGCGGCATCGATGTCCGCGCACGCATCGACCATGTCCTCCAACGCCATTCGCGTTGCCATCAGGCTCTGGTGAGCGTCACGGAGCGCGACCTCGGTCACCCCAATTTGTCGCTGACTCATGGGCTTCATCCTGTCATGACGGAATTGGTCGCGGTGACCCGGCCCCTGGCTTGATCCCCCGCGCGCGGACCCCCACCGGTGCCGGACGGACTCCCCCACCACGCGCGTCCGGGAAGCACGACCGACGCCACGGCGAGCCGCACGTTGGGCGATCGTGCGGGCGCACGGATTTAACATGGAAGGGGCCATCTGGGCTGCCGCAGGGCCCGAAAACGCTGTTCGCTGGCAGTTCCGTGCGCGGCACCTCACGAAGGAGACCCCGGTGAGCATTCGAGTCGCCGTCGCCACCCCGCTGAGTGAGGAGCTCTGCGAGCGGATCGTGGCGGCCGAGCCGCGAATCGAGTTGGTCCGCGACCAGTCGCTGTTGCCGCCGATGCGCTGGCCCGGTGACCACAGCGGCGATCCGGGCTTCGTCCGGACGCCCGCGCAACAGGGTGCGTTCGAGGCCCTCTTGGACGGAGCGGACGCCCTCTACGGCGTCCCCGGCGAGGACCCGGCGGCGCTGACCCGGACGGTCCGAGCCAATCCGCGCCTTCGCTGGGTGCAGACGATGCCGGCGGGAGGCGGCGCGCAGGTTCGAGCCGCAAAGCTGACCCAAGCCGAGCTCGACCGCATTGTCTTCACCACCACGGCTGGGGTGCACGGTTCGGCTCTGGCCGAGTTCGCGGTCTTCGGCATCCTCGCCGGAGCCAAGGACCTGCCCCGCCTACTGGCCCAACAGGCCGACAAGCGTTGGCCCGGGCGCTGGTGCATGCGCCAGGTTGAGGAGCAGACGATCGCCGTCCTCGGCATGGGTCACATCGGCCGGGACACGGCCGCCAAGCTGATCGCCCTCGGCGCACGGGTGATCGGCGTATCGCGGCACCCGTCCGACCTCCCCGGCCTGGCCGGGACGGCGCACCCCGACCGGCTGGGCGACGTTGTCGCCACCGCGGACGCGCTCGTGGTGACGCTGCCCGGCACCGAGCAGACCCACAAGCTGGTGAACGCGGACGTCCTGGCCAAGGTCAAGCCGGGACTCACCTTCGTCAGCGTCGGCCGGGGCAGCGTCATCGACGAAGCCGCCCTGGCCGTGGCCTTGACCGACGGGCGCATCGGTTTCGCCGCCATGGACGTCTTCTACACCGAGCCCCTACCGGCCGCCTCGGCGTTGTGGACGATGCCGAACGTCCTGATCAGCCCGCACACCGCCGCGCTCAACGCCGCCGAGGACGTCCG
>JBDHZK010000042.1:0-18689 GCA_039811865.1 Propionicicella sp. | reverse complement strand
ACCGGATGGATCCACTAGACTCGGTGGAGGTTCCCCGCGCGGCGGTATCTCGCCCAACCCCCCCAGGGTCGGAAGGCAGCAAGGGTCAGTGAGCTCTTCCGGGTGCGCGGGGAACCCTTTGCTTCCCGGTCGCAATCCGCGACTGTCGGCGCCAGCGCATAGGGTGCATCCGTGGACGAGGCAACACCTTCGAGCGGCGCGGACGCCGCCGACCCGTTCGGCGACGAACCCCTCGACCTCTTCGGCTCCGACCCGATCGTCCACGACGGTCCGGACCCCTTTTCGCAGGACGGCCCCGACCTGTTCGGCAGCGACGAGGGCACCGTCGAAGGTTCCTCCCCGGAGCCGGTCGAGGAGGCGCCCGTCGGCGCCACGCTCCCTGAGCTTGTCGGAGGGACGACGGAGGGTGCGGAAGGTTCGCGTTCGGACTCTTCGACGGGATCAGAGTCCGAATCCCGGACGTTCGCGGGGGCCGGATCATCGCCTCGCCCAGAGGCGCCCCTGGCGCTGTACCGGCGGTACCGGCCGGAGACGTTCGCCGAAGTCATCGGGCAAGACCACGTCACCCAACCCCTGCAGCGGGCGCTGATCAACAACCGGGTCAATCATGCCTATTTGTTCTCGGGTCCGCGGGGCTGCGGCAAGACGACGTCCGCGCGGATCCTGGCCAGGACGCTGAACTGCGCCAAGGGGCCGGCCCCCATCCCGTGCGGGGAGTGCCAGTCTTGTCGCGACCTGGCGCGTGGGGGAGCGGGTTCGATCGACGTCATCGAGATCGACGCTGCCAGCCATGGTGGGGTCAATGAGGCGCGTGACCTGCGCGAACGGGCGTTCTTCGCGCCCGTCCACAGCCGCTACAAGATCTACATCATCGACGAGGCGCACATGGTCACCAAGGAGGGCTTCAACGCCCTGCTGAAGGTGGTCGAGGAGCCGCCACCACACGTGAAGTTCATCTTCGCGACGACCGAGCCCGAGAAGGTGCTGGGCACGATTCGGTCTCGGACGCACCACTACCCCTTCCGCCTGCTGCCGCCGAAGCTGCTCGCGGGCTACCTGAATCAGATCTGCGAGGCCGAGGGGATCCACGTGGAGCCGGCGGTGCTGCCGCTGGTGGTCCGAGCCGGGCAGGGCTCGGTTCGCGACTCGCTGTCGGTCCTCGACCAGCTGCTCGGCGGCGCCGCCGAGGCGGGGGTCAGCTACCACCAGGCTGCGGCCTTGCTCGGCTACACCCCGGACACATTGCTCGACGAGATCGTGGACGCCTTCGCCGCGGGCGACGCGGCGGGGGTCTTCGCGACGGTCGACAAGATCATCGAGGTCGGCCAGGACCCCCGACGTTTCGCCGAGGATCTCCTTCGCCGCCTTCGCGACCTGGTCATCGTCGCCGCCGTCCCGGACGCGCTGGGCACCGGCCTCGTGGACGTCTCGCCCGAGCAGGCCGAGCGCTACAGCTCGCAGGCGGCGGCGCTCGGCTCGGGTGAGTTGACCCGCGCGGCGGAGGTGATCGCCACCGGCCTCACCGACATGCGTGGGACGACCGCCCCCCGACTCCACCTCGAACTCATGTGTGCGCGCGTCCTCCTGCCCGGCGCCGACGTGGACGGTCGTGGCGTCCACGCTCGGCTGGACCGCTTGGAGCGCCGGCTCGGCATGCCCGGCGAGTCCTCGGGGGACACCGACCCGCGTCCGGAGGCGAGCTCGCGCCCCGTAGCCGAGGTGTCCCCGCGCGCTCCACATGAGCCGACCGCGCCTGCGCAACCGACGCCCGAACCCACTTCGCCACCTCCGGGGGGCGGCTCGCCCGCTTCGCCTCGCTCCGGGAGCGCCCCGCCGGAGCGTGCCTACCAGCAGGGCCCCGGCGGTCGGGGTCCGGGCCCCGAACCGTCCGGGCGCGCCCCCCAGCGCGCGAGCGAGCAGCCAGGACGCCCGTCGGAACCCCCGTCCGCCGTGTCCGTACCGACGACTTCTGGTTCGGGTGGGATGGCGGCCGCGGACGTCCGCCGACTCTGGCCGGACGTCCTGGAGGAGGTCAAGCGACGACGCAGATTCACATGGATCCTGCTCAGTCAGAACGCGCAGGTCACCGACGTGAACGGCGGCGTCCTCACCCTCGGCATGGCCAACGCGGGAGCACGCGATTCGTTCGCCCGCGGCGGCAGCGCGGACGTCCTGCGCGAGGCGTTGATCGCCGTCATGGGCTTGGACCTGCGCGTCGAGGTCATCGTGGACGAGGGTGGCCCGACGGGTTCGAGTTCGGCGGCGCCGACCCCGCCGACCCCGGGGCCCGCGCGTCCAGAACCGCAGTCGAGCCCCGATCTGCCCACCGCCGAGGGGGTCTTGGACCACTCGCAGCCGCGGGCACGAGAAGAGCGTCCCGGGCCTTCGCCGCAGGCCTCGAACGACTCGCGACCCGCCGAGCAAGCGGTCGCGATGGCGCGGGCGAACATTCGTCCCACCAGGGTGAATGGGTCGTCCCTGCCCGATCCGGACGATGAAGAGCCCGACATCAGCCGCGACGACGTCACGCTCGGCGAGGACGACCTCGCCAGTCGCGAACTGCTCGCACAACATCTCGACGCCGAGTTGATCGGCGAGGAGGACCCGGAGGCTTGAGCGGCGGCCCGGCGCCAAGCCGGTGTCGTCGCCCTCGTTTACACTTGCCGCGGCGTCCGCCACACCGGCCGCGGCGTCGGAAAGGAAGCCCGCATGTTCCCCGATGGGATGGACATTTCCGGTCTGCTGGCCCAGGCCCAGGCGATGCAGGATCAGATGGTCCGAGCGCAGGAGGAGCTGGCGAACACCCGCGTGCAGGGATCTGCCGGCGGTGACCTCGTCGAGGTCGAGCTATCGGGCACCGGCGAGCTGCTCAGCGTCGTGATCAAGCCGGAGGCTTGCGACCCTGAGGACACCGAGAGCCTGGGCGACCTCATCGTCGCCGCCGTCCGCGACGGCATGACCAAGGTGCAGGCGGTCACGGCCGCCAAGATGCCGGCCATGCCGGAACTGCCGTTCTGAGCCTGGCGTGTACGAAGGCCCCGTCCAGGACCTGATCGACGAGCTCGGGCGCCTGCCCGGCATCGGGCCGAAGAGCGCCCAGCGGATCGCGTTCCACGTCCTCCAGTCGGACAAGGCGGACGTGGAGCGGCTCGCCAACGCGCTGCAGACGGTCGTCGAGAAGGTCAAGTTCTGCGAGGTCTGCTTCAACATCGCCGAGCAGCAGCGCTGCCGCATCTGCCGCGACCCGCGCCGCAGCCAAAGCATCATCTGCGTGGTCGAGGAGTGCAAAGACGTCCAGGCCATCGAGCGGACGAACGAGTTCCGCGGCCTGTATCACGTTCTCGGCGGCGCGATCAGCCCGATGGACAACATCGGGCCTAGTCAGCTGCGGATTCGCGAGTTGATTCAGCGGCTGGCGGACGGCACGGTCACCGAGGTGATCCTCGCCACCGACCCCAACCTGGAGGGCGAAGCGACGGCCACTTTCATCAGCCGAATGCTCAAGGACGTGGACGTCAAGGTATCGCGCCTGGCCAGCGGCCTGCCCGTTGGCGGCGAGTTGGAATACGCCGACCAGATCACGCTTGGCCGCGCCTTCTCGGGACGTCAGTACGTCGCCAGTTGAGGGCTCGACGCGCTTGGCAGCCTCGTGGGTGCGGATCCTCGCACCCACGACGCTCCATCTCGCAGGCGCACGTCCATACTGCGGGCGCTCGTCGGGTAACGAAGCTCTCGGCGCCGTCTTTGGGGTCAGTAGCTGAAGGTGATGGGGTCGTCTTCGCCGATCCACTGCCACAGCGGAACCGTGCCCCCCGGCTCGGCTCCGGCGATGAGCTCCTGACTGGAAAGGCCCTTGGCATTCACGCACAGCGTGCACGCCAGGTACTTGCCGCCGGCTTCGGCATAGCGCTTCAGCAGGTCTTGGATTGGTGGGCAGCCGGCGCAGGCGACGCCCAGGGCAACGCCGGGCATCGCTAGTCGCACCGCCTCCTTGGCAAGGAACACGACTGTCTGGCGGCCGCTCTCAGCGGCTGCGACGGCCTGTAGCAACGCGACGGTCACCTTCTCGGTGTCCTCTAGTCCGGTGGTGAGGCTGATCACAGCCTTCTTGGTCATGGGTGACTCCTATGGGGTTGTCGGTCGTGGTGGTTGAGTCCGCGCCGCGGATTCAACCGCCTTCGGCCAGACGTGGTTCAAGTTGGGAGACACCCGCGCCGGTGTGACGACCGATGGGTCGCCTCCTGGCCGTGAGCGCCGTAGGGTCAATCTGGTCAGCAGTCGACCCGCCCAGTTCGTAGCTCGGGTGTGGCGGGCAGCGCTGCGTTGCTTGACCGCTTCGACTTGTTCCCAGCGAGCGGCCGCCGCGCGGCTGAGCTGGATCGAACTCGGCTGAAGCCAGCCGTCAAGTGGAGCATGCATGGATCTTCCTGATCTCAGTCGTTCTCGCGCTGGGGGCATCCAGCCCGGGCAGGCTGGTTGAGTGAACCCTCGGGGCGATCTCTGACAAGTCAGCCGGCCGGGTCCGGAGTCGGCGCGCTGCGCAGCGGGAGCTGCCGGAGCGCCCGCCCGCGGCCGCGCTGTTAGGCGTGGGCGTGCCCACGGGCGGCCAGGTTCTTCACGGCCTGGCTCGTGAGGGCTTCGCCACCGATGCCCCAATCGCCGCTGCGCACCTCTTCCACGATCACCCAAGTGACTGAGCGGAGGTTTTCGCCTTCGATGGCGACCATGGTGTCGGTGAGTTTGTGAATGATGTCCTGCTTCTGCTGGGCGTCGAAGACTCCCTCGATCACCTTGACGCTGATCATCGGCATGTTGACTCCTTGAGTTGGGGGCGGACTGTCCGCCGCCTGGCTTTTGCTTGCCCCTCAAGTCAAGGACGCTGCCCTCGATCCGACATCGGCGGCGACTACCGAGGTCGGGCGTGACCGATACCGAGCTTGGCCCGTCGGGTGCTGAGGCGGGACCCCGAGCGATGCCAGACTTGCCGAGCGGCGGGAGGTTGGATGTGTTCCTGGAGCGCGAGGACGAACTGGCGGCCTTGGCCGAGGCGGCGGGCGCGGCGGTGGCTGGAACCGGGTCGGTTGTCCTGGTTTGTGGCGAAGCCGGGATCGGGAAGTCGAGCTTGATCGGGGTCGCCGGTGCGGCGCTGCCCCCGCGCTGCCGGTTCTTGGTCGGCTACTGCGACGATCTGGCCACCCCGCGGGTCCTTGGTCCGTTGCGAGATCTGATCGGACGGGTCGGTCCCATCCTGGCCGAGGCACTCCGGCGCGGCGACCAGAGCTTGGTCATGGAGGCCGTCGGGGAAGAACTGAGCAGCCGGCCGACTTGCCTGGTCATTGAGGACGTCCACTGGGCCGATGAAGCGACGCTGGACGTGCTGCGCTATCTCGTCCGGCGGGTGCCGAGTATGCCGCTGGTGCTGGTGTTGACCTATCGGGACGACGAACTGGGCTCCGACCAGCCTCTGCGTCAACTCTTGGGTCTGGTTTCGCGGACAGGTCGCATGCGCCGGCTCCGGCTGGCGCGGCTCACCCCCGCAGCGGTGCGGCGGATGAGCGCCGACACGGGCGTGAACGCTGACCAGGCCTTCGGGGTGACCTCGGGCAACCCGTACTTCGTCGTCGAGGTGCTTGCCGCCGGCGACGCGGAGGCGGTGCCGCTGACGATCGCTGATGCGGTTCAGGCCAGAATGGCTCGGCTCGACCCGGACGTTCGCAGCGACGTCGAGCAGTTGGCCGTGGTCACCTCAGCCGTGACGACCTCGCTGGTGGACGCCCTCATCGTCGGAGGCGGGAGCGTGCTGGCTCCGGCCGAGCAGGTCGGGCTGCTCACCGTCTTGCCGCAACGGGTGACCTTCCGGCACGAGCTGACCCGACGCGCGGTGGTCGACGCGATGCCGGCGTCCAGACGGATCTCCGCCAACCGCCGCGTGCTGGCCGCGTTGCGGACCAGTGCGCACGCGGACGTTTCGCGGATCGTCCACCATGCCGTCCAGGCGGGTGATGATTCGGCGGTCCTGACCTACGGCCGCCTCGCCGCGGAAGAGGCGTTGGCGGCCGGCGCACATCGGCAATCGGCCGCGCACCTGGGGCTGGTCCTGAACCGGCCACACGAGTTCGACCGGGGAACCGAGGCGCGACTTTGGCACAGCTATGGCGTTGAGTTGTACACGATCGACGCGCCCTGGGAACAGGCGCGCAGTGCGCTGGAGCGGGCGGTGGCGCTGCGCCGTGATGGCGACCCCCGGCTCCTGGCCGACACCCTGCGCTGGCTGTCGCGAATCTGCTGGTGGGCCGGGGACGCGCAGTCCGCCGCGGCTGCCGGCGACGAGGCCGTCGGGATCCTCAGTAGCTGCGGCGGGGATGAGTTGGCGATGGCGTTGAGCAACCAAGCGCAACTACATGCCCTCGCCGGCCGGCAAGCCCAAGCGATTGTCGCCGCCCAACGAGCCATCCAGATCGGCGGGCACCTCCCGATCACCAAGTCGCACGCGCTCAACAACCTCGGCTTGGCGCTGAGCTTGACCGACTATCCGCAGGCTGAGCGGCTTTATCGGGAGAGCCTCGAACTCGCCCTCGACGCGGACGACCCGGAGCATGCTTGTCGGTCGTATGTGAACCTGATCTGGTCAGGGCTGGAACACCTTGACTTGGCGGCTGCCCGGCGATGGTTGGCAGCGGGCCTGGAACTCGCCGATCGTCGCGAGTGCGTGACCTTCGCCAGGTACCTCAAGCTCGAGCTCGGCATGCTCAAACTCGCCACCGGCGATTGGGACGAGATCGCCGAGACGGCCGCGTTCGCCTTGGACGGCACCCCTCCGTTTCGCTGTTCGGCGCTGACCCTGATCGGTCGGCTCAGGGCGCGCCGTGGTGAGGAGGGCGCGATCGATCAGCTGCGGGAGTCGTGGCGGTTGGCCCAATCGATCGGAGAGTGCCAACGGATCGGGCCTGCGGCGGCCGCGCTCGCCGAGGCCACTGACCTGGCGGGCGAACCGGGGCTGGCCCACGCCGAGCTGGCGACCGCCTACGGCGTCGCTCGCGAGTTCGGCACCGAAGCCGTTCTGGCGGAAATCGGCTTTTGGCTGATCCGTGCCGGCGGGGTGCCCGAACCGTCGGCCAGCGGGCATCCGTACGCCGAACTCGCCCGCGGAAACTGGCGCCGCGCCGCCGAGGTCTGGGATGCAGCCGGATTCCCTTACGAAGCGGCCTTCGCCCGGACGTCCAGCGAATCTCCCGACGACCTGCTCGCCGCACTTTCGGCCCTGGACGCACTTGGAGCAGAACCCCTGGCCACGCGGGTTCGGGCGCAGCTGCGCAGGCTCGGGGTGAGTCGCATCCCGAGGGGTCGCAGGGATTCCACGCGCGTCAATCCAGCGGGTCTGACCGAGCGTCAGCTTCAGGTCTGCCGCTTGCTGTCCGAGGGCATGACGAATGCCGAGATCGCCGCGCAACTGGTGCTCTCGGTGAGGACGGTGGACTCTCATCTCGCCGCGATTCTGGCCAAGTTCGGGGTGCGGACCAGGCGCGAAGCCGCGGACGTCCTGAAGAGCCTCGAAAGTGCGAATACGCACACGTCCGAGGCGCGCTGACCCGGTCGCCCTACGCTGCGGGCATGAGCTTTCGCCTGGCAGCGGTCGATCTGGACGGAACCCTTCTCAACAGCGCGAAGGTGCTCAGCCCACGAACCGCCGCCGCGATCGCGGCGTGCGAAGCCGCCGGGATTCGCGTCGTCCCCGCGACAGGGCGCCAACTGCACGGCTTGCTCGCGATCACCGACCCCGCTGGTCTCCTCGGCTTGGCGGTCTGCGCGAACGGGGCTGTCGGAGCTGAGCTCGGCACCCGGCGCATCCTGTTCGAGGAGATGTTGGCCGCAGAAGTCCAGCTCATGCTGGCCGAGGCAATGCGCGCGGTGCTGCCGGACGTCCGGTGCGCGTCGGTACGCGACGGCGGCATGACCTTCGTCCCCGAGTTCGGGTACGCCCGGCTGTGCAAGTTCGCCGAGCACATGCGCGATCCGGCCACCATGACCGAGTACCCACTCGACGAGGTGGTCGCCGCACCGGCCGCGAAGTTCGTCGTCCGGCATCCGACCTTGTCGGGTGAGGAGGTGTTGGCCGTCCTCGACACCCTCGAACTGACCGGTTTCAACGTGACTACCTCCGGTGCGCCGTTCATCGAGGTCATGGCGCCCGGCGTCACCAAAGCTGCCGGACTCGCCCGCCTTTGCGCCGACCTCGGCATTGCGGCCGACGAGGTGATCGCCTTCGGCGACTCGCGAAACGACATCGAGATGCTCGATTGGGCAGGGCATGGCGTCGCGATGGCCGACGCGATGCCTGAAGTGCTGGCAGTGGCGGACGAGGTCACGCTGGGCAACAACGAGGACGGCGTCGCCGTGGTCCTCGAGCGGCTCGTTGCCGGTCCCTGATCACTCCCTGCTGACTCGCTCCGTTGGAAGTTGAGGCTCCTGGGCGTGAAAACGTGCGGCGAGTCGGCAGAAGGCGCACCGGCCCCGCCTTGGCTGCAGGTCGCCGCCGCGTTGCGCCGCACAAAACCACCGATCCGGGCGAACGACGACTCCGGGAGCACCCGTGGTCGCACCGGCCACAGCTGATTCACAGCGGAAGTCGCAGGTACTCACAGCCCGCGGCTATTGGTCGGGCCCGCCCGCGGTCGCATGATGGAGAAGACGACAAGAAAGAGGTAGCAGGATGCGTATGCACGGTCCGGGGATGTTCTTCGGCATGTTTTCGTTCTTCATCGGCCTGGGCCTGACCGCCCTGGTCGTCTGGGTGATCATCAGCCTGGTCACCGGTACCGGTCCCATCGGCCGCAAGTTCGGTCGCCGTGGCGGCCCGGCGGGCTTCTCCCATCCGCATCACCCCGGTGAGGGCCAGACCTGGCCGACGGCGCCCCCCGCACCACCCGTCGTCGATCCGCTGGCGATCCTCGACGAGCGGCTCGCTCGCGGTGACATCGACGTCGACGACTACCACGCGCGCCGCTCCGCCCTGTTCCGCAACGGTGGGCAGCCGCCTCAGACCGGAACCTCCGAGCCCGGCGGCGACTCATACCCCGCCAGCGACGGCTGACCCCCCAGCCGCTCCACCCAATCCCGGCACGAGGCCGGCGCCCACCCCCAAGGGCGCCGGCCTCGTGCCTTGCCTGGGCTGTTCCCCTCCCGGATTCGGCGGAAGCGGCTCCCGGGCGGGGACCGCGTGCGGAGCGGGGCGAAACGGGCTCGATCCAGCCTCGCCCGCTCGCATACAATCGTCCGGTCGCAAGGCGTTGATGGGGCCATCACCCCGGAGCTGCCGGAAGAACGGCGGGTTGTCCGCTCACTAGAACCGGCCGCGGCACGCAAGAGTGGGTCGCGCCCGTCGCGGCCAAGGAGGGTGGTACCGCGGGGCTCACGCCTCGTCCCTTCGTCCCCCACGCGACGAAGGAACACAGCAGATGAGTTCGCCCCAGCCGAGGCCGACCCGCTACCGCAACGTCCCCGCGCAGGTCGACCTGCCTGCGTTGGAGCACGAGGTGCTTCAACTTTGGGACGCCCAGCACACGTTCGACAAGTCCCTCGCCCAGACCAAGGGCGGTCCCGAGTGGACGTTCTACGAGGGCCCGCCGACCGCCAATGGCATGCCGGGCACGCACCACATCGAGGCGCGCGTGTTCAAGGACGTCTTCCCGCGTTTCAAGACCATGCAGGGCTACCACGTGGCCCGAAAGGCCGGGTGGGACTGCCACGGACTCCCCGTCGAGCTTGCCGTGGAGCGCGAACTCGGCTTCAACGGCAAGCCGGACATCGAGGCCTACGGCGTAGAGCCGTTCAACGCCCGCTGCCGCGAGTCCGTCACCAGGCATGTGGGCGAGTTCGCCCAACTCACGAAACGGATGGGCTACTGGGTCAACCTCGACGAGGCCTACTGGACGATGGACCCGGCCTACGTCGAGTCGTGTTGGTGGGCGCTCAAGCAGATTCACAACCGCGGCCTGCTCGTCGAGGACTACCGCGTCGCGCCGTACTGCCCGCGTTGCGGGACGACCCTGTCCGACCATGAGCTCGCCCAGGGCTATGAGGACGTGACCGACCCGTCGGTCTACGTGCGGATGCCGCTGACCTCCGGGCCGCTCGCCGGCGAGGCCGACCTGCTGGTCTGGACGACCACCCCCTGGACCCTGGTCAGCAACACCGCCGTCGCCGTCCACCCGGACGTCACCTACGTCGTGGCCACCGACGGCAACGAAAAGCTCGTCGTCGCCGAACCGTTGCTGGGCAAAGCCCTCGGCGAGGGCTGGACGGTCCTGGACTCCTTCACCGGTTCCGACATGGAGTTCTGGGCCTACCGGCGTCCGTTCGATCTGCTGGCGTTCCCGCCCGTCGCCGATGGCGCCCGGACGCCCACCGGTGCGCACTTCGTCGTGTTGGCCGACTACGTCACCACCGAGGACGGCACGGGCCTGGTCCACCAGGCGCCCGCGTTCGGCGAGGACGACATGGTCGTCTGCCGCGCCTACGGCCTGCCGTTCCTGAACCCGATCCGCCCCGACGGGACATTCGGTGAGGACGTCGGTCTGGTGGGCGGCAAGTTCTTCAAACGGGCCGACAAGCTGCTCGTCGCGGACCTCGTCGAGCGCGGCGTGATGTTCCGCGTCGAGCAGTACGAGCACTCCTACCCGCATTGCTGGCGTTGCCACACCACGCTGCTGTACTACGCGCAGCCGTCCTGGTACATCCGCACGACCGCGATCAAGGACGACCTCCTCCGCGAGAACGCGAAGACGAACTGGTACCCCGAGCACATCAAGGACGGCCGCTACGGCGACTGGCTGCACAACAACATCGATTGGGCGCTGTCACGCAGCCGCTATTGGGGGACGCCACTGCCGATCTGGCGCTGCGCGGACGACCACCAGGTGTGCGTCGGATCGCGGGCGGAGTTGTCCGAGCTGACGGGCCTCGACCAGTCCCGGCTCGACCCGCACCGCCCCTTCGTCGACGAGATCGTCTTCGCCTGTCCGACCTGCGGCAAGGAGTCGCGCCGGGTCGTGGAGGTGATCGACGCCTGGTTCGATTCCGGCGCGATGCCCTTCGCGCAGTGGGGCTACCCGCACGCGGACACCTCGTCCGACAGCTTCGAGCATGCCTACCCGGCGGACTTCATCTGCGAGGCCATCGATCAGACCCGCGGCTGGTTCTACTCGCTGATGGCAGTGGGAACGCTCGTCTTCGACGCGTCCTCGTACGTGAACGTCCTGTGCCTGGGCCACATCCTGGCCGAGGACGGCCGCAAGATGTCCAAGCACCTCGGCAACATCTTGGAGCCCATCCCGCTGATGGACGCCCATGGCGCGGACGCCGTCCGTTGGTTCATGGCCGCCGGCGGTTCCCCCTGGGCGTCGCGGCGGGTCGGGCACACGACGATCACCGAGACCGTCCGCAAGGTGCTGCTGACCTACTGGAACGTCGTCGCCTTCCAGGCGCTCTATGCCCGGACGAACGACTGGGCGCCGGTCGGGCAGGCACCAGAGCTGGCCAAGCGCCCGGTGCTCGACCGGTGGCTGGCGTCCAGGCGCGCCAAGCTGGTCGTGCAGGTCACCCAGGCGCTGGACAACTTCGACACCCAACGCGCGGGCACCCTCGTTTCGGACTTCGTGGACGACCTGTCCAACTGGTATGTCCGGCGCTCGCGGCGCCGCTTCTGGGAGGGCAAGGCCTCGGCGCTGTGGACGCTTCACGAGACGTTGGACGTCGTCACGCGCCTGATGGCGCCGCTGACGCCGTTCATCACCGAGCGCGTTTGGCAAGACCTCATGGTCGCCACCAACCCGGACGGCCCCGCGTCGGTGCACCTGGCGTCCTGGCCGAAGGCGCGCCCCGGCGACGTGGACGAGCGGCTCCTGGCCGCGATGGACCTGACCCGCAGGCTCGTCGAGCTCGGCCGCTCGGCGCGCGCGGAGGCGAAGGTGAAAACCCGCCAGCCGCTGGGACGCGCGCTCGTCCCCAGCTATGCGTTCGCGCAGTTGGACGAGTCGCTGCTCGCCGAGATCGCCGCGGAGTTGAACGTCGAGCGGATCGAGTCGTTCGCGTCCGCGGGGGATTTGGTCGACTACACGGCGAAGGGCAATTTCCGGACGTTGGGCCGCCGCTTCGGCAAGGACACTCCCAAGGTCGCGGCTGCGATCGCGTCGGCCGATGCGGCTGGGCTGGCGGCCGAACTCGCGGCCAGCGGCAGCGCGAGCGTCGACTTCGGCGGCGGCACGGTGGTGAGCGCCGACGAGGTGATCATCTCTGAGCGTCCGCGGGAAGGCTGGTCGGTCGTCAACGAGCAGGGTGAGACGGTGGCGCTCGACCTGACGCTGACCCCCGAACTCGTCCGGGCCGGGTTGGCGCGCGAGGTCGTCCGGCTCGTGCAGGAGGCGCGGAAGTCGACTGGTCTGGACGTCTCCGACCGAATCGTCCTGCGCTGGGCGGCCAACGGCGAGCTGGCCGAGGCGTTGACCGAGCACGCCGACCTGGTCGCGCGGGAGGTGCTGGCGTCGACGCTGGAGCGGGCCGAGCCGGCCGAGGATTGGGCCGGTGACGCCGACCTCGGGCTGCGCTATTGGCTTGCCAAAGCCTGAACCGAATGAGGGCGCCTTGGGGGCGCGAGGCAATCGCACCCCCAAGACGCCATTTCTACGACTTGATCCCCACGGCTGGGCGTTTCGCGGCCCGGCGGTGCATCCGCGCCACCCGAACCCGAGAGCTCACCACGGCCGCGAAGGCGATCAGCATGGCCACAACGGCGATACCGATGCGCAACGGGTGATTTGCCCCAGGACCGAGCGACAAGGCGATGATCGCGGGGGCGATGATCACCGCAACCAGGTTCATCACCTTGATCAGCGGATTGATCGCCGGTCCGGCGGTGTCCTTGAACGGGTCTCCGATGGTGTCGCCGATCACCGTGGCGGCGTGCGCCTCGGAGTTCTTGCCCCCGTGGCTGCCCTCCTCGACCAGCTTCTTCGCGTTGTCCCACGTGCCGCCCGAGTTGGCCAAGAACACCGCCAACAACACCCCCGCGACGATCGCGCCCCCCAGGAAGCCCGCAAGCGGACCCACGCCCAAGCCGAAACCGACCGCGATCGGCGCGAACGCGGCCAGCAGCCCAGGCGTGGCCAACTCCTGCAGCGAATCCCGCGTGCAGATGTCGACGACCTTGCCGTACTCCGGACGCTGTTCGCCGGTCATGATGCCGGGGAGTTCGGTGAACTGCCTGCGGACCTCGTTGACGATGGCCTCGGCGGCCCGGGTCACCGCGTCGATGGCCAGGCCGGTGAACATGAACACCGTTGCGGCGCCCAGGATCATGCCGACCAGGGTCATCGGGGACACGATCTGGTAGACGAGCATCGAGGCGATGATGTGGTCGAAGTTGTCGACGTGGGCGCCCAACTCGGCCAGCGCGTTCTTGACCGCGTCGGTGTAGGAGCCGAACAGCGCGGTGGCCGCCAGGACGGCCGTGGCGATCGCGATTCCCTTGGTGACGGCCTTGGTGGTGTTGCCGTCGGCGTCCAGCGCGGTCAGGATCTCCTCGCCGCGGGCGTCCACGTCCCCGCTCATGGTGGCGATGCCCTGGGCGTTGTCGGAGACGGGGCCGAAGGTGTCCATGGCGACGATGACACCCACGGTGGTCAGCAGGCCGCAGCCGGCGAGCGCGATCAGGAAGAGCGAGACCGTGATCGATCCGCCGGAGATGAGGAAGACCGCGCAGATGGCCGCGGCGATCGTCCCCGCGGTGTAGACGGCCGATTCGAATCCGACTCCCAGCCCGGAAAGGACGAGGGTGGCCGGGCCCGTCAACGACGTCTTCGCGACGTGGATCGTCGGCAGGTAGTGAGTGCCGGTGAAGTAGCCGGTCAGCGAGAGGATCACTCCGGCCAGCGCGACGCCGATCAGCACCGCGCCGAAGGCCATCCAGCGGGGATCGCCAGGGGTGGCCGCCACGTTGGAACTGGCGCCGCGCAGCAGCGCGAACGACCCCGGCAGGTAGATGAACGCCGCCACCCCGGACGCCAGCGCGCCGATCGCCGCCGAAGTGTAGAAGCCGCGGTTGATGGCGACCAGCGCCGATTCCGTGCCCCGCACCCTGGTGATCACTACGCCGATGGCGGCGGTCAGGGCACCGATCGCGGGGACGATCAACGGGAAAACCAACCCCTGTTCGCCGAAGGCGGCCTTGCCAAGAATGAGGGCGGCGACCAGGGTGACGGCGTAGGACTCGAAAAGGTCGGCGGCCATCCCGGCGCAGTCACCGACGTTGTCGCCGACATTGTCGGCGATGGTCGCGGCATTCCGCGGATCGTCCTCGGGAATGTGCTGCTCGACCTTGCCCACCAGGTCGGCACCGACGTCCGCGGCCTTGGTGAAAATCCCGCCGCCGACGCGCATGAACATCGCGACCAGAGCCGCGCCGAAGCCGAATCCCTCGAGGACGGCCGGAGCATCGGACTTGAAGAGCAGGACGACCACCGCGGCGCCGGTGAGGCCGAGCCCCACCACGCTCATCCCGACCACGCCGCCGGTTCGAAAGGCGATCGAGGCGCCGACCTTGCGGCCGTCCTCGCGGGTGGCCGCTGCGGCCACCCGGACGTTCGCCCGGACGGCCAACGACATCCCGATGAACCCGATCACCGCCGAGAAGGCCGCGCCGACAAGGAAGAACACCGCCCGGCCGAGCTTGACGTTCAGGTCTCCCGGGATGATGAAGAGCAGGGCCACCACCAAGACGGCGAAGATCGCAAGCGTGCGAAACTGCCGCTTCAGGTAGGCCGACGCGCCCTCCTGGATCGCCTTGGCGATGGTGCGCATCGATTCGGTGCCGGTGTCGGCAGCCAGGACACCGCGGCGAAGGGCCACCGCGAATCCCAGACTGGCCAGGCCGATAACAACGATGACTGCAACCAGCGCCATGCTGGCCGGTCCCATTTCCACCATTCGAATGTCCTTATCCGCAGCGGCTTTTGGCCGGTTTGGGCACCCGCGGCATGAGTGGCCGATTCGTGCAGTCTAGGGGGGAGGCGGGCGCGACCAACACCCTTGCGGGCAACCTACTCGGTGGTCTTTGGGTCGGTGGGAGCGGGCCGACGGCGCATTTGTGCCGCTACCCCCAAACGGCGTTGGCCAGCGCGCGGAGTTGGCCGTACCCGGCGAGTGGGCCCGAACCAGCCCGGTCGAGATCTCGCCGCTGGCGAATCAAGAGCGGCGAGACGTCCCGGTCGAGCGGTCGCGTCAGACCGCCAGGTCGTCGTCCTTGGGGTGCAGGCCCATCTGGTCGAGGACGGTGGCCATGGTCTGTTGGACCGCGATCGTGTCGTCCAACGGGTTGATCTCGCTTTCGGTGTGTCCGGCGGCGATCCGTTGGGTGACCTCGATCAACTCGTGGGCGTAGCCGGCGCCCAGCGGATTCAGCGTGAGCAACTCCGGTTCGCTTCCGGCGCGATGCACGGTGATCGAGTTTGGGTGGTGGAAGCGCGGGTGCACATCGATCCACCCCTTCGTGCCGAACAGGGCCATCCGGCCCGGACCGCGGCAGGTGAAGCCGATGCTCAGGCTGGCCGAGCGGCCGTCGTCGTAGCCGAGCAGGATGCCCACCTCCGATTCCACGCCGTTGGGGAAGTGCCCGCCAACCGAGTGGACGACGTCTGGTTGGCCGAGGAAGTGCTGGGCGAATCCGACCGCGTATACGCCCAGGTCGAGGACGGCGC
Organism: Propionicicella sp.; assembly: GCA_039811865.1. GTDB lineage: Bacteria > Actinomycetota > Actinomycetes > Propionibacteriales > Propionibacteriaceae > JBDHZK01. The sequence goes on along the minus strand of JBDHZK010000042.1, from coordinate 2,940 downwards.
CGCCGCCGAGCAACGGATCGAACAGCCGGTCCGTGGGCACATACTCACGAAAGGCGATCAGGTCGCCCTGGACGCCGCGCACCTCGCCGATCTCCCCGGCCCGGACGAGTTCGCGCGCCTTGGCGATCGCGGGCAGGAACTTCGTCCACATCGCCTCCATGGCGAAGACGCCCTTGGTGCGCGCGGCGTAGGCGATCGCCTCGGCGCCCTCGAGCGTGGCGGCGAAAGCCTTCTCGACCAGGACGGCCTTACCCTCGGCGATGGCAGCGAGGGCGAGGTCGCGATGCTGCGGGTGCGGGGTGGCGATGTAGATCACGTCGACCTCGGGGTCGCGCATCAGGTCGGCGTAGCTCGCGTGAGCCCGCGCGACGCCGTGCGCATCCGCGAAGGCTTGCGCTCGGCTCTGCGACCGGGAACCGACCGCGACCAGCTCTGCCCCCGGTACATGCTCGAAGTCCGCCGCGAGAACCGCGGCCTGGCGGCCAGGTCCGGCGATTCCCCACTTGACCGTATTCATGGCCTCAGCCTAGGCAGGCGCGACCGTTCGCGTGCCGCCGAGGTCGATCGAGACCGGGGAATCTGCGGTTCGGCGGCGTCCCGATGCGCTCGGGGGAGCGCCGGAAGCGGTTGCCGGCGGGTTTGTTCGCTGGGCCGAAGCGCAGTCATCGGCCTGTCGGGGGCGTTCTGGGGGGCGAGCCGGCCTGGGGAGGACCGTGCCAAAGGGCACATACTTGACTGGTGAGTGAAGCAGTTCCGCAGCGAATCGGAGACCGGGAGCGCGAGCAGGCGGTCGCGCTGCTGCGCGAACATCACGTGCAGGGACGCCTGACCGACGCCGAGTTGGAGGAGCGCGCCACGACCGCCCTCGCCGCCCGGACCCAGGACGATCTCAACCCGCTCTTCGCCGACCTCCCCGGCTACAACCCCGATCCGGTGGGCATTTCTTGGAATCAGCCGGACTTCGCGGGTCAGCAGTTGGCTCAGGTCGACGACGGGCCGCCAAAGGACGTCCCGCCCGTCCCCATCCCCAACTCGGGCCGCCCCGAGCTTCGCTATGCACTTCGCGTCGCCATCGGGCTGGCCTGGCCCGCGGCGATCATGCTGATGATCATCACCGGCTCTTGGTGGTGGCTCATGATCCCGATCTTCCTGATGCCCGCGCTGCGCTCGGCGATCGGGTCGGACGCCGAGCGCGCCGCTTGGAGCGCCGATCGCGAGGCCCGCCGGCAGTACCGACGCGAGCGGCGCGATCACCGCCGCGAACTCGGGCCCGGTAGCCGCGACTGAAGCCGGACGTCCGCGCCCGCCGGCCCGGTGTGACGGCCTGGCCAGGTCTGGCAGAGTTGCCCCGGATCGCGAACGGCAGCGATGGGCAGGAGGCGAAACCTTGCGGGTCGTACAAAAGTTCGGCGGGTCGTCCGTGGCGGACGCCGCGAGCATCAAGCGCGTAGCCCGGCGAATCGTCGCCACGCAGGCGCTCGGTTACGAGGTGGTGGTCGTCATCTCGGCGATGGGCGACACCACCGACGAGTTGATGGACCTCGCGCTGCAGGTCTCGCCCGAGCCCCCGCCACGCGAGCTCGACATGCTGCTGACCGCCGGCGAGCGGATGAGCGCGGCCCTGCTGGCCATGGCGATCGCCGACGTCGGCTCCCGCGCCCGGTCGTTCACCGGCTCGCAGGCCGGCGTGATCACCACCGGAAAGCACGGCGACGCGCGCATCATCGACATCACCCCGGGACGGATCGTCCAGGCCCTCAAGGAGGGCGACATCGTCATCGTCGCCGGGTTCCAGGGGGTCTCGCAGACCACGAAGGACATCACGACCCTCGGCCGCGGGGCCTCCGACACCACGGCCGTCGCGCTGGCCGCCGCCCTGAACGCCGACTTCTGCGAGATCTACACCGACGTGGACGGCGTCTTCACCGCCGATCCGCGAATCGTTGCCGGGGCCCGCCGGATCCCGCAGATTCGCTACGACGAGATGCTCGAGTTGGCGGCGTCCGGGGCCAAGATCCTGCATTTGCGCTGCGTCGAATACGCCAGGCGCGAGAACGTTCCCGTCCATGTGCGCTCGTCCTTCTCGGACAAGCCGGGGACGTGGGTCAAGGACATCGAAGAAGGGGAGTTGCCCGTGGAGCAGGCGCTGATTTCAGGGGTCGCGCACGACCGGGGCGAGGCAAAGGTGACGGTCGTCGGCGTCCCGGACCGGGTGGGCGAGGCCGCGCGCATCTTCGCCACCATCGCCAATCACGACATCAACGTCGACATGATCGTGCAGAACGCGTCTCACCATGACTCGCACGCGACCGACATTTCCTTCACCCTGCCGCAGAGCAGCGGGCCGAAGGCGATCGCCGCCTTGGCGGCGGTGAAGACCGAGATCGGTTACGCCGACCTGCTTTATGACGAGGAGATCGGCAAAGTCTCGGTGATCGGCGTCGGGATGCGCTCGCACCCAGGCGTCACCGCCAGGTTCTTCACCGCGTTGGCCGACGCCGGGATCAACATCGAGATGATCTCCACCTCTGAGATTCGGATCTCGGTGGTCGTCGAGGCGGGCAACGTCGACGCCGCCGTCCGCGCCGCGCACACCGCTTTCGGCCTGGACACCACCGGCGAGGCCGTCGTGTACGCGGGCACGGGACGCTGAGGCGGCACCAGTCGCTGGGTTGCCACGGCCCCATCAACGGGGGTTGACGCGTGGGATGGTTGAGTTCGGCCTTGCAGGTGGTCGTGTTCGGCGTGACGCTCATCGGCGCGGGCATCGCCTTCGCTCCGAGGGCTGGCCAGGGTCGGGTTCCGGTGATCGCGGCGATCTGCGTCCTGCTCATCGTCGCTGCCGCTTGGGGCCGGCCGGTTTCGGGCCCGCGGCTCAAACCCCCGTTCGCCCCGCCCGGAGCGTCCTCTGAGCGCTTGGTGCCATGACCCGGGCCATCG